>NZ_JAYMDY010000031.1:0-24119 GCF_037027245.1 Pseudoalteromonas sp. CH_XMU1449-3
AATACAGTGGATTAAGCCATTCAGGTCTCGGGGTAGCTCCCCATAATAAGGCCGAATATACGTGAACTTGCTATTATCAAATTACACTTTGAATTTTCTTGCCTTACAGGGGGAGTCCATATACGCAACTCGCAACTCGCATCTTGCATCTCGCATCTCGCAACTTTAATCTTCTTTCTTTGCTTTTTTCGCGAGAATTTCAACTTCGGCTTTTTCGGTTACGCCTGCCATACTGAGGGCTGTGCTGCCTACTGATTCATATTCAAGTTTGATTTTATCGAGTTTAGCGTCGTTTTTGTCTGGCAAATTTAAGCTACGTGATGACATTCCTTTGGTTAAAACACCCAGGTTATCAAACACTTTTTCTTCACCGTTGTTCATAACGACTTTAATTTTCTTAAGATTCACAGTGCCATGGGTGCACTTAACTTTTATATGGCTGTAGTGGCTGCTGGTGATAGGATTAACGGTATCGGTTTCGCTTTTGTAGCTGACCTTTTTCTCTGCAATTGTTTTCCAGTCGTCATCACCCGCTAGGCTTTGAGTACTGGTTAAGGCCAAAAATGTGGTTAAAGCGATGAGTTTGACTATTTTCATTTGATTCCCTCCAAAAATTATCATCATTAAAATTTATAGCATATAAACAGATTTGTTGCCTATGCAAAGTTCATAAAATAGAACCAAAAGCATTTATTAATCGTATTAACTAATACGTTATAAATTCACCAACCTTAATCAGCATGCTATGCTAGTAAAGTGTCTATAAGTTTATGGATTTTCAATGAGATATTACTTTTGTTTAGTGGCTTTTTTACTATCAACCTCATCAATTGCCAGCGCTCTGCTGGATGTAAAGCCGAGCAATAAAACGCAGTTTTTGGCACTGATAAAAGACAAACAGGGTGACTACAAAGCAAAAGAGGGCAGTGATGTGGTTTGTCAAAACGCATCTTTTTCATTGATAAAAGAACCAACGCAAGGCTTTAGCTTAGGGACGTTAATCGATTTTAGTGATTTACATAACGGCACGCAGGTAAAGAAGATACCTAACTTTTGCGTTGTCAGTTCGAAGTTAAAATACTTTGTAGATGGTATTGTTAGAACTAAGCGCTACTTTCGCTGTGATAATGAAGACGACAACGGTTCAACAACTGAAGATTTGCGTTTTAAAGATAATGGCAATATTACTTATACACTAAGTAAACCTAACGTTTCTTGTGTGTTTGAAAAGCAATAATTGTATGCCTCGCGCAATTTTAAGCCTATGATGGGCTTTATTTTTACTTGAAAATCTTATGACTAGCCAATTTATTCAAGCATTTTTAGTACTTGCTGCTTTTTACATAGCAAGCCTTATTATTGACCGTGCTATTAAACAGTTTCAACGTCGCTTTGATTCAACCGCTCTTGAAACTTTTCGGCTTATTTCTAACTCGCAGCGCGCTATTTTATTATTCATTGGTATTGTGCTGGCGTTATCGAAACTGGGTTTTGACGTAGCCGCGTTAGTTGCCGGCTTAGGCCTAACAGGCTTTGCTCTAGGTTTTGCGTTGAAGGATGCTATTTCAAACCTAGTAGCAGGTGTCATGATTGTGCTTTATAAACCCATTAAGCTTGGTAATTACATTGAAGTGAGTAATTCAAAGGGCACTGTGATTGACCTTAATTTGCGCTATATCACAATTAAAGGCGAGGGAGCGGTGCATTTAATTCCTAACTCTTTAATTTTAAGTAATAAAGTGTCAATCATTGATCGCGATGACGATTAATCACAAATTTCAGACATAAAAAAAGCAGCCTAGGCTGCTTTTTTAAGTTTTAGCAAATTACATTTGAGATTGCAGGTAATTCTCAAGCCCTGCGGTTTTGATTAACTGCTGCTGTGTTTCAAGCCAATCAATCTGTTCTTCTTGCTCATTTAAGATGTTATCTAGCGCTTCACGGCTGATGTAATCTTTTTTCTCTTCAGCAAGTTTAATTGCCGCTTTAAGATCAGGTAATGAATCAAGTTCAAAGCTCATATTCGCTTCGATCATTTCTTCAGAGTTTTCACCAATACGTAGGCGACCTAAATCTTGTAGGTTTGGTAAACCTTCTAAAAACAAAATACGCTCAATTAAACGGTCGGCGTTTTTCATTTTTTGAATAGATACTTTGTAATCAGCTTTGTCTAATTTAGAAAAGCCAAAATCTTTAAACATACGAGCGTGTAAAAAGTATTGGTTAATACCTACTAATTCATTCGCTAATACTTTATTAAGTGCAGCAATGACGCTTTTATCACCTTTCATACAATTAGCCTCTATTCGCCCATTTGAGATTGATGGTAGTTTTGGCTACCAATTTTGTCGATTAGACCAAGCTGTTGTTCTAACCAGTAAACATGATCTTCTTCTGTATCAAATAATAGCTTTTCAAGCACTTCGCGTGATTGATAGTCTTTTTCTTCTTCACAGATTGCAATTGCTTCTTTAACACAGTCAACCACTTCTAGTTCAAGTGTTAAATCGTTTTGCATCATGCTTTTCACGTCTGAGCCAATTAATAGATCACGACGTTTAGTCATGTTTGGTACGCCTTCTAAAAATAGAATACGTTTGATCAACCAATCAGCGTGATCTTTTTCTTCTTCCATCTCGTGGTTAAGACGCTCATACAGCTTATTTAGGCCCCAATCATCGTACATACGAGAATGAATAAAGTATTGATCTATAGCGGCTAATTCGTTTGCGAGTAGTTTGTTAAAACTATCGATGACTTTTTGGTTACCTTTCATAATGCTGTCCTCGAATTCCAAGTTGCGGTAATTGTAGTATATAAAAACAAGATTGCAAACTTTTTCCTTTGTAAATCAGTTGTTTACTATTGAGTGTGATTCTCGTTTAAGTTTGCGTTAATGGTTGATAAATGAACAATTTATCGTTTCTATTCTTAAATGAAAAAAGCCCTTACTAAGAAGGGCTTGTTGTTCTAAACAAAATTTAATTTAGAAACTATAGGTTGCACCAAGTGTAACAGTGGTACCTAAACCTTTAATGTTATAGCCACCATAGGTGTATGACTGAGCGCGGGCAGGGTAGTAATCATTGTTAAATAGGTTTTCTACGCCCATAAACGCTTGCCAGTTCTCGCTAAAGTTATAACGACCGCTTAGGTTAAATAGGTTGTAACTGCTAATTGGCCCTTGGTCGCCAACATAGTCGCCGTCTGCATTTGGTTCAAAGCGTTTGCGTGAACCCACATATAAATAACTCACCGTAAGTGATAACTCATCATTAGGCTGCCAGTTTAAGTTAGCAGTGCCTTTTGGTGGACTTATTTGGCGCGAACCTAAGTAAATGTCGTCTTCGGTATTTTTACCTTCAACATAGCTGTAAGTTGCAACCAGTTTTAGAGTTGGGTTAATTTTATAATCAACTAATGTTTCGTAACCCCAAATCTCTTGAGGTGCACGTACCGGCTCATACACACCGGTTACTTCATTAAAGCTATTCGTGGTGCCAAACTCTGATGTACTACGGTAAGCTGCAAATTCAAAACGTAAGTCATCAAACTGTGAGGTAAAACCAATTTCATAGTTATCAATGATTGATGCTTCTGTTTGAATTAGACCAATATCATTCACCGTTGCAGAACGAAGTAGGCGGCCAATATCTGAGATATCAGACCCTTGTGAATAATTGGCAAATGGACTGAAAGCCTCAAGTAAATTGTATTTAACACCTACATTATAGGTGGTTGCATCGTAATCAATGGTGTCGCCTTTTACGCTAAGTGGCACAGAGCACTGTGTTTCTGAACGGCAAAGCTTTAAGGTATTGTAATCATCAACGGTTAAATCAATGCTCTCTTGGCGCACACCCGCTTTAATGACTAAATCATTATCGATTACCCATTTTGTTTGTAAAAAGCCAGCAAGGCTTTCCATATCCATTTCTGGTACCCAAACACGGCCATCTACAAGTGGCTGAGACGTTACATCATTCAGTGCATCTAGGCCATAAATGAAGGTAGCTTCAACATTGTCAAAATCAACAAGGGTATTAAAGGTAGCGCGTGCACCTTTCTTTTCAGAGCGAATAATTGATTGGCCGCCTTCGTAACCTTCGTCTGGGTTAGCTAAGTTTGTAGAAAAGAAAAACACATTCTCGATATCTTGCATGTAAAGGTCGAGCGTCATTTGGGTATTAGTAAACAGGGCGTAGTCTGTGTATTTTAAGGTAATGTTTTCGTTACCATCTGGGCCTTGTGGTTTACCTTGCTTTTGTAGCTCTTTAGGTACATGAATAGCATACGTTTTTTCGCCATCGTTTAGGTTACCAACAACGTCACCTAAATCGGTTTTTTGTTGAGAGCTAAAGTAGTTATAGCTAAATTGCAGTTGCTTCTCATCGTCAAAATCATAACCAAGCTTGGTGAAGTAGTTTTCTGTTACTGCATCAGATAAACCATACTGTAGGCCAAGAATATCGCCTTCGGCGTCACGTTGAACACCGTTTTCTTCGTAACTTGCGGTAAATAAATAGCTAATTTTATCAGCACGACCATTAACCGCAGCAGAGACTCGCGCACCGGCGCTTTCTTCTAGTTTTACTGCACTAAAACGTGACGATAGGCTGATCTCACCTTCTGGCTGACCACCACTTGTTGCCTGCTTTGTGATGTAGTTAATAATACCGCCCGATGCACCATTACCATAAACAGAGGTAGCACCTTTGATCACTTCGATACGCGCAATGGCACTTGGGTCGAGTGTTTTAACTCCCAAAGAGCCGTTTCTGAGCGGTGTAGATTGCGGCACACCATCAATCATCACAAGTGGTGCACGGCCACGTAAACTCTGGCCTGTATTACTCGAACTACCTGTATCTGGTGCAAGGCCAGGTACCATTTGCGCAAGTAAGCTTTGTAGTTCTGGATTAACTTTTAAATGCTCTTCAATTTGCTTTTGGCTAATAATCGTTACAGAAGCGGGTACTTCATCAATGCTTTCAAATACACGGCTGCCTGATACAACAACGTGTTCCATTTCTTCTGCGGTAAGCTTTTTATTGATGGCATCATCAGCAAATGCCTGGCTGCTAATTGCAATAGCGACCAGAGTCAGTGAAGTTTTTAACATGTTTATCCTTGTTAAATCGGTATTTATTATGTGATTGTGCGGCAGTCTAAATGTAAAGAAGTGTAAAGGCAAGGCTAATGATAATTATTTGCAATAAATTGTTGTGTTGTTTTGTACCTACTTATTTAAATTAGTTATTAAGTAAATAGCTATTAGGATTAGCAGGACTGTAGCTGTGTTTTTAGCTGGCGCTAGTTTAGAAAACGTTTTAAGTCGTCTGGAATAGGCATTGGTTTGAAAGGGCTAACATTAGTGCCGCCGGTATTACCGAGTGGGACCCAAATACGCGAAAATACAATTGAAGCTGCCATGCGAGCAAACTGACCAATTATTTCCTTGGCATTATGGGTTTTAAAACCAATTTTACACATCCACCAATGAGAGTAAGTATGCGCAATGATATAGCTTTGACCCAGAATATGAGCCCGCTCTAAGTGATAAAAAGCGGTTGTGTAATCTGCTTTCTTATAACTCGTTTTAGCCAATATCATTTCGGTGTTAAAGGCTTTTTTGAGCTCACTATTCATGGCGAATGTCACTTTCAGTAATGGTTCTTCATTTGTAGTGCCTTTTGTACCAAAAATAAACACCTGAAATTGTGAAAAATAACGGTGACAAAGCAAATAGTAACCACAGTAATTGCACGATAGGGCCTGCAAAATCACCAATATGAAACTTATATTTAAAGTTCCAAGTTTGCGTGGTCCAAGAACTTTGGCTGGCATCATAGCTTGCAACAATATCTGCTGAATATGGGTTTGCCCATACCCAACTATAGGCATGGCTTTCACCCGGGTTCTCTATTCTAAAACCTATGTTATCAGTTGGCTTTTTCGGTAAATAAATTCTAAATAACTTACCCTTAGGAAATACAGTTTGTGCGTTATCAAACGCTTTTTGAACTTGAAAAGGCGTATCCGCTAAAGGGGGAATAACGGGTGGCGGTTTAGGTCTATCTTCAACTGTGCCTTGCATCACAAATTCTAATACGGCTTTGGTTTGTGTTTTCCAGTTAAATGCCATACCTGTGTAGGCAATTAAAATGAGTGGAATTAAAAAATACACACCTAGAACGGTATGTAGCTGATACATCAGCACTCTAAACTTTGCTTTACGCTTAATAACCAAGCGCTTGATACGATTTTTTGGCTTTACCCAAATATAAAAGCCAAGCAGAATTTCAATAATAAGAATGAGCGCACACACCGAAACCCAGTTTCTTAACGGGCGGTTTTTATCGCCATCTTCATATAGCAGCCAGCGGTGCAAAGCCATGGTAAAGCCATAAATCGTACTGTAGTAATCGTACTCATGTAACACTTGGCCGTTGTAAGGATTTACACTGACATAGCGGTTGTTTGCTAACTGTAATTGCCAAGCAAGATCACTTCGCTGCTCAGGCATTAACAGGGTAACTGGTTGTTTGGTTGAAGCTGAAACATGTTTTATGAGGTCATCAAAATCAAGTGCTGAAGCCGCAGGTGTTACAGTCCATTTATCGCTTTGAGTAAGGTATTGAATATCTTTTGCGTAAATAAGCAACGCACTGGTCAAACTTAAACAAATCAAAAATAAACCGCTTACTAAGGCAAGCAATAAATGCGTACGACGTAACCACAACTTCAACAAGGTTTGTTCCTTCAGTTTACTGTTAAAACAAAACTGAATAGTAAATGATAACGCGTAACATTTACACTAAAACTTGTTCTATGGTGCAGCTTTCAATTGCAAAGTTATCATGTAAAAAGTGACGTATTTCATCGTTATTGATGTTGTGCTTGGCACTAAACTTGAGCTCGCAATGAACGTGATGATCATCTACCTGCCATGTTTTGAGGTAATCAACATCAGTGATTGCAAATTGGGCTTTAAGCTCATTAATAGCTTCTGTTAAAGCAAAATTATCAGGGGCTGCCTGCATCAAAATTTTACTGCTCGCTATTAACAACAAAACACCATGGTAAATGACATACACAGAAATCAGCATAGTGGCAATTAAATCAACAATATACCATTGATAAAGAATGATTAAGGTACCTGCTATAATCACCACCACAGAAGCTAATGCATCAGACACATTATGTATAAACGCAGCACGAATATTCATACTGTCTTTTGCGCCTGCTTTGTAAGTTAAAAGGGCGGTGACTAGGTCAACAACCAGTGCAAACCCTGCAACCCAAATGATGATCCAGCCATCAATGGGCTCAGGGTTTAAATAGTTGGAGATGGCTTCAATAATTAGGTAACCACCAATCACAATTAAACTTAAGCTGTTAAATAGGGTTGCTAAAATTTCAGCGCGTTTATAACCGTATTGATAACGATCGTTGGCAGGTTTGGCACCAATTTTTCGGGCAATTAGGGCAATGAATAACGACGAGGCATCACTTAAATTATGCAGTGCATCAGCAATTAACGACAAACTGCCAGAAACAAGGCCGCCAATCACCTGAGCGACAGTTAATAACACATTGATTGCAACTGCCAGCATGAGTTGGCGGGTGCTTTGGTTATTTGTATCGTGATGATGGTGGTGTCCGTGTCCCATAAAAATACCGAGTTATTGATTTGCTTTATTTTTATACCATGCGTGCCGTGGTATTGAAATGTTTGTAATGATTTGTTCGTGTACAGATTATAATTTACTGTTCAAATGCCGGTGGATTTGTTAATTTATCGCCGTTGTACCAATCTTAGTTCTAATTTTTAGGCTCAATGTGAAAGCTGCATTTATTATTTTGATTAGCGTATTATTGCTCCAGCCCTTGCTGGATAGCTTTGATGTGGCCGATCATAATGCTGCGTTTAATCACACTTCGGTACTGCTATCTGAAGAAATTGACCTTGAAGCCCATTGCGCTATCAATGGCGATCATCAGCTACACCAATTAGAGCACACCGAACTGAGCAAACAGTTGTCTGACTCAGCCGAAAAAGGCCATTGTCACGTTTGTCACAGCCCAGCGTTTGTCGATTCGCTGCAATTGTCTGAACCTACAGATGTCTATTTTACTAAAATTGAATCACTTGATTTCAACTTCAAATCGGCTGACTTAGCACCGCTTCATCGCCCACCTATTTTAGCTCTTACTTAATCCAAAACCCTTTTTAGATTTTATTTGGGCTTAGCCCATTTTAAGTAAGAGACACTCTATGTATTTAAGAAATTTTATGCGTTACGCATTGCTGTGCGTATGCTATATGGCTGTGACAAATATTTATGCGACAGAACAAGCGCATAACCACCAAGAAAATGAGCAAGCTGAACATGCTAATGAAGTCAGTTTAACTGAGCAGCAACAGCAACTCGCTAATATCAAGGTTGAGCGCCTTGTACTGAAAAAACACAAGCAAACCTTGTATGCACCGGGCGAAATTAAAGCCAATGGCTATGCCAGTTATGTGGTGTCACCGCGTGTTGATTCTATCGTTGTAAAGCGCCATGCCTTATTAGGGCAGCATGTAAATAAAGGAGACTCTTTAGTCACTTTATTTAGTGGCGAAGTAGCCAGCCAGCAAACTGAATTTAGATTGGCAGAAGCCGAGTGGCAACGCGTTACTAAAATGACCCCGGGCACAGTCAGCGAAAAGCAAATCTTAACTGCCAAAGCTGAGTATGAAGTGGCTTATAGCCGGTTAGTTGCCTTTGGTTTATCAAAAAAAGCTATTGCACAAACACTCACAATAAGCCCAGAAAAACTCGGTGAATATACCTTGTTTGCACAAACATCGGGAGCTGTTTTAACCGATAACTTTGCTCAAGGTCAGCGAGTTGATTCGGGGATTGAGCTAATGCTAATAGCCGATGAATCTGCACTTTGGGTTGCTGCTCAGCTTTCAGCTAATCAAGACCGTACTATCAGTAATGGCTCTACGGCGCTGTTAGAAGTTAACGGTAATCGCTATCAAGCAAGGGTTATTCAAGAAGCACATACCATTAATGAACAAACACGTTCACGAACCGTTAGGCTCGAGGTAAAAAACACCCAGCATAGTTTGCACCCAGGCGTGTTTGCGGATGTGTATTTTCATTTTGAGACAGAGCAAGAGGTACTTGCCGTACCAGAAAATGCATTAACACGCAGTGCAGATGGTGACTGGCAATTGTTTGTTGTTGATGACGATGGCGGCTTTGCTGCCCAAGAAGTAACCCTTGGCAGAAGTTTTGGTGATTATCGTGAAGTATTAGGTATTAAAGCCGGGCTTGAAGTTGTCACCCAAGGTGCTTTTTTTATTGCATCACAGCTAACTAAAGGCGGATTTGATCCGCATAACCACTAGAGGTGACGCATGTTTAATTTATTAATTGAGGCGGTGATAAAGAACCGTTTACTGGTGGTATTGGCCTTACTTGCAGCGATTGCAGTGAGTGCATTTATGATCCCAAAACTTAATTTAGATGCCTTTCCTGATGTGACAAATGTGCAAGTTGCGGTGAATACCGAAGCACCAGGGCTTGCGGCTGAAGAAGTAGAGCAACTGATCACATACCCGTTAGAAGCGGTTATGTATGCACTTCCCGATGTAGAGCAGGTCCGCTCTATTTCTAAAACAGGGTTATCGGGCGTCACTGTGGTGTTTAAAGAAGGTGTTGATATTTACTTTGCTAGGCAACTGGTTTTTGAACGTTTGCAGTCTGCTAAAGAGTTGATCCCAGACGGTGTAGGTATGCCTACAATGGGCCCTAACACATCAGGGCTTGGACAAGTTTATCAGTATTTACTTGAAGCAAAGCCTGATGCAAACATAGATAGCATGTCACTACGTAGCTTAAATGATTGGGTGGTTAAATTACTTATATTACCTATTGATGGTGTTACCGATATTTTGTCATTTGGCGGTGAGGTCAAGCAGTATCAAGTAAACTTAAACCCCAACAAGCTACTAGCCTATGACTTAACACAGCAAGATGTTAGTGACGCACTAGATGCTAACAATAGCAATGTGGGTGGCTGGTATATGAACCGAGGCCAAGAGCAGCTGGTTATTCGTGGTACAGGTTGGTTTACCCCAGGCGAAAAAGGGCTTACTGAAATTGCGCAAACGCCTATCAAAACCATTGATGGTACGGTCGTTAAAGTGGCTGATGTTGCGAATGTTGAGCTTGGCAGTGAAATTCGCCAAGGCGCTGTCACCTTATCTAAACGCAATGATCAAGGGGAAATAGTCAATCGTGGTGAAGTGGTCACAGGTATCGTGCTGAAAAGAATGGGCGCTAATACCAAGCAAACGATTGATGGCATTAACGCGCGTGTCGAGATGATAAATCAAGCACTGCCAAATGGGGTTGAATTTAAAGCAATTTACGACCAAGCAGAGCTTATAAGCCAAGCGGTACAAACAGTTATTGATGCACTGCTTTTAGCTTTTGTATTTATTATCATAGTATTAGCGCTATTTTTGTTGGATTTAAGAGCAACATTTTTGGTGTTATTGTCGATCCCTATTTCGATTGGTTTAGCACTGAGTGTAATGGAATGGCTTGGCTTATCGGCTAACTTAATGTCATTAGGGGGTATAGCTGTTGCCATCGGCATGCTGGTAGATGGCTCGGTTGTTATGGTAGAAAATGTATTTAGGCACTTAGGGATGAAGCACAATCAACATAAGGCACCCGCCGAGCTGGTTGCAATTGCTGCTAAAGAAGTCGCACGGCCTATCTTTTTTGCCTCTTTGATTATTCTTACGGTATTTTTACCACTGTTTAGCTTTGAAGGCGTTGAGGCTAAGTTATTTCAGCCAATGGCTGTGAGTATTATGCTTGCGATTATTAGCGCTGTAATTGTTGCCTTAGTTGTGGTGCCAGCACTGTGTGTTTATTTATTTGCTAAGGGCGTGACAGTAAAGCAAAGTATCTTACTAAAACCTATCGATATGCTTTATCAACGGGCTTTACAAAAAGCATTGCAGGCTAAACGCAGCGTTTTAGCTATTGCAGGGTTATTACTAATTGTAGCGGCTGTTATGCTACCAAAGCTGGGTACTGAATTTGTGCCAGAACTTGAAGAAGGCACTATTAACCTACGTGTGACACTTGCCCCATCTGCAAGTCTCGAAACAGCAATCTCAGTGGCTCCAAAGCTTGAAGCCATGTTGCTTGAATTTAACGAGGTGGAATATGCGCTGAGCCGAATCGGTCGGGCAGAAGTAGGGGGTGATCCTGAACCGGTTAACAACATAGAAATCTATTTAGGTTTAAAGCCACATGATCAATGGGTTAACGCGAATTCACGTGTCGAATTGCAACAGCTAATGGAAGCCAAGCTTGAGCAGTTCCCAGGGCTTTTGTTTAACTTTTCACAGCCTATAGCAACCCGAGTAGATGAGCTTTTATCAGGTGTTAAAGCGCAATTGGCCATAAAATTATTTGGTAGTGACCTAGGCGTTTTAACTGAAAAAGGCCAACAAATTGAGCAGCTAGTTCAGCAAATACCTGGCGCTAAAGATGTCGCTATGGAGCAAATAGGCGGCGAAGCGCAGCTGATAGTTAAACCTAACCGTTTGGCATTGTCGCGTTTTGGCTTATCGGTGGCTGATTTAATGGATGTAGTTCAGCACGGTATTGGCGGGCAATCCGCAGGGCAAATCATTAATGCCAATGAGCGCTATGATATTTATGTGCGTATAGCAAAAAGCTTTCGCCAAAACCCAAATGTGATTGCTGATCTTCGACTGCAAACCCCCACGGGTGCCATTGTAAGGGTGGGGGATGTAGCTGATGTACAAATTGAGTCTGGCGCTCCGCAAGTTCGTCGCGATGATGTTCAAAGGCGGGTGGTTATTCAAGCGAATGTGCAGGGGCGAGATATGGGATCTGTAGTTGCTGATATACGCGCTACCATTGCCGATAAAATGCAGTTACCTAGTGGTTACAGTGTGGCGATTGGCGGTCAGTTCGAAAACCAACAACGGGCACAAAAGCGGCTAATGATAGTAGTGCCAGTGGCCTTATTACTGATTGCGTTATTGCTTTATTTTGCTTTTAGTAACCTATCGCAAGTGGTGCTTATTCTTGTCAATGTTCCCTTGGCTGTAATTGGTGGGGTGATTGCATTGTATGTGTCAGGACAATACTTATCTGTACCCAGTTCAGTAGGATTTATCACACTGTTTGGTGTTGCTGTATTGAATGGTGTGGTGATGGTCGAAAGCATTAATCAAAGGATTAGTGCAGGAGATAGCAAAGATAAAGCAGTATTTGAAGGCGCTGTTTCAAGGCTAAGACCCGTACTCATGACCGCGCTTACTTCAATGCTTGGGCTAATTCCAATGCTCCTTAGCACAGGAATAGGGGCCGAAATACAAAAGCCACTTGCTACGGTTATTGTTGGCGGCTTGGTCAGTGCAACCTTCTTAACTTTATTTGTACTTCCGGTACTTTATAAGTCGATGAGTAAATAAAGCATAATGGGGCTAACTTTTAGTAGCCCCTTTTTAAATGCCGTGTATTTCTGTAAAGGGCGTTTACACCATGCTAAAGCCCTTATAAACTGGGCGTTACAATAATGATGTAAAAAAGGAATACAGAGTGAGTAACGCAATTACAATTCGTCCGGCAGTCGCAAGTGATGCTGCAACAATCCTACATTTTATTACCGAACTTGCTATTTACGAAAAAGAACCCGACGCAGTTAAAACAGACGAGCAAGCTATTTTAAAAACGTTATTCAGTGAAGGCGCAACGGCGCATAGTGTTATTTGTTTAGAGGGTGACACACCAATTGGTTTTGCTGTGTATTTTTATAATTACTCAACCTGGCTTGGTAAAAATGGTTTGTATTTAGAAGATCTTTACGTCAGCGCAGACAGCCGTGGTAAAGGCGCTGGTAAGCAAATTATGCAATACCTAGCTAAGCAAGCACTCGAAAAAGACTGTGGTCGTTTTGAGTGGGTGGTACTTGATTGGAATAAACCAGCCATTGATTTTTACGACAGCATTGGTGCTAAACCGCAAAACGAATGGATTATTTACCGCCTAACAGGCCAAGAGCTTATCGACTTTGCGCATCAATAAGTAATGTTGTTATAAATAAAAAACAGCAAATAACAATATAAATAAAAATCATTTGCATTTGATCTTTTCTGTGTGTAGTTTAAATACACATAGAATGATTGGTATAAGTGCAGGTGATTTTTATGACTCAAACAACACGCCACACACCGTTAACTTCACACGCCATTGATGATGCGCTTGCCCCTTGGCAAAGTGCTATTTATCAAGGCAACTTAGCATTTGAATCTGGCGAGCTTATTACTGCGCGTGATCATTACACGGTTGCGAGTAGCTGCGCCGAAACACTACTGGCGCAATTTTCTAATATTCCAATCAACCATTCGGTAACTCGCTCGTTAGAGCATTGTATTGCAGCATTTGTTGTTGCCACTTTGAATCTTGTCGACACCTTTAAAGTCATGCAAAAACCCGATAAAGCTTGCACCTGGCTTTGTCATGCTCATCAACGATTAAGCGTGCTATTAAATCACCCAGAGCAGCAAGTTCGCACCTTGGTGCTGCACCATCATCATAAAACCTATTATGAGCTGGTTAAGTTTGCGAGCATGGCATCGGCATTTCCGGTACTTATTAACCGAATCAACCAGCTATTAGCTGACCATCCCCATAAAACGCAGTTATTACATTAACGATAAGGAATCAGTATGCCTTTTACATTACCCGATTTAGCTTATGACTATGAAGCACTTGAACCGCACATCGATGCGAAAACCATGGAAATACATCACACCTTGCATCATCAAACCTATATCAATAAAGCGAATGCTGCACTAGAGGGCAGCCATTATTCAGAGCAAGATGCTGAAACATTACTACGCACTATTTCATCAATGCCTGAGTCTTTACAAAAAGCAGTGCAAGAGCATGTGGGTGGCCATCATAATCACTCATTATTTTGGCAAGTTATGTCACCTAATGGGGGCGGTACGCCAAGTGCGGAGTTAAACACCGCCATTGTTGATACATTTGGCAGCTATGACGCATTTAAAGAGCAATTTACTAATGCCGCGGTAAGCCGCTTTGGCAGTGGTTGGGCGTGGTTATGTGTTGATGAAAATAACCAATTGATTGTTGAAAGTAGCCTTAATCAAGATAGCCCATTAATGCATAATCATACCCCTATTTTAGGGCTTGATGTGTGGGAGCATGCGTATTACTTGAAGTATCAAAATCGTCGCCCTGAATATATTGCGGCATTTTACGAAGTGATCAATTGGCCGGAAGTTGAGCGCCGATATTTAGCCGCAATTAAATAGCTGTTTAAATAGTTAAGGTCCGAAACTGGCTAGTCAAAAAATAATATTCAGTTAAGCTAACGGTATTAGCGTGTAACGAGAAGAATTATGACTAGCCAACAATGGCAAACTGCAAGGCAAAGCCGCGACCCACGCTTTGATGGGGTGTTTTTTGTGGCGGTAAAAAGCACTGGCATTTATTGCAGACCCATTTGCCCCGCACCAACAGCACAAGAAAAGAACGTTGAATACTACCAATACGCGCACTTAGCTGCGCAAGATGGTTTTCGCCCCTGCATTCGCTGCCGCCCAGATAGTGCACCGAATAGCCCCGCTTGGCTAGGTACTAAAACCACCGCATTACGTGCCAAACAACTGATTGATAAAGGCGAGGCTTACGACTGTGAGGTTTTAGCCGACAGACTCGGCGTGTCGAGCCGCTATTTACGCCGTTTGTTTAACCAACATTTTGGACTGTCGATCACCCAATATCGATTATTTAACCAATGCAATTTTGCCAAGCAGCTATTACAAGAAACAGATTTATCAGTGGCAGATATCGCATTTGCTTCTGGTTTTAATAGTATTCGTCGTTTTAATGATGCTTTTTTAAAGCAGCTAAATATTGCCCCTTCAAAGTTACGCAAGTCAGATAAAAAACCAGCCTCAACATTAACTCTAACACTGGCATTTAGGCCGCCTTATAACTGGCAAGCACTCCATGATTTTTTGCAGCGCCGTTTAATTAGCGGCCTAGAATGGTTGAGCGCAACAAGCTATGGTCGCACTTTTAAAGATAAATATTGCCAAGGGCAATTCACAGCGCATTTTGTTGAGCATAAAAACCATTTTAAAGTAGCAATTGATATTGATAACACCCGCTATTTACAGCAAGTGATCCATAACATTCGCCGTGTGCTTGATTTAGATGCCGACACGCACACTATTGAACAGCATTTAAATGCAGAGCTAAAAGGCGCAATGCCGCTTTGTGTTGGGCTGCGTTTACCGGGAATTTGGTCAGACTATGAAGCGGGCATACGTGCGGTACTTGGTCAGCAAGTGAGTGTTACAGCGGCTCACAATCTCGTTACACAGCTTGTAAGTGAGTTTAATCAGCAAAGTAATAACCACTATTTTCCAAGCCCTGAATGGGTTGCCAATTCTGAACTCGATTTTTTTAAAATGCCACAATCACGCAAAGATGCGCTAAGGCGTTTAAGTGCTTATTGTCAACAAAACCCAGATAATCAAGAGCTTGATAATTGGCTTGAGCTCAAAGGTATTGGCCCGTGGACAGTTAATTACGCCAAGCTACGCGGTCAAAGCCACCCCGATATTTTACTGGCAGGCGACTTAGGGGTTAAAAAAGCCCTCGCTGGAATCAGCGAATTTAATAGCGAGCACTGCGCGCCATTTCGCTCTTATTTAACTTTTCAACTATGGCAACAATTATGAGTATGCAACAAGTTATTATGCCAAGTCCCATTGGCGATATTACCATTCAAAGTACATCAAAAGGCGTCAGTTACGTTGGCTTTTACCCGGTGGTTGCGATGCAAACAGAGGTTGTTGATGAGCACACTCTTACACCTATTTTAATTTGTATAAGTGAGCTTAATGAATATTTTAACGGTGAGCGTACACGTTTTACAGTACCCCTTGATACCCAAGGTACCCACTTTCAAAGGCAAGTGTGGCGTGCGCTTATAGATGTTGAGTTTGGTCAAAGCAAAAGCTACCAAGATATTGCACTTGCGATTAATAACCCAAAAGCGGTGCGTGCAGTGGGCGCTGCAAATGGTAAAAACCCGATTAGCATTATTGTGCCGTGCCATCGAATTATTGGCGCAAACGGTAAACTCACAGGCTATGCAGGAGGCCTTGAAAGAAAAGAGTGGTTACTGAAACACGAAGGCTTGTTATAAAACAGCAATTTTACTGGGACAACGATTGAGGTAATAAGAGTAAGGTAATAGATGATGTTGTCGCGCGATTAGGGTAGCATATTGCGACTTTAAAATTTGGGCGACATCATGGCACAGCTGTACTTTTATTATTCTGCAATGAATGCAGGCAAATCTACCACACTTTTACAATCTGCATTTAACTACCGCGAACGTGGTATGGAACCGGTTATTTTAACAGCGGCTATTGATGATAGAGCAGGTGTTGGCAAGGTGTCTTCACGTATTGGTTTACAGGCTGATGCGCATATTTTTGATGCAGATAAAGATGTATTTGAATTGATCAAATCATTAAATGCAGAGCAAAAGCGCCATTGTATTTTAGTTGACGAGTGTCAGTTTTTATCAAAAGACCAAGTAATGCAATTAACAGATGTGGTTGATGAGCTTGGTATTCCGGTGCTGTGTTATGGCTTACGTAACGATTTTAGAGGCGAGTTATTTAGTGGCTCACAATACCTACTTGCCTGGGCTGACAAACTAATTGAGTTAAAAACTGTGTGTCATTGTGGTCGTAAAGCTAATCATGTATTGCGTACCGATGAGCATGGCAATGCGATCGCAGACGGTAATCAGGTAGAAATTGGCGGCAACGACCGATATGTATCGGTTTGCCGCAAACATTATAAAGAAGCGTTAAATCTCGGCCGCTAATGCCGAGATAAAGCTATCAATATCTTGCTTAGTGACGCCTAAATGGGTCACTAATCGCAGTGGTTTACCCGGTGAAAACAGCATGTTTTGCTCTTTTAACGCATGTGCCACTGCTTTTAAATCGATATGTTCGGCAACATTTGCGTAAACAATGTTGGTATCGATTTGAAAAGTTGACGTATCAAAACCAGCTAAGGTGTTTAACTGTTCAGCTAAATACGCCGCGTTATCGTGATCTTCAGCAAGCCTTGCTACGTGATGCTCAAGTGCATACTGGCCAGCAGCTGCCAGCATACCCGCTTGGCGCATACCACCACCAAGTACTTTACGCCAGCGGCGCGCTTTATCAATCAGTGCTTTGCTACCTAATAATAGTGAGCCAACCGGCGCGCCGAGTCCTTTTGATAAGCAAATAGATACTGAATCAAAATACTGAGTGATTTCAGTGATATCAACACCTAACTTAACCGCCGCGTTATACACGCGGGCACCGTCTAAGTGCAGAGCAAGGTTATGTTTATCAACACACTCTCTGGCTTCTTTTAGATAACTTAGCGGGAGAACTTTGCCGCCAATGGTGTTTTCTAAGCTAAGTAGTTTGGTTTTAGCAAAGTGAAAGTCATCAGCTTTAATTGCAGCCACAACTTTGTTTAAATCTATGCTGCCATCGGCATTATTTTCAATTGGTTGTGGTTGAATAGAACCCAATACAGCAGCACCGCCACCCTCAAATTTGTAGTTATGTGCTTGTTGACCACAAATGTATTCGTCGCCACGTTCACAATGCGCCATTAATGCTAGTAAGTTTGCTTGCGTGCCAGAGCTGCAATAAAGGGCGCTTTCGAAGCCATGGCGCTCAACAGCAAATTGTTCAAGTTGATTAACGCTAGGGTCGTCACCATAAACGTCGTCGCCTACTGGGGCGTCATTCATGACCGCGCGCATAGCTGCTGTTGGTTTTGTAACTGTGTCTGAACGAAAGTCGATCATCTTATTATCCTTATACTAGTTCGTTAAGAATGGCTTCGCGGTCAGCTTGGTCAAAATAGCTCCAAGCAATAAAGCGACTAATTTTTTGGCCTTGTGCCATTTTTATAACTTTTACTTCTTTCACATCAAGTGTGCTAAGTAGCTTTTTTACATGCGGTAAAGTGTCAGACTTAGAAACAAGCGATGTAAACCAAATACATTGCTCTGCAAACTCTTGGCTCTCAACGCACATTTTACTGATAAATTCGCGCTCACCGCCTTCACACCAAAGCTCGTTTTGGCGGCCACCAAAATTAAGCGCTTTTTGTGGCGCTTTGTTAAGGTTTTTCCATTTACGCTCAGTACCTGCTTTGGCCTGTTGCTCGCTGGCATGAAACGGTGGGTTACATAAAGTTAGGTGAAAAACATCTTTATTCGATATCACGCCCGTAAACATTTTATTGGCGTTGTTTTGCTGCTTAACATTAATTTTCAGGCGGTTGAATTGCACGATTTGTTTGGCAATTTTAACAGACAAGGCATCAATATCGGAGCCTGTGAAGTGCCAGCCATATTCGTGATTACCAGTAAGCGGGTAAATCACATTTGCACCTGTGCCTACATCAAGCACTTTTACTTGCTTACCCGTCGGAATATGACCTTGGTTATCGCTTGCTAATAAATCGGCCAAGTGATGAATGTAATCCACTCTGCCAGGAACCGGTGGGCAAAGGTAGTTGTCGGGCAAATCCCAAAAATCGATTTTATAATGGCTTTTTAATAACGCTTGGTTGAGGGTTTTAACCGCTAATGCATTGGTGAAATCAATGGTATCAGTGCCCGCTGGCGTTTGCGTTATATAAGGTGTTAGGGCAGGAGTATCTTTGCATAGCAAAGTAAAGTCGTAGCCATTTAAGTGGCGATTTCGCGGATGCATTAAGGAAAACCTATCTGTTAGCCATATCAAAGGCTGATTGTACCAAATAAATCTTTGCTCTGAGTTAGTTTGCGGTGGATATTTTTGCTTAGTAGCATTAATACATGGTGAGTAAAAATAAGTTGAGAACTGATTGAGTGGATTTACTCAGAGTATGGGCTAGTTGAGGTTAAGAGCGAAAGAACGGGCATATTGGCCATGATACAAGCAACTAAGGTTTGTGTTTATAAAATTTTGACACAAATTGGGTCACATTGGGTACTACCATAAGACATTTAAAGCTGATAAATTCGTAAGTGATTCAATCAAGGAAAAATAATAAAAATCATGGTTAAAAAGATACTTAAAGGAATTGGTATAACATTTTTAGTGTTAATTAGCTTATTTGTACTTTTAGCAATTTGGACTGCGAATAAATCGTCTGCTTACAAAGAAACTGCTATTCCTTACCTAAATTCAGCAATTGTAGATATTTCTAATTGGGATGCTCAAACTCTAAAAAACTATATGACCCCATCATCAATTGAAAATGCCACAGATGAAGATATTTCTAAAATCATGCGTGCATTTTCAAAGTTGGGCGAATTAAAAGAACTAGGTGAATTTGAATTTATAAATGTTAGCTCTAAAGCTGTTACTGGAGGTGGTTCTGGTACTTATGTTACTTATTTAATTCCAGCTTCATACACTAATGGAGACGCACAAATAACCGTCACGTTAAAAGAAGAAGGTGAGTCATTCTCTATTTATAACTTCAATTTAAATTCGATGGCGCTTATTGATTAAGTTTTATCAAAAATAGCAAGCGCAACTGGTTGTATTTAAATAGTTTATTTTCAAAGGAATGTTTATGTCTAAAATTAAAAAAATAGTGATAGCTGTAGTAATTGTGCTAAGCCTTGGCGCAATTGCTAAACAATACAATGAGCACAATCACACAGAGATGGCAATTAAAGAGTGTGGCAATAAAGACAACATCGCTAAAGTCGACTCTAAAGGTTTTGAGTGTAAAGACTAATGGACAAATACACTGTTAGGTGAGCAAAGGTGAAGCTGTCATCGCTATCCAAATTATTAAATGAGTACATATCTCCAGAAGTGTTTCTAGGAGAGTTTATAACTGAATTTTCAGATTATGAAAATAAATTGGATATCAAAGGTTCTTCTATTACTCTCGATATCATTGAAGATGAAGAGATTGTTATATCTTTTGCTGATATAAAGAAACTATGTGAATTGTTCATTCAAGATAAACTAAATAAAAATCACTTATGCTTTATCGCTGATGCTCTTCAACTATGTGATTTAGTTGATTTTGAAGAGGAAGGAGTTTTTGACTACGTAGCTGAATTAACAGATCCAGAAATTAATGGTGTTTTTACAAAACAACGAGCTATTGAAATAGTCGAAAAGTTCACCTAACAAGGCAATTATAAGTGGGACGTCTAAAGCTTGGCTGGTGGTCCATTGTTGCTGATTTTAGCAAAGCATAATACGCCCCATATTGCGGCGTTAGCCAATAGAAGGGAGTGAAATGAGTAAAGAAAAATTGGATGGTCTTTTAAAATCTTTGGTTACAAAGGCACTAAAACTAGAGCCTCAAAGTGATGACGCAGCTTTGGTTGCTTCCTGCCACTCCAAGTTTGGTGGGCCGCCTTACGCGGAGGTAGGAGATACTTGGCCCTCGTGCCCAACTTGTAAGAAAGAGCTGACTTTTATTAACCAAATACATAATGAAATAGAACAGCAGCTCTTCGTTTTCTATTATTGCAATGAGTGTTTTCCGTGTGGCTTCGGTGATGAAGAAAAGGGACAATGGATAGTAAAGCTATACAATGAGCCTTCAAGGAGTAAAATTGTAGAAATAGATCGGATTTCGAATGACGAGTTTGCACCAACGCCTTGTATGGTAATAACCTCTATAGTTGAAGTTCTCCCTGATTGGGAAGGTATTGCTTCTGCCTCCGAGGAGGTAAGTGAGCTATGTTGCAAGATCAATGATGATTCTCCATGGGAAGAGTATGAAGAGGCTGTAGAGAGAGCTGGGTGCTTAAATGATTATGCGACGCTTTTAGGTGGTTATCCTCGTTTTGTTCAAAGTGAAGCCGGGCCTGCTTGCCCTGAATGCAATTCAGAAATGATATTTTACGCCCAGGTTGATTCCGAAGATGAAGCTAATATCATGTGGGGAGACGTTGGCCTGGTTTATTTCTTTCGTTGTCCAGTGCATAAAAACCAATTTCAACTCGAGTTACAGTGCCACTAATGGTTAACAAGCGCATATTGTCGGACTGCTTTTCCGCTGCGCTCCAAATCAGCCGAAAATATGGGCGTTATGCACCTCGAGAAAATGGAGTTTCTAATTGACCTCTGAATTCAAATCTAAGTTTTGGTCAAATCTAAAAATTACACTCAAATTCGTTGGAATTGTGTTAGTTGGATTAATCATAAAAATAACAATAGATGAACTCCAAGAAGGCGAAATTAAAGAGCCAACAGCACCTTTAGTGCTATTAGCTTTTGTACCTACATTATTGATTGGTGTTTTCACTTATACAAAATTAAAGTTATCAAGCATAAACAAATTTATTGGTTCACTTATTTTTGCTTTCGCTATTTCACTTTCAATTCTGGTACTTTATTTTATAGCTGTAAGTATTGGCTACTCCGAAATAAATATAAGGTTAGCCAAATTTTTTACTGCAATTATTTTTGTTTCTACTGCGTTGTTGTATCTTCAACTGCCATGGCAAAAAGACGCATAACAAGTGCCTAAACCAAAGGACGCAAAACAGCAGGCTTGCGCTCCTTCGTCGCTAATTTTAGCCTGCTATTTTGTGCCGATTATTACGGCGTTATGAGATCAGGGGAGTTTCCTAGCTTGAACGAAAATTATAAGTATGCAGCCCATATGATTTCTTGGTTAGAGAAGCTTGGTGTGCCGGAAATTCCTTTCGCAAAAAGTGCATTTTCACAACTAAAAGGTTATTGGGTTGAACATAAATATATTAACCTTGAGCAGTTAAAAGATGATTTGTGGTCTTGGGTTGATAGTAACGATGGTTACAACATATCTGACCCAGAAGTAGCAAAGATGAGAATTATTTTGTGCTTGGCTTATGAAGATAATCGCGAGTTAGAAGATGTTGGCTATTTTGAAGATTTATTAGTAAATCTTGGCATCTCACATGAAAATGCATACAAACGCACATAACAAAGAGCTTAAATGGCGAACATAAAGAGCTTGGCGTTAAGGCTCTAGGCGCATATATGAAGTACGTTTTAGGAATACTAATAATGATTTGGAGTATTTTTTCTTCCGCCAAAGACTATCCTGAAGTAGTTGTTGGTGAGGAAGATGGTTTTGTCGATCTGACCTTTACAATTTCAAACTCCAAGAAGCTCGAATCTGGTTCATATGAAGTTGTCGTTAAAGGCAACCTGAAAGGCAATATAGTTGGGTTTGCAATCGAGCTGTTGCCATCGTGGAACCCGCAAGCAGTAGAAGGTATTGATGATCCCTTTTATTGGGGAGAGGCATTCTTCAAGAACACCGGGGCGGAGTCAGTTGCCTTTATAAGATCACTAGCTAGTCTCTACGGAGCTACCGTAAGTGGTGCATCGGTTTCAAATGAGGTATACGCCCAAGTGGTTGGGCTTGCATGCAATCCTGAACAGCTTGAGGTCTCACCCTGCAAAATGAAGTTCTTCTTCAATCCTGACGGAGAGGAAGAACTGTATTCAGAGATTTTCATAAACATTGATCTTTCTGAGAAAAGGCTGGAGTTCAATGAAAAGGACAATGATTATCGTGCGCCATTATTACGTTCATTGTTGCAATAAAGGCTTAACAAGCGGCTGAACCAGACAAATTTCCGCTGTCACCTTTTTGGTGTGGCAAAAAAGTAGCCAACAAAAATTTGCTTGTTGAGCCGGGCGTTATGTATTCCTGTAGAAATATAGACAACCTGAAAAATTCGATTATGGCACTTGCCGCATCAGCAAAAGTTCAAGAGGCACTTTATCCAAGTTTCGCGGCTGTTGGTGATGAATTGGTGCTTGAGTTTAGTGAATGCTTAGACGACTTGAAAGTTAGTGATTTAACACCTAAACAAGTAGCATCTATTGAGGCGTTAGATGTTTTTATTAATCAGCATTCAGGTGCGCAATTCTCAGCCATGTATCTTGAAAGTAGTGCTTTATTTGACGATCCTAATTGGGAAGAAATTAGGTCACTTGCCAAGCTGGTTGCTGAAGAAATGGGTTGGTCATCAACTGAACCAATCAAACAAAAACATAGAATTGTAACTGGTTAGCTGAGAGCACATAACAAACGCATTAATAATGAACGCCTAACGCTTGGCTGGCGCTCGTTCCTCTCAAATTTTAGCCAAGCTTAATCCGCCCATTATACGGGCGTTAGCTTTTAAAGTAAGGATTGACTATTGAGGAAAGTTTTAGCTGTTATAATTGTCACTTATATTGTGTATGGCTGGATTTGTTATTTTTGGGATAATTCAGAAGGATCAAATAAACTAGCTAAATTTAGTAGTCTTACTCTTGAAGATATTGTCTCAATTGAAGCGATAAATTCTGAGTATATTAATGTGACAAATTCAGCATTAAATTCTACCCAATCAAAAGAACTATTAATTAATGCTATTACTAGTGCGGAGCAAGCATCAACCGCTAATAGACCACCCAAAAACACCAAACTATATATTAGAATTAAAACAAAGAACGACACCATAGGTTTGAATTTGATGGTTCCACTTACCAAAAGATGTGAAATGTATTTTGTTGTTGTAGATCGGGTTTATGATGGTGAAAGTTACACTCAGGATAGTTATGGCCGCTTTATCGCTACTGGGCTTTATGAATTTTTAGTTGAGGCAAAGTTAGTAAACGAGAGCTAACAAGCAATTAAACAGGGATAAATAACTTGCGGGCTATTCGCTTCGCTCAATTTTAGCCCACAATTTTTTAACCGTTAATATAGCGTTAGGCAATCAGGCATGTCCAAGTTTACATATTATAGAAATCTTATATTAGCTGCTGTTTGTGTTGCTCTTGGTATATCTATTAGCTATGTTCAACTAACTCAAAAAAACGGTGGCTTCCCTTATAAAGAAGAGCTGGTTAGTCGTGATGGGTATATCGATTGGGTGCAGGAGTATGATTACGGAATTCGCTTTGCATTTGTAGATGATAATTATAA
>NZ_JAYMDY010000011.1:0-159823 GCF_037027245.1 Pseudoalteromonas sp. CH_XMU1449-3
ACAGCTTACAGCTTACAGCTTACAGCTTACAGCTTACAGCTTACAGCTTACAGCTTACAGCTTACAGCTTACAGCTTACAGCTTACAGCTTACAGCTTACAGCTTACAGCTTACAGCTTACAGCTTACAGCTTACATCTATGTTTAAATCACCGAACCTAATTGGAATATAGGCAGGTACATAGCAACAATTAAACCACCAACAAGCACACCTAATACAGCCATAATCAGTGGCTCAAGTAGGCTCGATAAGCCATCCACGGCATCATCAACCTCTTGCTCATAAATTGTAGCGACTTTAGCTAGCATGCCATCAAGTGAGCCAGACTCTTCACCAATGGCCACCATTTGTACGACCATATCAGGGAAAATCTTAGCGTTTTTCATCGCCCAGTTCATTAAGTTACCTGAACTTACCTCGGCTTTGATTTCTAAAATTGCATAACGATACACCGCATTGCCGGAAGCACCAGCAGCAGAATCAAGTGCATCAACTAAGGGTACACCGGCAGCAAAAGTAGTTGATAGAGTTCGAGCATAGCGAGCAACCGCCGCTTTATTCAAAATCATACCAATAACGGGTAGTTTTAAAATTGCTCTGTCATTGGCATCTCTGAGTTTTTTACTCTTAAGAAGTGCTTCTTTATATACAAAACCTGCAGCGACAACAGCAATAACTATCATCCACCAGTATTCCTGCATAAACTCAGAAATACCAATCACCATTAAAGTAAAAGCAGGTAACTCAGCACCAAAGCCATTAAAAATATCTTGGAATTGTGGTACCACGAATATAAGTAGAATCGAAGTTACAATTAAGGCAACGACTAATACAGCAATAGGGTAAAACATGGCTTTTTTAATTTTCGACTTTAATGCTTCGGCTTTTTCTTTATAAAGTGCTACTCGGTCAAATATTTTATCAAGGGCGCCTGACTGTTCACCTGAGGCTACTAGGTCGCAATATAAATCATCAAAATAGCGCGGATGTTTTCGAAGAGCTTGAGAAAGTGGTACACCAGCTTTTACTTCATCGCCAATTCCTTCCATTAATTTGGTAACACTTTTATTCTTTGCGCCAGAAGCAATCATTTCTATTGTTTGTATTAAAGGAACGCCTGCAACGAGCATAGTTGCGATTTGACGGGTTATTAGAGCAATATCTTTTGCTGTTATCTTCTGAACTCTTGTTCCAAATAATGGTTTCGGTTTACGCTTTACTTTAGAGGGCGTAATACCTTGCTTTCTAAGTTGAGCTTTTACAAGAGCGATACTTTCACCAGATAGTTCACCTTCTAATTTTTTACCTCTGACGCTAACGCCAACCCACTGAAAGGTGTCTATCTTTTTATGTTCTGTTTGTTTTGACATTTTCTATCCTATCACTGGAATAGTTCACAATTAGAGAGGGAAACTTGACCATTTGACCAAAAGTTTGGTCCAAATGGAAAATTACTCAAGCAGTTGAAGCTAATAGCTGAAAGAATTAAATAAGCCCCAATAACTATATATATCGAATAATAAATATTACTCATCGGCTTTTCCAGTAAGTTTTTTGTATTTGTTGAACCTAATAAAAAACCTATCGATAAAAACACAAAAGTTTGAGACATTGGCATTACTAGTGTTCCACTAACAAAAGATAGTAATAGCAATGAAATCAGAGTAAGAAATGATATTTTAAACACATTTGTGTGTTTGTTTTCTTTTATGTGTTTTATTGATTTGAAGATTACTTTATTCAAAATGTAAATCAAAGTAATAGTGAAGAGTAATCCCCAATCATGAATTAATGATAAGAATATATTGTGAGGGTGGCTCAAGCTATATTTAGTGTAACTGTATGTGCCAGCTCCATTTCCTACAAAGAGAGTTTTTATATCAAAGCCTCTAATTGTTTCAATCCATATTTCTATTCTGCCTGAACTCGTTTCCCTAAATAAACTTTTATCAAATGAGCTGGGAGGCTGAAGGTATAAGTATAAAATATATAGGGAAATAGATAAAGTTAGGGCTTTAAATATAAAGTTTAACTCTTTTCTTTTAATTATTTTAATGTAATAACCTAAAAATAAAGTAATTAGCGTTGCAAGCAATGCTCCTCTAGCAGAGCTAATAAAGATAATAAGTAAATTAAGAGTTAGAGATATAAGAGCGATACTTTGATACTTCTTGTTTTTTATAAAAAATAAGGAGTAAAAAATAAAAACCAATTGTAACTGGTTGAAAAATCTTATGTTGTAAAATCCTGCAAAAACCCCGTCTGATGGGAAAACTATATTGTCACTTAAATAAAAAAAGAAATTTAATAAAAAGTATCCTGATAAGAATATGCTAATAGCTATTGAAGTTTTAAACAATAAGCTTGAACCTCTTATAGTTTCCATTCCGAGAACTATAATTCCAAGTAGCAATATATAGTGTAAAATTAATAAACTAGAATAAAAGCTGTTCTCACTAAAAAAAACGCTTAAAAAGGCCAAGAAAAAAAGCAGTGCTAGTGTCAGCTGAAATTTACAACTAATTTTAGAGTAATTTACTTTGGTAATGAGGGGGGCACATAAGGCTAATAAAACAATCTGAGCTGCTCTTTTTTCATTGAAAAGCCCGAGGTATAAAGAGTCTAAAAAAGGGATTGAGCAGACTAATAAAAAAATTGGAATATAAAAATTTTTTAGGGAGATTGTTAACATTTTTTGAAGAAGCCCAAAATAGGGCTTCTCATATTAATTTAATTAGCTTTTACGGCAATTTTGAGGAACGTATTTATTCAAAGTAGAATCGCTTATTTCACAAGACCAGCTTACACTTCCAGTAGTGGCTGATGGAGTAAAAACAAGAGTTCCACTATCAAGAGCCGATACAGAAGTTCCTTGTATAGCTGCAGTAATTACACCATTTTCTCCAACAGTTACTGACTCTACATAAGTTGAAGAGATGTTTGAGGCTGTATCAATTCCTACTTTTGCATTGCTGCCACAATCAGCTGCAGATCCTGAAGAAATGATACATTCACTTACTGCTGTTTTAGCTGAACCTGCAAATGTAATTACTTCACTCATTTTAGCTCGCGTTGTGTAATCTTGATACGCAGGCAGTGCTACTGCAGCAAGAATACCGATGATTGCAACTACAATCATTAATTCAATTAGGGTGAAACCCTGTTGCTTTTGTTGTGTCATTTGTTCCTCTCCTAAAGGATATGATGATTTAGTAAGTTTAGCTGTAACTTCAGCGTTGTAAAACCACAGCTCAATTTACAGGATAAATCTTACAGTTTTACTTAAAACTACTTTTATTAACCTTTAAATGTTAACAAAGCAGCAAAAACTTTACTTGTTAAGCGTGTATAAATTTACTTTAGCATCAATAAATGTTTTTGGAAGCTATTTTCCTGTTCAGTAAGCAGTTTTTCAGAACTTTCCTACCTTTGTTTGATGTAAAATAAGCTTAGTTACACATATTTGTACTATTTATAGACACCGCATCCTTGCAGGAACTTATTGAATTGATTGCAATCTTGTGTAGGTTCAGGACGTGCGTATACAAAATAGTCAAAAGCGCTGAAAAGATATTGATTTTTTGTTATCTGTTCGGCTTTTTACGTATTTAATGCTTTTTTTATTTTCTTGTCAACGAATTAGGTAAAACATTAAATACGTATAAGAGAAATTTTAGCCGTTAAATCTCATTGAAAGATCGATTGATTGTAAATTTTTTGTAAGTGCGCCACTTGAAATAAAGTCAACACCGGCCTGTGAATAAGCTTTTAAAGTTTCAAGTGTCATGTTGCCAGATACCTCAAGCTTTGCTCGCTTATCTGTAAGCACAACAGCTTGTTGAATTTGCTCTACCGTAAAGTTATCAAGCATGATGATATCAGCACCTGCTGTGATGGCTTGTTCAAGCTCAGCAAGTGATTCTACTTCTACTTCGACTGGTTTAGTCGGGTGGTTTAATTTAGCTTGAGCGACTGCTTTATCAATACCACCACAGGCTGCAATGTGGTTTTCTTTAATTAGGAACGCATCAAAAAGGCCGATGCGATGATTCGCGCCACCACCACATTTCACAGCGTATTTTTGTAGCGCACGTAAACCTGGAATTGTTTTACGCGTGTCGAGTAGTTGCGTAGTCGTGCCCTCAAGCTCTTTTACATAATGAGCAGTTGTTGTTGCTGTACCTGATAGTGTTTGTACAAAGTTAAGGGCAGTGCGCTCTGCAGTTAAAATAGCACGCGCTGAGCCAGATGCTGTAAAAAGTGTGCTATTTGCGGCTACTTTGTCGCCGTCATTTACGAGTACGTCAACTTCAACAGAAGGGTCAACTTGCTTAAATACTTCTAAAATAATGTCTTTACCACAAAATACACAGTCTTCACGAGTAATTACTTTGGCATTGGCTAGCTCGTTTGCTGGAATTAGTTGCGCGGTAATATCACCGTCACTTGCGCTTTGGTAATCTAAATCTTCATCAAGGGCGAGTTTTACCAGTTGGCAAATTAAAGTGTGAGGGACTGACATGTCGAAAGCTCATTGTTTATTAATAAATTGGCGAAATTTTACTATGTTTAACCCCTTAATAGAAGACAAAGATCGGCCACAGTAAAGTATCCTTACTCTTACTTTAAGTGATTGAATCAAAGCAACTAGACCCTGAGATTTTAACCCTTTACACTATTTAACTTTATTGTCATCGTTAGTTTTTAATATGCATATAAATGAATTGGGCCAATTAAACAATGTGTTACAAAGGCCCTGTACACATTACGATGAGCGCCCTGAGGGCGAGGTGTCATTACTAGTTATTCATAATATTTCATTGCCAGCAGGGCAGTTTGCAACGCCTTATGTTGATGATTTATTTATGGGGGCAATTGATTGTACGGCACACGAAAGCTTTACTGATTTAAAAGGCTTAAGAGTATCTGCGCATTGCTTTATTCGCCGCACTGGTGAAGTTATTCAATACGTGCCTTTTGAAAAACGAGCTTGGCATGCTGGTATCTCAATGTTTGAAGGTCGAGAGCGCTGCAATGATTTTAGTGTGGGCATTGAGCTTGAAGGTACCGACAACCAAGCGTATACCCAAGCCCAGTATAATGCATTACACTTAGTGACTAAGGCGTTGATGGCAAAGTACCCTGAGATAAACCGTTCGCGCATTGTTGGCCATTGTGATATTGCACCGGGCAGAAAAACTGACCCTGGAGCGAGTTTTGATTGGCAATACTATTTTGATTTAGTGTTTTAGTTAAAGGATATAGGTAAAAGCATGATCTTAATTTCAATAATTATTGCTTTGGTAATTGAGCGTTTAGGGGCTCGAGCTAACTACTGGCAAATCGGTTTTTATGCCAATACCTATCTTAAGCACTCGAAAAAACAACTCTCAGAAAAAGGCTTATTTAATTCGCCAATTGGCTTTTTGGTTTGGTTAATGCTGCCTGTCGTTGCCGCAGGTTTAGTTTATCAACTCTCTGATTTTATTATTTGGCAGCTAGCTGTGAATGTTGCTGTGCTGCTGGTGTGTTTTGGCTGTGCTAAGCAACGTGCTCTATATAAGTCTTACTTAAATGCGTTAACCCGCAACGATCAAGAAGCGGCTACCTTATTTGCATTACAGATGGGTCAAAAGAAGACAGAAGATGATCCTCAAGGTGAAACTTTTGGCCAAACTTTAGCTTGGTTAAATTTTCGCTTTTACTGTGCAGTTATTTTTTGGTTTGTGGTTTTAGGTGTACCTGGCGCGGTTCTTTATGCGCTAGTTCGAACCTTTGCTGATAAAGTAAGAGACGACCATCAAGTGGCTTACGCTAAACGTTTTAAACTGATCCATAGCTTACTATTTTGGCTCGATTGGTTACCAGCACGGGTTGCAAGCTTTGGTTATTTAGTGATTGGTAACTTTAATAAAGGTACCAGTTGTTGGCTGAAGTATGTGCTCGACTTTACAGTGAGTAACCGAAAAGTAGTTACGCAAACTGCACTTGCCGCTGAGCAAATTGAGCAGCAACATTTTGGCTGCACTTACGAAGCCACTTGCATGATGAAGCTTGTAAAAAGAAATGTATTGTTCTTTTTAGTGATCATAGCAGCATTAACCCTGTTTGGTGGGTTGGCTTAGCCGCGATTTTTATATCGCGTTTTGATTTATAGGTGTGTACGAGTTTTGACGCGGGGTAAACCCGCTGCTACAAAGCTACTCAATTCAACTAACATCTAAAACCTGACCTCTAAAAGCTTTTGTCGCGGGGGGAAACCCGCTGCTACAAAGCTGCTCAATTCATCTAAAATCTTAAATCTGGCCTCTAGTAGCTTTGTCTATCAATCTGGTCTGACCATTTATTTTTTATTGTTTTTTCCTTCAGAAAAAGCCACTTTAATCCATACTGTTTAATCTTTAGACGAATTACGTTAGGGTGTAACTAGGCGCTGAGCGTAGTGAAATTGACAGAAATACGGGTTTTTGATAACGTATGCGACAAATTTGGTATGACCAATTTACCTTTTTGGTCAAGGCACAAGGCTAAATACCCGATATTTATGGGGTTAGCGCATAACAATGCGGACGTTAATAAATGTCTTTAAAGATTAAAGCAGCAAAATTATCTGATGTTATTTTACAACAACTTGAGAATATGATTCTTGAGGGGTCGTTAGCGCCAGGCGAAAAGCTGCCTCCTGAACGTGAATTAGCGAAACAATTTGAAGTATCGCGACCTTCATTGCGTGAGGCGATTCAAAAGCTAGAAGCCAAGGGGTTAGTAACGCGTCGCCAAGGTGGTGGAACGTTCGTAAAAAATCAGCTTGAAGAGGGGCTCACTGATCCGCTTTTTGATTTGATTAGTAAGCATCCAGAGTCACAATTTGATTTACTCGAATTTCGTCATGCCCTTGAAGGAATCGCAGCATATTATGCAGCTATGCGTGGCACAACGAATGACTTCAAAAAAGTAAAACAAAGCTTTGACAACATTGCGCTCGTTAATGACGACATTGTGCAAAAAGCAAAAGCAATTAATGCATTCCATTTTAGTGTGGCAGAAGCGTCTCATAACGTTGTACTGCTACATTTAGTACGTGGTATGCAGGCCTTGCTAGAGCAAAATGTATTGCAGAATTTAACTGTACTGTTAAAAAAACCACAGATCAGCCAGCAGCTCGCAGAACATAGACGACTGTTGATGGATGCGGTTATTGAAGGAAACCCAGAGCAAGCACGTCTTGCTAGTAATGCTCACTTAGCCTTTATCGAAGAAGCCTTGCTTGAGGCTGGCAAAGAGCATTCGCGGATTGAACGTAGTTTAAGACGCACCAAACAACATTAAGCAAGTGATTAGCTAAGTTTAGTTAACTACTTAATTTAAGATTTATTAAAATAATTAGTATTTTAAACATAAGGAAACCTCCATATGTCTGAAGTCAATAAAATTGACGTAGACGCGCTAGAAACACAAGAGTGGTTACAAGCCCTTGAGTCTGTTGTGCGTGAAGAAGGTGTTGAACGTGCTCAATTCTTACTTGAGCAAGTGTTAGAGCAAGCCCGTTTAGACGGTGTTGATATGCCTACTGGCACAACCACTAACTACGTTAATACCATTCCGGTAGATCAAGAACCTGCTTACCCAGGTGACGTAAACATTGAACGTCGTATTCGTTCAATCATTCGTTGGAATGCGATCATGATCGTATTACGTGCGTCGAAAAAAGATCTAGACTTAGGCGGCCATATGGCGTCTTACCAGTCTTCAGCGGCATTCTATGAAGTATGTTTTAACCACTTCTTCAAAGCACCAAACGATGTAGATGGTGGTGATTTAGTTTATTACCAAGGTCACATTTCTCCAGGTATCTATGCACGTGCATTTGTTGAAGGTCGTTTAACAGCTGAGCAGCTTGACAACTTCCGTCAAGAAGTTGATGGTAAAGGTCTTCCTTCATACCCACACCCTAAGTTAATGCCTGAATTCTGGCAGTTCCCTACGGTATCAATGGGTCTTGGTCCAATTGCATCAATCTACCAAGCTCGTTTCTTAAAATACCTAGACGGTCGTGGCTTAAAAGACACTAAAAACCAACGTGTATACGCTTTCTTAGGCGATGGTGAAATGGATGAGCCAGAATCACGTGGTGCAATCTCATTCGCTGCACGTGAGAAGCTAGATAACCTATGTTACCTAATCAACTGTAACTTACAGCGTTTAGATGGCCCAGTAATGGGTAACGGTAAGATCATTCAAGAGCTTGAAGGCCTATTCAAAGGTGCAGGCTGGAACGTGATTAAAGTTGTATGGGGTAGTGGTTGGGATATCCTACTTGCTAAAGATACATCAGGTAAATTACTGCAGTTAATGAACGAAACTATTGACGGTGATTACCAAACATATAAAGCAAAAGACGGTGCATATGTTCGTGAGCACTTCTTCGGTCGTTACCCAGAAACAGCAGCACTTGTTGCTGATATGACTGATGAAGAGATCTTCGCACTTAAGCGTGGTGGTCATGAGCCGTCAAAACTTTACGCTGCATTCAAAAAAGCGGAAGAAACCAAAGACCGTCCAACTGTTATCCTAGCTAAAACTGTAAAAGGTTACGGCATGGGTGAAGCGGCTGAAGGTAAAAACATCGCGCACCAAGTTAAGAAAATGGACATGACCCACGTTGAGCACTTACGTTCACGTTTAGGTCTACAAGATTTAGTTTCTGATGAAGAAATTAAAGACTTGCCATATCTTACTCTTGAAGAAGGCTCTGAAGAGTACAAGTATCTTCACGCTCGCCGTGAAGCGCTACAAGGTTACACACCTAAGCGTATTCCTAAGTTTTCTGAAAGCTTAACATTGCCAGAAGTTGACGCGTTCAAGCCACTACTTGAAGAGCAAAAACGTGACATCTCTACAACAATGGGCTTTGTACGTGCACTCAACGTATTACTAAAAGACAAAGGCATTGGTAAAAACATCGTTCCTATCATCGCTGATGAAGCGCGTACATTTGGTATGGAAGGTTTATTCCGTCAAATCGGTATTTATAACCCGCATGGCCAAAACTACACGCCACAAGACCGTGACATCGTTTCTTACTATAAAGAAGCAACATCAGGTCAGGTACTACAAGAAGGTATCAACGAGTTAGGTGCAATGTCATCATGGGTTGCTGCTGCAACATCATACAGCACTAACGATTTACCAATGATCCCATTCTACATCTACTACTCAATGTTTGGTTTCCAACGTGTAGGTGATATGGCATGGATGGCTGGTGACCAACAAGCACGTGGTTTCCTACTAGGTGCTACGGCAGGTCGTACTACACTAAACGGTGAAGGTTTACAGCACGAAGATGGTCACAGCCACATTCTTGCTAACACGGTTCCTAACTGTATTTCTTATGATCCGACATTCGCATACGAAGTAGCGGTAATCATGCAAGACGGTATCCGTCGCATGTACGGTGAAGACCAAGAAAACGTGTTCTATTACCTAACGCTAATGAACGAAAACTACCATCAACCAGCAATGCCAGAAGGCGCTGAAGAAGGTATTCGTAAAGGTATCTATAAACTTGAAACTGTGGCTGGCGATAAAGCGAAAGTACAGTTACTAGGTTCAGGTACTATCATGATTGAAGTGCGCAAAGCGGCACAAATCCTGAGCGAAGAGTATGGTATTGGTTCAGATGTATTCTCTGTAACATCATTCAACGAGTTAACTCGTGACGGTCAAGACGCTGAGCGTTTTAACATGCTTAACCCAGAAGCAGAGCAAAAGACTGCTTACATCACGAACGCATTAACAGATGCCGTGACTGTTGCAGCAACAGACTACATGAAGAACTACGCAGAACAAGTTCGTTCATTCGTACCAAGCAGCAACTACAAAGTGTTAGGTACTGATGGTTACGGTCGTTCTGATAGCCGTGAAAACTTACGTCGTCACTTCGAAGTGAATGCTGGTTATGTTGTGGTTGCAACACTATCTGAGCTTGCTAAACGTGGTGAAGTTGAGAAGTCAGTGGTTGTTGAAGCAATCAAGAAATTCGACATCGACACAAACAAAGTTAACCCGCTATACGCATAAGAGGTTCCAATGAGTATTGAAATTAATGTACCAGATATCGGTGGCGATGAAGTTGAAGTAACCGAAATCCTTGTTAGCGTTGGTGATAAGGTTGAGGTTGACCAATCGTTATTAACGGTTGAAGGCGACAAAGCATCAATGGAAGTACCTGCTGCACAAGCAGGTACGGTTAAAGAAATTAAAGTAGCTGAAGGTGATACGGTAACTACGGGTTCACTTATCATGATCTTCGAAGGTGAAGAACAAGCTGCGGCTCCTGCAGAGGCTAAAGAAGATACGCCAGCTCCAGCAGCTGCGCCTGCAACTTCTGCTACACAGGAAGTAACTGTGCCAGATATCGGCGATGATGAAGTTGAAGTAACTGAAATCATGGTTGCGGTAGGTGACACGGTTGAAGAAGAGCAATCTTTATTAAGCGTTGAAGGCGATAAAGCATCAATGGAAGTACCTGCTCCAATGGCGGGTACGGTTAAAGAGATCAAAATCGCGACTGGCGATAAAGTGAAAACGGGCTCTCTAATCTTCGTTTTTGAAACAGCTTCAAGCGGTTCAGAAGCGCCTGCTGCAGAACCAGCACCAGCTGAAGCAGCGCCGGCAGCAGCGGCATCAAGCACTAAAGAAGTAAACGTGCCTGATATCGGTGGTGACGAAGTTGAAGTAACCGAAGTGATGGTTGCTGTTGGCGATAAGGTTGAAGAAGATCAATCAATCTTAAACGTTGAAGGCGATAAAGCATCAATGGAAGTACCAGCACCATTTGCCGGTACTGTTAAAGAAATCAAAGTAGCTGCTGGGGATAAAGTATCAACTGGCTCACTTATCTTTGTATTTGAAGTAGCGGGTAGTGCACCAGCTGCAGCGGCACCTGCTCCTGCAAAAGCTGAGGCAACTCCTGCACCTGCAGCAAAAGCGCCTGCAGCTGAAAAGCCTGCATCAGCACCTGCAAGCAACGAAGGTTTTGCAGATAACAAAGCGTATGCACATGCATCGCCTGTTGTACGTCGTTTAGCGCGTGAGTTTGGTATTAACCTAGCAAACGTAAAAGGCACGGGTCGTAAGAATCGTGTTGTGAAAGAAGACGTACAAAACTACGTGAAAGATCTTGTGAAGAAAGTTGAGTCAGGTCAGCTATCTGCAGGTAAAGGTAATGCCGGTGGCGGTGAGTTAGGTCTTATCCCTTGGCCTAAGGTTGATTTTGCTAAGTTTGGTGAAATCGAAGAGAAGAAACTTTCTCGTATCCAGAAGCTATCAGGTGCTAACTTACACCGTAACTGGGTGCAAATCCCGCATGTTACACAGTTTGACGAAGCTGATATCACAAGCCTTGAAGCATTCCGTAAAGAGCAAAATGCCCTTGCTGAGAAGAAAAAGCTGGGTGTTAAAATCACACCACTTGTATTTGTGATGAAAGCAGCGGCGAAAGCATTGGCTGAATTCCCAACGTTTAACTCTTCACTGTCTGAAGACGGCGAAAGCTTAATCTTGAAGAAATACATCAATATCGGTGTTGCAGTTGATACGCCAAATGGTCTAGTTGTTCCAGTGTTCAAAGATGTTGATAAGAAAGGCATCATTGAACTTTCTCGTGAGTTAATGGATATTTCTAAGAAAGCACGTGACGGCAAGCTAACTTCATCTGATATGCAAGGCGGTTGTTTCACAATCTCAAGCCTTGGTGGTATCGGTGGTACAGCGTTCACGCCAATTGTGAATGCGCCAGAAGTTGCTATCTTGGGTGTATCTAAGTCAGAAATGAAACCTAAGTGGAATGGCAAAGAGTTTGAACCTAAATTAATGGTTCCATTATCAATGTCATACGACCATAGGGTTATTGACGGTGCACTAGCAGCACGCTTTACTGTGACGCTAGCAAGCTACATGAGCGATATTCGTCAATTGGTGATGTAATCGTCTCATAATTTATAAGAATCAAATCCCAGCAAGTTGTTTTTTGCTGGGATTTTTACCATTGGCAATGATACAATCTTTGCCATAGAACAATCTTGGTATAGATATCTGCTCTCCCTTTCTGCCTTGCAGAAACATGGCAGTTAAACTTAGGGGCAGTGTCCCGTTCAAACATTTAAGGTAATAGCATGAGCAACGAATTAAAAACTCAAGTTGTTGTACTAGGCGGTGGTCCTGGTGGTTATTCTGCGGCTTTCCGTGCTGCTGACTTGGGCTTAGAAGTTACACTGGTAGAATCTCGCAACACATTAGGCGGTGTATGTCTAAATGTGGGTTGTATTCCTTCAAAAGCACTTTTACACGTAGCTAAAGTGATTGATGACGCAGCTGAAATGTCATCTCACGGCGTTACTTTTGGCAAGCCTGAAATCGACCTAGACAAAATCCGTGATTGGAAAGAGTCTGTAATCGGTCAACTAACTGGCGGCCTAGACGGCATGGCTAAAATGCGTAAAGTGAAAGTAGTTAGCGGCTACGGTAAATTCACTGGCAGCAACACACTTGCTGTTGAAGGTGAAGACGGTACAACAACAATCACTTTTGACAATGCTATTATTGCAGCGGGTTCTCAACCTGTTAACTTACCTTTCATCCCTGAAGATGACCGTGTAATTGACTCAACTGGTGCGCTAGAGCTTAAAGACGTTCCTGAGAAACTACTAGTTTTAGGTGGTGGTATCATCGGTCTTGAAATGGGTACTGTATACCGTGCACTAGGTTCTGAAATCGACGTAGTTGAGTTTGCTGATCAATTAGTACCAGCAGCTGATAAAGACGTTATCAAGATCTACCAAAAATACGTTAAGAACAAGTTCAACGTAATGCTTTCTACTAAAGTTGTTGGCGTTGAAGCGAAAGAAGACGGTCTATACGTTTCATTCGAAGGTAAAAACGCACCAGCTGACGCAGTACGTTACGACAAAGTACTTGTTGCTGTTGGTCGTACACCTAACGGTAAATTACTTGACGCTGATAAGGCAGGCGTTAACGTTGATGAGCGTGGTTTCATCAATGTTGATAAACAGCTTAAAACAAACGTTGATCACATCTTCGCTATCGGTGATATCGTTGGTCAACCAATGCTTGCACACAAAGCGGTTCACGAAGCTCACGTTGCTGCAGAAGTTATCTCTGGTCAGAAACACTTCTTCGATCCTAAGTGCATTCCTTCAATCGCATACACAGATCCAGAAATCGCATGGGTTGGTGTAACTGAGAAAGAAGCTAAAGAGCAAGGTTTAAGCATCGAAACTGCTGTATTCCCTTGGGCTGCTTCTGGTCGTGCAATCGCTTCAGCACGTACTGAAGGTCAAACTAAGCTAATCTTCGATAAAGACTCAGGTCGCGTTATCGGTGGTGCTATGGTTGGTATCAACGCAGGTGAAATGCTTGGTGAAATCGGCTTAGCAGTTGAAATGGGCGCAGACGGTGAAGACCTAGCGTTAACTATTCACGCTCACCCAACATTAAACGAATCAATCGGTCTAGCTGCTGAAATCTTCGAAGGTTCAATCACTGACCTTCCAAACAAAAAAGCAGTTAAAAAGAAGTAAGTTCTTTTGACTAATCGTTTTAAAAACCCAGCTCCGGCTGGGTTTTTTGTTTTTTAACTATAAGCTTTAAGATCTAGCTGCTTATAGCTTGCAGCTTAATACTTAGATCAATATCTATTCCCCATATTTTTAGCTACAATACGCGCCGTTTAATTATCTGGTAAATACAGTGGCTACTATCTCAAATAATTCAGTGTTAATGCTTCGTGCTCAGCAAATGACTGAGTCTCGTCGTGAATTCAAAGCGCGAGGAGCAAAGCTAACGCGTTGTGAGCGTTGTTTATTAGCGGAACACTATTGTATTTGTGAAGGCGTTGAGCAAGCTCAGTGTGATGCCGCGGTCTGTTTACTTATGTACCATAATGAGAGTTTTAAGCCGTCAAATACTGGTCGTTTAATTGCTGAAATCGTGCCAGATAACCATGCCTTTAAGTGGGATAGAACAAATCCAGATGACGCCTTATTAAGCTTGTTGGCAGATCCTCAGTATCAGCCTATGGTTATTTTTCCTGCCAGCGATGTTGATGATGAAGAGCGCGTGATCACCGAAGTAACTTCTGTTGAAGGTAAGCGTCCATTGTTTATCTTTTTAGATGGGACTTGGCGCGAAGCAAAGAAAATGATCCGTAAAAGCCCTTATCTAGATAATTTTCCTGTGCTTTCAATTACGCCTGAAAAGCTATCTGATTATCGATTACGTGTTGCCCCGCATGAGCATCAGCTAGGCACCGCTGAGGTGGCTATTATGGTACTTGCCCTTGCGGGTGAGAAAGATGCTACACAAAAGCTTGAGCAACATTTTATTAAGTTTAGAGATGCCTATCTGCTAGGTAAGCGTAATAAGGGACGACCGGAGTAATAATTTATTGTAGGCAAAAGAAAAGCGCGTACTATCTCTAGTCGCGCTTGCGGAATCTTCTTAATTTTTTGCATCCTGCAATTGAATCTAATCAACTCCCTAAACTTTGCCAATCCATGCTATTACACTTTACTTATTGGTTCTGTGTAATATAAGGCAATCCCGCCTTGTTTCCTTGTCAGTCCTTTACATCCTTGCTGGTAAATACTTTACCACTCCCTTACGTGCCATCCTGACACTATCCCTTTATTTGCAAATCCGTTGCGATGCCCTAACGGCCTGTCCTTTATTCCACTTTTTGAACTTCCTGTATAACAACGTCCTGTTGTCATGCCATTCCACATCATCCTGATGTTGTCCGTAGGTTGTCACTCCATTGCGTTACTCTTCCTGAGCCTGTCCTTGATTCCTTATTCTCCTAATGAACCTTATTCCGCGGTATTATGAGTAATGCTTCCTTATCCATCTACTCATTAAGCTTCTTGCTTAGTTGATGTAAGTAATTATAGAGAAATGGGCAAAGCTGAGTAGGTCAAAATCTTACTTAATCTGCTGGTTATTTTATTGTCATTTAAAGTATGTTGTTATATTTCAAATGTTTATCTTGTTTTGTGCAGTGTTTGCTGGTGGTTTTTACTCAATAACTGCCATGTGGGTGAGATATGTCTTACATGTAAATTCCTAAATGGCAGTTAGGTTGATTGAAATATAAGTTTAAACGGGTGCACTTTGCCCTAACTCTAGGTAAAATATTTTGATAATTGTTACTATTTAGGTGCTATAAAATGAAGAAAACAGCCTTAGTATTACTTAGCGCATTATTAAGCGCGCCTACATTTGCTGCAGATGTAGTAAATATTTACTCGTTTCGTCAACCATTCTTAATTCAGCCTATTTTGGATGATTTCACTAAGCAAACAGGTATTAAAACTAACGTGGTTTTTGCCAAAAAAGGGTTAATTGAACGTGTAAAGCGTGAAGGTAAGCACAGTAAGGCTGATTTAGTATTAACCTCTAATTTTAGTGCGCTGATTCAATTAGAGGACTTAGGCTTAACGCAATCAATTAATAGTGATGTGGTTAATGCGAATGTGCCAAGCACTTTTCGCGATGGCGACGGTCAATGGATAGCACTTACTAAACGTGTACGTAATGTTTACTCTGCAAAAGAGCGTGTTGGTGCACTTGCTGAATTAACTTACGAAGATTTAGCAGACCCAAAATACAAAGGTAAGATCTGCACTCGATCTGGTAAACACCCTTACAATTTAGGTTTAGTTGCTTCTATGGTTGCTCACCATGGCGAAGCAAAAACTAAGCAATGGCTTGAGGGCGTAAAAGCCAATTTAGCACGTAAGCCGCAAGGTAATGACAGAGCGCAAGTCAAAGCCGTAAAAGAAGGTTTATGCGATCTGGCGTTAGGCAACAGCTATTATTTTGGCAAAATGATGCAAGATGAGCAGCAAAAATCATGGGCTGAAGCGGTTTATATTAACTTCCCTAACCAAACAAACCGTGGCTCTCATATCAATGTATCGGGCGTTGTTATGACCCGTTATGCTAAAAACCCTGAAAATGCCTTGAAACTGGTTGAGTATATGACCGACAATAAGGCGCAAAATATGTATGCTTCAGTTAATATGGAATACCCTGTAAAGCAAGGGGTTGCATTATCTGAGATGGTTGCATCATGGGGGGAGTTTAAAGAAGATAGCCTTCCTCTTGATGAGATCAGCAAATATCGCCCTGTGGCACTGAAGCTGATTGACGAAGTAAAGTTTGATTTATAACGAGGATATTTCTCGTAACACATTTTTATAAAAGCTGTTTTTTAACAGCTTTTATTTTATCTGGTATTAATCCACTTATGCATGTGAAGTTTTCGCTGTCGCGTTGGCAGCTTATAGCCTGGCTTATTGGCCTGTTGCTTGTTACGCCATTAGGCTTTTTATTATTTGAATCTCTGCAAGGAGATTCAGATGTATTTCAGCACCTTTTCGATACTGTGCTGTGGGATTATACCCGTAATACACTCATACTCATTGCAGGGGTAGGGCTGTTAAGTTGTGTAATTGCATTGCCGCTAGCTTGGCTAACCGCATATTGCGAGTTTCCTGGGCGTAAGCAATTTGAATGGGCATTAATGCTGCCATTAGCAATGCCAACTTATCTCATCGCCTATGTGTATACCGACTTACTTGATTACGCAGGGCCAGTACAAATCACCCTTAGAGACTGGTTTGGTTGGCAATCACCAGACGATTACTGGTTTTTTGATATTCGTACATTAACTGGGGCTATTATTATGATTGCCTTGGTACTCTATCCTTACTTATTCCTTATTTTTAAAACGGCACTCAGAGAGCAGTCTTTTAAACTAGTACAAGCTAGTCAGCTGATGGGTCTATCACCATTACAAAGCTTTTTACGCGTTAGTTTGCCTCTTGGTCGTGGGGCGATTGTGGCAGGGGTTACATTAATCAGTATGGAAGCTATGGCTGATTTTGCTACCGTCAATTACTTTGCTGTAAGTACGCTCACTACCGCTGTATACGATACGTGGCTTGGCTATTACTCATTAACTGCTGCGGCGAAAATCTCAGGCATTATGTTACTGATTTTGTTTTTAACCATCATGGTTGAACGCTTTAGTCGTCGTAATCAAGCCGTGTATGAACGTCAGTCAAGCGTAAACAGCGCAACCTTGTATCGCTTAAAAGGCGGTGCGGCGTGGGCTGCAAGCTTGGCTTGTACCGTTGTGCTAATACTGGCTTTTATCCTGCCGGTTGGGGTGTTAGTTAAATACGCCATTGTTTATGCAGATGAAGCATGGAATGGGGCATTCTTTAATTACGCTTGGCAAAGCTTCAAAGTGGCTATTGTGGTGAGTATTGCAACTATCCTATTGAGCTTATTGGTATTGTTTTATCAACGCATTGCGAAACAAGCTTACCCTTTGATCCCAGGACGTTTAGCAAGTACTGGCTACGCCTTACCTGGTACTGTGTTAGCTATTGCCGTATTGCTCCCATTAACTCAGTTAGATGATGCATTAAACAATTGGCTTGAGCCTTTTGGTTTATCACCAGGGTTACTTCTGAGCGGCACTTTATTTGCGATGATTTTTGCTTATGTTGTACGTTTTTATGCGATTGCGCATGGCGCGCTTGAAAGCAGTTTTTTACGTATTAGCCCTTCATTAGATATGGCTAGCCAATCAATGGGCAAAGGGCCCTTACAAACCTTGTGGCGAGTACATTTACCACTGTTAAAGCGCGGCATTCTAACAGCTGGCTTGTTAGTGTTTATTGAGTGCATGAAAGAGTTACCTGCGGCTTTATTACTCAGACCTTTTAATTTTGAAACCCTGGCAACTCATGTTTTTCAATATGTTAGTGATGAGCAATTGGAGCTTGCGTCAATTTCAGCCTTGTTTATCGTGTTAGTTGGGTTAATCCCTTTGTATTTCGTTAATCGTTCGATGGAGCAAAATCACTCATGAGTCATTTGATAATTAAAGACTTAGCTTATCAGTACAATGCGACTCAGGTGTTGAGTGAACTAAACCTCAATGTAGAACAAGATGAAATCGTCTGTTTGCTTGGCGCAAGTGGCTGCGGCAAAACCACCACTTTAAAGGCAATTGCCGGAATTTTACAGCCTGAGCAAGGCTATATGAGTATTGATTCAAAAGTGGTCAACGATAGTGGACTGTTTGTTGCACCGGAAAAACGTAATATTGGCATGATGTTCCAAGACTATGCGTTGTTTCCTCATTTAACGGTAAGCGACAACATTGCGTTTGGGCTAAGCAATATGAGTAAAGCGCAAAAGCGCGAGCGTGTAGATGAAATGCTTAGCCTTGTTAAACTCGATGGTTGTGCAAAGCGATATCCGCATCAGCTTTCTGGTGGACAGCAGCAACGAGTGGCAATAGCCCGTGCACTTGCTTACAAACCAAGTTTATTATTACTTGATGAGCCATTCTCGAATATTGATACACAAGTGCGTTTTGAGCTTATTGCCGATATACGTCGCATTATTAAAGCTCAGCAGGTTTCTGCGGTATTTGTTACCCACTCGAAGGAAGAAGCTTTCGCGTTTGCCGACACGCTTGCGGTTATGCATGGTGGAAAAATCGCCCAACAAGGCTCTCCTGAGCAGTTATTTAGCCAACCTAACTCAAAGGTGGTTGCAGAGTTTCTTGGTACGGGCATATACTTAACGGCAAAAGTATTAACGCCAACTGAATATGAGACGGCGTTTGGTGTGATTCACTCATTGACACCGAACAATGCAGATTGTCAGCAAGGTCAAGTGTATATAAGACCACATCATATTCAGTTGTGTGAAGCTGCGCACAGTGACGCAAACAGTTTAACTATCTTGCACAGGCGCTTTATCGGTACGCGTTATGTATATCGAATCAATATTGCAGGGCAAGAGTGTGAAGTTGCTGCAGAGCAAGACCGCGTGTTAGCTGTTGAGCAGCCTGTAAAAATAAAAATAATGCCGCACACAGTCAATTTTTTTCATGATTAGTAATAAATAACAATCTTGAATCCTTGGCTTTGTGCAAATAACGAGAAGCTAAGGATTCACTATGGCGCAAGCGCAATCTGGGATTTGTGCTGAAGCAAACTTACATGGTTTGCACCTGTTTTTTAATGTTTACGATGGCCATGATGAGTCATTACGTAAAAAACTAAAACGCGTTAGCGTAATTCAAGATGAGTTTGCTGATCAGTTCTCAGAAGCCATGCTATCGTGTGTGGTTGCCCTTGGTGCTCAGTATTGGCCGCATATTTTGCCCGAGTTTATCCCTAGTCAATTGCAAAGCTTTCCGAATGTGACCCATAGTGAGCATGTGATTAGTGCTCAGCCATTTGACTTGTTTGTGCAAATTCGCTCAGACCGTGAAGATGTAAATCATCTATTTGCTCTGCAAATTCTAAAATTATTAACACCGGATGTTGAGCTGGTGGAGCAGGTCCGTAATTTTCGGTTTTTAGATGGACGTGATTTTAACGGCTTTATTTATGCAGGCGATACACCTCATGGCCGTCAAAAGCGTAGTACAGCACTTATCGATAAACCGGGTCACTTTGAAGACCAAGGCAGTTATATTCATGTTCAGCGCTTTGTGCATGATTTGAGTGTCTGGCAGCATTTATCGTTGTCTGAGCAAGAGCAAATCATGGGGCGCACGCGTCTAGATAACACCTTGATTGTGCCTGCTGTAGAAACCAGTCATGCGGTTCGTAGTGAATTAAAAGATGAGCATGGCCAGCCACTATTGCTAAACCAAAGCATGCCATTTGGTGATGTGCATAAGCAGGGAATTTTAATGGTTTCGTGTGCTGCGCAAGGGGATGCGTTTGAGCAGGTATTAAAGAGTCGTTTGGGGCAGGGCGATTGCTATGATCATTGGCTCGATTTTACTCAAGCCGATATGGGATCTGCGTTTTTCGCCCCGTCAGTAAACTTCTTAAAGCAACTTTAAACGGTATCAAATAAAGTGCGCACGCGATCAAGCGTCACATCGATTTCAGAAATCTTCGCAGGGGCGATAAAAATAGTGTCGTCGCCTGCAATGGTACCGAGTACACCATCCGCCTTACCGAGTGAATCAAGTAAACGAGCAATTAATTGTGCTGCGCCTGGACTGGTGCGAATAATAATCATCATTTCGTTATGCATAATATCAATAACAAGCTGACGCAGTGGGCTTTTCGCTGTTGGCACACCCATTTCAGCCGGTAAACAATAGACCATTTCTTGTTTTGCATTACGAGTACGTACTGCACCGAACTTGCTTAACATGCGAGAGACTTTACTTTGACTAATATTATCAAAGCCTTGCTCTTTTAATGCTTCGACAATCTCACCTTGTGAGCCGAAGTTTTCTTCTTTTAATAGCGCTTTAAACGCTTTGATCAGTGCTTCTTGTTTGTCTTGTGGTTGCATGTTGCCGTTTCTTTATTCATAAAATGTAGGGTAATTCTACACAACTCTGCATATTTATGCAGTATTAGTTTACAAAGTCGTCCAAAATGCTGTGTCTTTACAGGCAAGTTTACAACTATGGTCGAAATTATACGCGAAATAAGCAGGATAAATTTGTTTTTAGTCGCTAATTTCATTATCTTTAGGGCCACAAATATTTCCTACCTCAAATTACGGAGAATTCCAATGAAAGTTGCTGTTTTAGGCGCAGCTGGCGGTATCGGCCAAGCATTGTCTTTATTATTAAAAACAAGTTTACCTGCAGGTTCTGAATTATCGTTATACGATGTTGCCCCTGTTGTTCCTGGTGTAGCGGTTGATCTTTCTCACATCCCAACAGACGTTAAAGTTGAAGGCTTTGGTGCTGACAGCCTAGACGCAGCATTAGCTGGTTGTGATATCGTTCTTATCCCAGCGGGTATGCCACGTAAGCCAGGCATGGACCGTGCGGACCTTTTCAACGTAAACGCAGGTATCATCAAAACATTAGCTGAAGGCATCGTTAAAAACTGTCCTAAAGCGTTAGTAGGTATCATCACTAACCCAGTAAACGGCACAGTGCCAATCGTTGCTGAAGTATTCAAAAAAGCGGGTACTTACGATGCTAACCGTGTATTCGGTATCACAACGCTTGACGTGATCCGTTCAGAAGCATTTGTTGCTGAACTTAAAGGTTTAAGCGCAACTGACGTTAAAGTTCCAGTGATCGGCGGTCACTCAGGTACTACAATCCTTCCTCTTCTATCTCAAGTTGAAGGTGTTACTTTCACTGACGAAGAAGTTGCGGCATTAACTCCACGTATCCAAAACGCAGGTACTGAAGTTGTTAACGCTAAAGCGGGTGGCGGTTCAGCGACTCTTTCTATGGGTGCTGCAGCAGCACGCTTCTGTATGTCTTTAGTTAAAGGCTTACAAGGTGAAGAAGTAGTTGATTACGCATACGTTGCAGTTGAAAACGGTGACGCAGCATACTTCGCACACCCAGTTCGTCTAGGTAAAAACGGCGTTGAAGAAATCCTTTCTTACGGTGAGTTAAGTGCATTCGAAGAGCAAGCTAAAAACGACATGCTAGCTACACTTAACAAAGACATCCAGGAAGGTGTTGATTTCATCAACGGTTAATTCCGACAGATGATAGGCGATTTTTTAAATCGCCGAAAAACAAAAAAGCCTGCAAATGCAGGCTTTTTTAATGGCTCGAATAAATAGCGTTTAGTGATCGCGGGCAACGGCGATACGGGCCAAACTCTCTAGTGCTTGTTTGTACGGTGTATCTGGTAAGAACGCAATACAAGCAATTGCTTTGTCAGCTTCTTGCTCAGCTTTTTGCATTGCAAACTCAAGGGCCTTAGTGTCAGCTAATGCCGCTAGAATGCTCTCTAAGTGGTCCATACCATTACCAAGCTCAATTGCTTCGCGTACTAGCTTAACTTGCTCTGGTGTGCCTTTTTGCATTGCGTAGATAAGCGGTAGGGTAGGTTTACCTTCAGCTAAATCATCGCCAATGTTTTTACCAAGTTGCTCGGCATCAGCGTTGTAATCAAGAACATCATCCACTAATTGGAATGCAGTGCCAAGATGCATACCGTATAAGTTTAATGCTTCAAGGGTTTGTTCGTCTTGCTCGGTAATAATTGCAGCAAGGCCGGTTGCAGCTTCGAACAATTTTGCCGTTTTGCTGTAAATAACCTGCATATAGCTTTGTTCTGTCGTGTCAGGGTCATTACAATTCATTAGCTGTAATACTTCACCTTCAGCGATAACATTGGTTGCATCAGCTAAAATTTGCATGATTGGCATTTTACCTAGGCCAACCATAAGCTGAAATGAACGTGTATAGATAAAGTCACCCACCAAAACGCTCGCTGCATTACCAAACTCTGCGTTGGCTGTAGGCGTACCACGGCGCAAATGTGACTCGTCGACAACGTCGTCATGCAATAAAGTTGCGGTATGAATAAATTCGATGATAGTGGCAAGCGTAATATGGTCTTTGCCCTCATAACCAAGTGCTTTTGCCGCTAAAATGGCCAACATAGGACGAACGCGTTTACCGCCACTGTTTACTATGTATAAACCGAGTTGGTTAACCAATGCGACATCTGAGCGCATTTGGGCATGTATAAGTTGATTGACGTCATCCATTTCATTTTCGATTAACGTCTGGATAGCTTTTATATCCATTGATCTCCGAGCCAATATTTATGGGTATACGGGGCTGATTGTACAACAAAAAAAGCGCTTGCTCGATATTTTGTGATGATTCAGTAAAAAAACACTGTAAAGTTTTTTATTTGAGATCAATTTTGCCAAGATAAATTTATAACCTTGATTAATAAGTGATCAGCTTTTTGAATTTTCAAGGTGCGTATTATTAGCGTAATTTAATTGTCATGAGATCGTAAAAACCGCTTGGCATGTGGTGTTTTTAGGATAGAATAGGGGAAAATATTGAATTGCTCTCAATGCAGCTATTTTTTATTCATTTTATCGAAAAAGAGGCTTGCTAGTTTTTGCACATTAGCGTAAACTTCGCGCCCTATTGAAGAATATTTTAGTTGCGTCGATTTGAGGGCGCACAGACGGAGTTAATTATGTACGCGGTTTTCCAAAGTGGTGGTAAACAGCACCGTGTGACTGAAGGTCAAACAATTCGTCTTGAGAAATTAGACGTTGAAACTGGTGCAGCAGTTGAATTTGATTCAGTACTTTTAGTTGCTGATGGTGAGAAAATCGAGATCGGTGTACCGTTCGTAAACGGTGGTAAAGTAACAGCTGAGGTTGTTTCACACGGTCGCGGTGAGAAAGTTAAGATTGTTAAATTTAGACGTCGTAAGCATTCTCGTAAGCAAATGGGCCATCGTCAATGGTTCACTGAAGTTAAAATCACTGGCATTAGCGCTTAATTAGAGGTACTGAGAAATGGCACATAAAAAAGCAGCTGGTAGTACTCGTAACGGTCGCGATTCAGAAAGCAAACGCCTAGGTGTTAAGCGTTTTGGTGGCGAATCAGTTCTAGCGGGTAGCATCATTGTTCGTCAACGTGGTACTCGTTTCCACGCTGGCGCAAACGTAGGTATCGGTAAAGACCACACTATCTTCGCAAAAGCAGATGGTAAAGTTCAATTCGAACAGAAAGGTCCTTTAAACCGTAAATACGTAAATATCGTAGCTGAGTAATCATCTCGATATTTGAAAAACCCCGCCTTTGCGGGGTTTTTTGTTTTAAGGCACATAATAGTGCGTATAAATATATACCTAAGCGCCTTGGCATTGGGTGCTGAATAGGGCACTTAGGTATATAATAGAGTTATTAACAAGCCAATCTTAAAGTGAGTAATCATGAAGTTTGTAGATGAAGTAGAAATTCGTTGTGACGCGGGTGATGGCGGCAGCGGTGTCGTATCTTTCCGACGTGAAAAATATGTACCAGATGGCGGTCCTGATGGCGGCGACGGCGGCGATGGCGGCAGCGTTTATCTACAAGCCGATGAAAACTTAAATACGTTAATTGATTACCAATTTGAGCGTTTTCATAAAGCAGAGCGCGGCACAAATGGTCAAAGCCGTAACATGACTGGTAAAAAAGGCGCAGATTTAACGCTTAAAGTACCTGTTGGTACACGTATCATTGATGTTGATACTGAAGAGTCATTAGGTGATCTGACTAAGCATGGTCAAAAGGTTGTTGTTGCAAAAGGTGGTTTCCATGGCTTGGGGAACGCACGTTTTAAATCAAGTACAAACCGTGCGCCACGTCAAAAAACACTAGGTACACCTGGTGAAGTTCGCAGCTTACGCTTAGAGCTAATGCTACTTGCTGATGTTGGCTTACTTGGTTTACCAAATGCTGGTAAATCAACGTTTATCCGCAGTGTTTCTGCAGCTAAACCAAAAGTGGCAGATTACCCGTTTACGACGCTTATTCCTAATCTTGGTGTAGTACGCCCAGATGCGAATAAGTCATTTGTAATTGCTGATATCCCAGGTCTAATCGAAGGGGCTTCGGATGGCGCAGGCCTTGGTATTCGCTTCTTAAAGCACTTAGAGCGTTGTCGTGTATTACTGCATATCATTGATGTTATGCCTGTTGATGGCACAAATCCAGTTGATAATGCCTTTGCGATTATTAATGAGCTACACCAATATAGTCCTAAGCTTGCTGAAAAGCCGCGCTGGTTAGTATTTAACAAAATTGACCTATTACCAGAAGATGAAGCTGAAGCGCTGTGTAATGAAATTGCCGAAGAGCTAGGTGAAGAGGTTAATGTTTACCGTATCTCTGCTGCAAATAAGCAAAATACCCAAGCACTATGTCACGACATTATGGCGCTACTTGATAGTATGCCGAAAGAGAAATTCGCTGAAGAAGAGAAAGAAGAAGTTGAATTTAAGTGGGATACTTATCATCAGAAAGCAACATCTCAAGACGATGATGATTGGGATGACGACTGGGATGATGATGACTACGATGTAGAAGTTATCTACCAACGATAAAATTTAAAACTGAAAAGGAGCCATGCGCTCCTTTTTTATTAATAAGAAAAAAGTATTAAGGTTTAGTGTGAAAATTTCAATGATTGCTGCTATGGCAAATAACAGAGTAATTGGCCAAGACAACCAAATGCCATGGCATTTACCCGCCGATCTGCAACACTTTAAAAAAGTAACCATGGCAAAGCCTGTGATCATGGGCCGTAAAACATTTGAATCAATAGGTCGGCCTTTACCGGGTCGTCAAAATATTATTATCACGCGTAATGCTGATTACACAGCTGAAGGTATTGAGGTGGTTACTTCACCAGAGGCTGCGCTGGAATTGGTTGCTGATGTTGAAGAAGTAATGATTATAGGTGGCGGAAATATATACGAACAATTTCTATCTCAAGCAGATCGTCTATACTTAACATTCATCGACCTTGAAGTGGCCGGTGATACGCAGTTCCCAGATTACGAAAGTGTTGCTAATTGGACAGTTGCCGAGCAAGAAAAGCATCAGCCTGATAACAAAAACCCTTACTCGTATACTTTTGTAACCCTGTACAAAAACTCGTAACATTATTGCGGTAAAATTAATTAGTTGGTACAATATTACACAATCTTGGTAAGAAGAAAGTATTACATAAGGGCAAAATATGATGAAGTTACCAAATATGTTACTTGCAGCGGCTGTTGTTTCAGCGTCAGTTGCGTATACAGCACCAGCAAAAGCTGATGATCAATTAGCGGTTTCTATCTGTGAGTACATCGCAGCTGATGATAAAAACCGTTTACGTAGTAAGCTTAAAAGCTCACGTGTGAAAATTCGTAACATCTTTGATGCTGTAAAATGTAACGGCAACAATATGCTTCGTCATGCAATTGAAAGCGGCGCTGCGGATGCTGGTGAATACATCGTTAAGAACTTATCTAAAAGCTCTTTAGAAGACGGTGCAGACATCGCATGGGCAGAATCAAACGGCCACGGTGGTTCTCCACTAATCGCTGTTATTAAAGACCGCGCAGGCCTTTAATTGAAACGCAAATAGAATTTAAGAAACCGCACTCGTTGCGGTTTTTTTATGCCTGAAAAACGCTTCGTTAACTTCATACCTACTCGCAATAATTCGTTATTATTTTGTATTAAATAATGCGCCTGCATGGGTGCGGGAGGCAGGAAAATATTAAGAGTAATCACCTCAAAAGATCATTTAATTAAGCAAATTGATATAAATAGATAGAAAAAAACCGTGTTTGCTTTTACAAACACGGCTTATATATTTGTTAGCTCGTAGCTCGTAGCTCGTAGCTCGTAGCTCGTAGCTCGTAGCTCGTAGCTCGTAGCTCGTAACTCGTAACTCGTAACTCGTAACTCGTAACTCGTTTACAGCTTCTTAAACTTTAAACGCATCCACCGATAAACGTAGTTCTTCCGCTAATTTAGCAACTTCTGAACTTGAAATATTGGTTTGGTTTGCGCCTTCAGCTGTTTGTTCAGCAATTGCTACTATCGACTCTAAGCGTTCGCTAATTTCTTGTGAAACTTGCTGTTGCTCATGAGCGGCTGTTGAAATCTCTTCACTTACGTTATGAGCTTGCGCAACTGCTGCAGTGATTGAATCAAGGGCGGTATTTGCAAGGTCTGATTGCTCAACACATGACTCAGCTTGTTGTTTACCTTTCGACATTGCTGATACAGCAGCCTCAGCGCCAACCTGAAGCGATTCAATCATCGCTTGGATCTCTTGGGTCGATTCTTGAGTCTTGCTCGCTAGAGAGCGCACTTCGTCAGCAACTACGGCGAAGCCTCGGCCTTGTTCACCGGCACGGGCTGCTTCAATGGCTGCATTAAGTGCAAGTAGGTTTGTTTGCTCTGCAATGCCACGAATAACATCTAAGATGCCACCAATTGATGCGCTATCTTTGTGTAGCTTATTGATAACTTGTGAAGCATCATCAACTTCACGGGCAAGTTGTTCGATAGTCGCTTTGTTTTGCGAAGAAATACCTTTAACACGGTCAGCTTCTTTATCAGCGTTCTTGATTTCGCTAAGTGCCTGTTGAGCACTGCTGCTTACCGCTTGTGATGTACTGCTCATTTCCGTGGTTGCTGTAGCAGCTTGTTCAACTTGTGCTTGTTGGTTACGAATAGCTTGGCTTGATTCTTCAGTGATTGCTGAAGTTTCTTCAGAGGCCGCAGCAAGCTGGGTTGAGCGAGAGATAATGCCTTGAATAAGTGTACGTAAACTTTCGATTAGCGTATTACAACTACGTGATAACTCACCGAATTCGTCTTTAGCTGAGTCGTCTAGGCGTTGAGTCATATCACCGCTAGCAACAATATCAAGGATACGGTTTACTTCAGAAAGTGGTTTAGTAATACGGCTAACAGTAATTGCTGCAACAGCAATTGCAATTAAAGTGGCGATAACCATGGCAATCCAAGTCCAGATGGTTGCCGTAGATACGTTACCACTTACATCTTGCTGTAAGTCAAAGGCAAGTACCGTTGCTTGGTCAACAAGCTCTTTAAGTTGTTTTAGGGCCTCAGTGGTTGATTTTTCTGCATTGGCTAGCTCAGCTTGAGTTTGTGCAATTGCATCAATTAAACGCTTTTTATTTGCTGATAGGCTGTTGTTGCCACGTACGTTATTTACAAGGTTTTCAACATAACTGTTTAGGTCGTTATATAAATCAGCATTACTTTCAATGATAGCAGGGCGGATTAGGCCAAGGCTTCGCTCTACTTCTTCTAGATAATAAACTTGTTCGTTTTTAACGATATCTAACGTGTTAAGAGTTTTAACCGTTAGCATATCGGTACTGTTAGTCACTACCGACTGGAAGTTGTTTTCCATGTTGTTAGCAGCTTGGTAGGCACGTGAATTGTTTTCTTCAAGGCCATCAATATCAATTATATCAAGCACAACAGAGTTAGCATCTTCTGCGCTGATCTCAATATCTTCAAGCTGGGTGCGCAGCGTATTGTTAAGTTCAAGTTGAGTTTGTTTATCTTTAAAAAGGTTATCGACAGACTTGGCAAAGCGCTTATAAGTTTGCTCAACTTCTTGACTGCTTTGTTTTAATTTAGGGTCGTTACTCACTATTTGTTGTAGGTCTTGATAAGAGCTATCGTAACGTTTTTTCTGCTCGGTAAAGTTCTTGCGAATAGTTGCTAATTCATCTTGTGATGTGGTGTAAAAGCTAGCTTGCGCTGATTTACTCATCAGGATGAATTCAACCTGCAATTCATAACTTTTATCGAGAGCCGGTAATGACAGCTGATTAACTCGCTGTGTCGATTGATCAATGTTGGTAATTCTGATCAACGAGTTACCACCAATAAATAGCAGGAGTAACGTAATAACAATAAAGCCACCCCAAATACGCTGTCTAACGGTCAAGTTCATATGTAATTCCAGAAAATAGTACTAATCATCACTTATCGGCAAGGTTGCCAATTAGTTAAGTATTTAAATTTAATTAGCTTTAAATTAAATTAACTTTAATTGTTATAAATCTAACAGATGTTCAGCTATTTTTCAGTTTATTTAGATAAAAGAGTGGGATTTTTCGACAAAACAGTCTTTTTGACTGAGTTCCATGAGGCTCATCGCGCCTCCCCATACACAGCCAGTGTCGAGGGCATGAATATTTTCGGCTTTAACTTTACCTTCTAAAGCAGCCCAATGACCAAATGTGATCTGTTGCTTGAGCTTACTTATACTCGGGTGCTCAAACCAAGGGATTATTGAGCTATCTTCACTAATGCTGGTTTTATTGCTGAAATCGAGTTCACCAAGCAAATTAACGAAGCGCATGCGCGTGAAGTAATTAACGATATAACGAAATTTAGCCTCGTTAGGTAGCGTTGATTGCCATTCTAATGGGTGGGGGTCATACATATTGGCAAAGTAATGATGGGCATCATTACCTTGGTAGCAACTTTCGGCAAAGCGAGCGCGTTTTAATGCTTTTTTTATTGACCAATTTGGGTTTAAGCCAGCATGGCTTATCAGCATGTCATAGCGTTCAAGCCAAATAGCTAATGGCTGTTGTTGCAAAAAGTGAATATATTCAGGGAGCTTTGGGCTGTCAAAAACATCTGCAAGCTTATCTTTTGGATTTGCTGGTTTATTTAGATAATGACAAGCAATTAGGTGTAAATCATGATTACCAAGAGTAATAGTTACACTGCCTTGCATAGTATGAAGGCGCTCGAGGCAAGCGAGTGAATCAGGGCCTCGAGCAACAATATCGCCAACTAAGTAAAGGTGATCTTGGCTTGGGTTGAAGTTGACACGTTTTAGTAACGCATCAAATTCACTGTAACAACCTTGTAAGTCACCAATTGCGTAGTCAGCCATTATTACCTAGTGCAAAATGTTTGGGCGGGCTAAACGAAACACCTCGATTGGCGCTTCAAACTCAGTGCCAAATTCGTTACGCATGGTGTAATGACCTTGCATCGTCCCAACAGGGGTATCAAGCACTGCACCACTGGTGTACTTGTAGCTTTCACCTGGGGCAATGGTCGGTGTTTCACCCACAACTCCTTCACCTTGCACTTCCACTTCTTTGCCGTTGGCATCGGTAATTAACCAGTAACGACTCAATAGCTTAGCACTGCATAAACTGTGGTTTTTAATGGTGATTGAGTAAGCAAAAACGTATTTATCTTGTTCAGGCTCTGATTGACCTTCTACATAGAAGGTCTCAACCGACACCTTAATTGGAGAACCTAAATTACTGCTTGTTGTCATAAATCCAATTAGCTATATCAATAAATTGTTGTAAAGACAGGCTTTCAGCACGCAGAGTGATATCAATGCCTATGCTTGTTAGTTCTTCAGCTGTAAGTAAGTTAGATAAACTATTACGCAGAGTCTTACGGCGTTGATTAAAGGCTTCTAAACATACCGTGTTTAATAGCCTAGTGCTTTTAGCTGAACGTTGCTCAGGCTTTTTAGGGATCAAGCGAATAACCGCTGAATCTACTTTAGGTGCTGGTTTAAAGCACTCTGGCGGCACATCAATCACTGGCATTGCGTGACAGTAATATTGTGTCATCACGCTTAAGCGACCAAATGCTTTACTGCCCGGGCCTGCGACCATACGTTTGACCACTTCTTTTTGCAGCATAAAGTGCATGTGCTCTACGTTATCTGCGAACTCAAATAAATGGAATAACAGCGGAGTCGAAACGTTGTATGGTAAGTTACCAAAAATCTTTAACTTTTCGTCAGACTTGATCAAAGAGCTAAAATCGAATTTCATTGCATCGCCTTGATGCACTGTTAACTTTGGCCCTAAGAATGGGTGGCTCGTTAAACGTTCTGCTAAGTCTTTATCTAGCTCAACAACCGTTAGGTGGCCACTTAAATCAGCGACTGGCTCAGTGATTGCACCAAGACCTGGGCCGATTTCTACTAAATTGTCTTCAGGTTTAGGATCGATAGTCGTGACGATTTTGTCGATGATCATGTCATCGTTTAAAAAGTTTTGACCAAAACGCTTACGAGCGCGGTGTCCTAAATGTACTTTATCTGTCATTGATTCTGTGCTTTTTCATGGGCGAGCTTAATTGCTTCGCGGATCGCTAATTCAAAACTACCTACATCAGCAGTGCCTGTGCCGGCTAAATCGAGAGCCGTACCGTGATCTACTGAGGTGCGAATAAATGGCAGGCCAAGGGTGATGTTGACCGAATTGCCGAAACCTTTGTATTTTAGCACAGGTAATCCCTGATCGTGATACATTGCAAGCACGGCATCTGCTTGCGAAAGGTATTTATCTTGGAACAGGGTATCAGCAGGCAATGGTCCAATTAAGTTCATGCCTTGATTATTTAACAGCTCTAACGTTGGCGCTATGGTATCAATTTCTTCAGTGCCTAAATGACCATCTTCGCCAGCATGTGGGTTTAGACCACATACGAGGATACGCGGTTTTTCAATACCAAACTTAGTTTGTAAGTCATGGTTTAAAATGGTGGCAACTTTACTTAAACGTTCAACGGTGATTGCGCGCGATACATAAGCAAGCGGTATATGCGTTGTAACAAGCGCCACACGTAAGCCTTCTGTAGCTAACAACATCACTACATCGGCAGTATTCGATTGCTGCGCAAAATACTCAGTGTGACCGCTGAATGAGATACCAGCTTTGTTGATAATCCCTTTATGCACAGGGCCTGTAACAACAGCTGCAAAGGTACCATCCATATTTTTTTCACTGGCAATGCGCAGTGTATCCAGCACATATTGACCATTGGCGTCATTAAGTACGCCCACTTCAACATCAGAGCCTAAATCTACTTGGTGTAAGTAAACGCTGCCTGCAGGGGCAATGCTTGGTGCTTGGCTGTCATCGAAGTCAATTAAATTGATATCTAAACCAAGCAACTTAGCTCGCTGTTTTAACAGCGCGCCATCAGCAATCACCACCAGTTGGGCATCCCACTGGTGCTGGGCTAACTTGATAAGTAAATCAGGGCCAATACCGGCTGGCTCACCTGGGGTAATTGCAATTCTAATGGTCATAATTTTTATTCTGTTGGGAAAATATCAACGTGCGCTTGTTCACGCATTTCTTGCTGCCAGTTGAAACTTTCTTCTTTAAATTTACGATTAAACAGTAGTTGGTGAGCGCGGTTACGCTTAGCTTGCTCTGTTTTATCAGCTACACGCTTATCAAGTAGCTGTACAATGTGCCAACCAAACTGTGTTCTGAATGGCTCACTGATTTCATTTTTATCTAGAGAAAGCAGGGTATTTTTAAATTCTGGTACATAAGTGCTTGGATCAGTCCAATCGTACTCACCACCTTTTAATGCAGAACCCGGGTCTTCAGAGTATTCTTTAGCAAGTTCACCAAAGTCAGCTTTGCCTTCACGTAGCTCTTTAGCAAAACCTTTTAGCATGTCACGCGCTTTTTCTTCGCTTAAGATGATAGAAGGCTTAATTAAGATGTGACGTGAACGAACCTCTGTTGTTTCAACAACTTGGCGACCACGAACATCTTGCACTTTAATGATGTGGAAACCAGCACCTGAACGAAGCGGGCCAACGATATCGTCTTTTTTATGGCCTTTTACCGCTTCAGCAAATAGTGATGGCATTTCGTTGATGCTCATCCAACCTAGCTGACCACCTTCAAGGGCTTTTGAACCGCTAGAAGATGAAATAGCGATACGCTTGAACTCTTTGCCTTCTTTTAAAAACTCGATAACTTTATCTGCACGAGTTTTAGCACTGGTGATTTCATCAGCTGTTGCATCACTTGGGATATCAATCAAGATATGACCAATATCATACTCTTCGGCATTCTTGCCTTGAGTTTCCATGATTTTAAGAAGGTTATCGATTTCTTGTGGGCTAATGTAAATACGGCGGTCAACGTTCGCACGCATTACTTGTTGCGTGGTGATTTCTTTACGAATTTCTTCACGGTAAGCTGGGTAGCTCTCGCCTGATGCCTCGATAGTGCGACGTAAATCAGCGATTGTACCGCCTTGCTCACGAGCCATATTTTCAAGTGTTTGGTCTAACTGAGAGTCAGAGATTTCTAAGCCCATGCGCTCAGCAAGTTGCATCATCAGAGTTTGGTTTACTAAACGCTCGATTGCTTGAATGCGAAGCGTATCATCAGAAGGTAATTGCTGACCTTGCTCTTGCGCTTGAGTTTTTACGCGATTGATAATGGTGTCTACTTCACTTTGTAAAATAACACCTTGGTTAACTACACCAACGACTTTGTCAATTTCGACAGGTTTTGCGAAAACGCTTTGGCAAAGGCCAACTGTTAATAATGCAGATGCAAATAATTTTTTTAAATTCATACTTTTTCTAATACTCTTGCTAATAGTACTGCGGTACTAGTTATTAAGAAAATACGGTCTACGATAGCCAAAAATACCTTGTTGTAATAATTTTTGTGCATCATAACGGCTTTTACTTCCAAGCCCTTTTAATACGATATTGAAGCCAATACTGGTATCAAAGGTTGCTTGCTCTTGACCAATCGCCTGGTTCAAATCTGTTTCGATTTGACGACGGCCTGTGATTTGAAACGCCCAACAGCACGATTCATACTGAAGACCGCTGAAAACCTCAATACTACGACCACTTTCTAAATCGCGGTGATAGCTGCCAACAAACTGCCAATCCTGCGATAGCGGAATGCTGGTAAATAGACCAACTTGCTCGATTGTATTGCCTGAGACATCATTTGCATAGCGATGGTTCAATTGTACGAGCTGTTTATCGTCACCTTTATAATCTAAGGTGATATTTGATTGAATAATTTCTTTACCATCAGTGTCGTATTGAATACCACCTGATAGATACCAGCGACGGTGCCAATGTAACATGGTTTGCGCTGCGAACAAGGCATTGTAGTTAGTATCAACATTAATACCTTGTGATGTAGGCTTTGCATCATCACTTAAATAGAAGATTTGGCCTGCGCTGAAATTAAATACTTCTTCGTTTTCATTGCTAAATAAGCGAGTAGTCGCACCTAACGTAAATTGGTTCGCAGTGGCAATACGGTCGATACTTGAGAAACGACGGTCTCTAAATAAACCAAAAAAGTCATCTTGTAATTTTGCCGTATCGTAAAGGCCAATATTTGATTGGTCTTTATTTGGTGTATACAAGTACTGAATTTGTGGCTCAAGAGTTTGAATACCATCTTTGAAGAAAAACGCAGTATCACGCTCAAAATTTAATTGGCTGTATAAACGCACTTTTGGCAGGGTGCGGGTGACTTTTTCGTCGTAGTCTGTCCCTGCTAAATCACCATGCTGGTTATATTCAGTATGTAATACGCTGAACTCAGATAAAAATGACCATGCGTATTCCTGATAACCAAAGCTTGCTTTAGGTTCTATGTGAACACGGCTTGCTTCATCAATAACTGCGTCATCATTCGTGAAATAACTAAGCTCACCATCAAGGGTTAAATCAACACCATAAAAATCATACGCATCAGTTTGCGAAAAACTAATTTGTGGCAGTGCCGCATACGATTCGCGGTGATCACCAAGTACTTCAAAACTCTGTAGCTTAATATTGGTGCGCCAAGTGTCACCTAAGTGGGTGAGTGAACCTGTACGGTATAACTGAGTATCTGTGCGAGTCGCGTAGCCAGAATTTAAATCGGTTAAGTAATTATCATCACTAACGTTAGTAATATCGATATTACCGCGCCAGTTCTCACCAAAGTAGCTTTGCTGCTGCCAATGGAATAGATAACGCGAGTCAACATTTGGCTCTTCATCATCTTTATCTAGGTACTCAACGGCAATGAGACCGTTGTTTTGCTCAGTTAAATAACGAAACTCACCAATCATTTGCAAGCCGCGCTTCGACATATAGCGCGGCGTAATGGTGGCATCGTAATTTGGAGCAATATTCCAGTAATACGGAGTGATGGTTTCAATACCGTAGCGGCCTGAACTTGAGAAGTTAGGTGTTAATAAACCTGATTTACGACGGTCATCTAACGGAAACGTAAAATAAGGAACATACAGCACCGGCGTATCAAATACCCGTAATACGGTATTGTGAGTTTCGCCCCAGCCATCTTCACTTGATAAGTCAATTTCGTCAGCTTCAATTGCCCACACAGGTGTTTCGCCCGGGCAGGTAGTAAAGCTTGCGTTCATCAGGTTTAGGCCAGACTCGTTGACTGTTAGTTTTTCTGCGCCACCATGACCAAGTTGGTCGGTGAGCTTATAATCAGCACCAAGCAAGCTTAATTCAGAATTATTTAAATCCGCATTGAGCCCAGAACTATTAATTTGGCTTACTTTATCGCGATAAACGATAGGGCCGGTTGCATTAAGTAACCCACGTTGTTTGTCAATCAGTGCACTTTGTGCGGACAAATTCATCGTTAGGGTGTTAATATCTACATTACCGGTAAATTCTGCGCTTTGGGTACCCAATAGTTCAATATCATCGGATTTGATATCGATCATATTAAGTTCAAGGCCAGGGAGCGGTTGCCAAGCTCTGGTTTGCATTGAAGTGCCACAAAAATTGTGTGTCAGTTCAGTTTCGGCGAACGATGGTGCGCTAAGTACGCTTAGCATCATTATGCCCCAGGTTTTGCTCATTTAATGACCTTAATGCTCTTTGGTTGGATATAAGCTAGACATAATAAAGGAAAACAATGGCAAATACAGTAATTGACTTAGTGAAAAATAGATATCTTACTAAATGAATCGTTATAAAAGTTTACAGCAGTTTTTGAATCCTCATTTTAAAGAGGATGAATATCAATTAGCCGCCATCACAGGGGATGCGAGTTTTCGCCGTTATTTCCGCGTAAATACAAGTGATCAGAGCTATATTGTCATGGACTCAGATCCAGATAAATTAGATAACACGCCTTATATAGAACTCAATAAAGTGTTTTCTCAGCATGGGTTTAAATTACCAAAAATTCTTCAAGCAGATGAAAAGCAAGGCTTCTTCTTGCTGAGTGATTTAGGCAATACTCATTTGGCTGATTTACTGGGCGACGAAGACCGCACTTTACACTACAAACATCTAATAAAGTTAAGTGCACAATGGGCGCAAATCCCGCCAGCCCAATACATGAAAGTATTTGATGGCGAGTTTTTACAATTTGAACTGAGCATTTTCAGAGATTGGTTAGTCGATAACTTTATTGGTGAGCAACTTTCTGTTGATGAACAGCAAATGTGGCAACAAGCTTGTGAGTTATTAGTTAACAATGCCCTTGAACAACCAATTGTTACGGTGCACCGAGACTTCCATAGCCGCAATATTATGCGCACAGGGCAGCAATGGGCAATTATCGATTATCAAGATGCGGTACAAGGGCCAGTGTGTTATGACCTTGTGTCGTTATTAAGGGATTGCTATTTCAAGTTACCAGAGCAAGAGCTAGATTACCTTTTACATTACGCTTATGACGAATTCAGCGAGCAACAGCTATTGCAAGACACCTCATTTGAGATGTTTAAGCGCTGGTTTGACTTAACCGGCGTGCAGCGTCATTTAAAAGCTGCAGGTATATTTTGCCGCTTAAAATTACGTGACGGTAAGTCTGGTTATTTGAATAATGTGCTGCCAACCCTTACATACATTAGTAATGTCAGTAAAGAATACCCAGAGTTAACAGCCCTTGGCCAGTGGATAGAGCAGACTATTATTCCACAGACTAAGCAGCGATTAACGAAAGAGTCCAAATGAAAGCAATGATCCTAGCGGCGGGGCGTGGTAAACGAATGATGCCGCTAACCGAAACGCAACCAAAGCCGATGCTAAAGATTAACGGCAAGCCATTATTAGAGCATCATATTAATAACTTACGTCAAGCAGGCATTACCGATATTGTCATTAACCTTGCTTGGCAGGGCGACAAAATAACAGAGTATTTTGCTGATGGTTCGCAGTTTGGTGTATCGATCACTTACAGCCAAGAGCAGGCTGGGGGGCTTGAAACCGCCGGGGGCATCATTCAAGCATTGCCGTTATTGGGCGAGCAATTTATTGTCATCAATGGTGATGTGTTTACTGATTATGATGTGACTTCGTTGATGCAGCTTCATCTGCAAGTAGGGGAGGCGCATATTGTCCTTGTAGAAAACCCTGCGCATAATCCTGATGGTGATTTTGCACTGAGTCACTTAAGCCCAGATAGTCAAAAGTATACTTTTTCCGGTATAAGTCGCTATCATGCTGATTTCTTTAAAGGTCTCAGCGCAGGTATTCGTCCACTTGGGCCCATTTTGCGAGAAAAGCTCAGTGAACATCAAGTTTCGACTGAGCTTTATTTGGGGCAATGGGATGACATTGGCACACCTGCCAGACTCGACGAAATCAATCAACGTTTCGCTTTGTAATAACAACAGAGGTTTGCCAAATTATGTGGGGAAAAGTACTCGGTTTTTGTTTTGGCTTTATGTTTGGCAAATTTATAGGAGCCTTACTGGGCCTATACCTAGGCCATATGTTCGATCGCAGCTTAAAACAAGACTTTGATAAAGCAGGTGGTTTTTCTGGTTTGTTTAAAGGCGATGATATTAACGAGCGCCAAGCACTTTTCTTTTCTAGCTGTTTTGCGGTGATGGGGCATATTGCCAAATCGAATGGTCGCGTTAGTGAAACGCATATTCGTGCGGCAAGTTTGTTTATGGACGAAATGGGCTTATCGGGTGATGAGCGCAGAGAAGCACAAGATGCCTTTCGTAGTGGTAAAGAAAGCGATTTTTCATTAAAAGAAACCGTTCATGACTTTAAAGAGCGCTTTGCTCGACGCCATGATTTATTGCAACTGTTCCTCGAAATCCAAATTCAAATGGCCTTTTCAGATGGCCACCTTGCAGAGCAAGAAAAGCAACTATTGCAAGAGGTGAGCAAGCAGTTAGGTATTTCACGTACTCAGTTCGCATTTTTATTAAAACGCTACCAAGCCGAATTTGCATTTCGTCAGCAACAACAGCGTTTTTATGAACAGCAGCGTCAACAAAGCCAGCAAAATCGCAGCAGTCATAGTGAACAAAGAGGGCACAGTGTGCCACCGAATAATGGTATGAATCGCGCCCAAGCGTTGGCTCTATTAGGCTTAAACAGTGATGCTTCTGCGAGAGATATTAAAGTAGCCTATCGAAAGCTCATGGCTCAGCATCACCCCGATAAGCTGGTATCGCAAGGTTTACCAAAACATATGATGGAAGTTGCGGTAAAGAAAAGCCAAGATATTCAAGCGGCTTATGAGTATTTAAAAAAGGCGGCGTAAAAAGCCGTCTACCTCTTTAAGCAGCCGCTGGTGCTGCTCAGGCTCTGAAGGCACACCAAATAACTCTCTTTGACGGTAGTCATATTTAGCGTGTTTTCTTACCCAGCGTTTTCTGTCTTTTACACTTTGCAGGGTGTCAGGGTTACCCTCACTATAAAAAATATCCAGTAAGGGTGGGCTGATAGTTGAAAGCGTCGCATTGAGATGCTGGTTACGAACACTGTTAGGTAAATAACTACCTAGGCTAATAAAAGCGTTTAGTTCGTTATTTGGAAAGCTAGCATAATGCTCTATCAATAGCCCCGCACTGGCACCTTGTGCCACCACAATAATATTGCCGCCTTCATCCATTGCACTGTTATACAAGGCATTGAATCTGGCAATTAGCTTTAATTTGTAATCATCAAGCACGGCTTCACTGATATTGGGCTCACCCGTAACAAAATGCGGCGCTTGTTGCGTTTGGGCTGGTGGAGCAGAAGCTGCTTGCTCATCGCTTTGTTCATTACTTTGTGTTGTTGACTCAGGTTCAGAGCTCTCAGGTGACTCGGGCGTTGTCATATCGGCAGGATGCCAATCAATGTCAGGCATGGTCATGGCAAGGGTTGCATAGCCAATTTCGTTTAACTGCTTGCGCAAAAAGTTAATACCAGCATTATTAGTGGGTAAGTGCTGCCAATCAGGAATGATTAGCACAATTCCGCGTTGACTCGCTGTCATCGATTGGCGATATAAGCTAATGAACTCATCTTCACCGGCAAGCAGAGTGCGTACTTCATCGCTTGGTAAAAAGCGTTGAATATCGTTAGTGACCAAACTTGACCAAGGGGTGGGTTTAATAAAATCGGCAGCATTCACATTACCCATCAACGCAAAACAGGCTGCGTAAAGTAAGCGATGTGCGGATTTTAAATTCATGCCGATATTACCTGAGTCTTTAATTAAATCAGTTATTGATTAACTATCGGCAGTATTTATTAAATATTTAGCGAATTGTCTTAAAACTCAGGAGCGGCTTCAAAAATCAATGTTTCACCGCTGGCTGGGTGAGCTAAGGTAAGCATTTCAGCATGCAGTTGTAAGCGAGGAGCCATGGCGAATGCCTCAGGGTGAGCATATAGCTTATCGCCTAAAATAGGGTGACCCAATGACAGCATGTGCACACGTAGTTGGTGAGAACGCCCAGTAATTGGGGTCAGCTCAACACGAGTTGCATTCTGTTCATACTCAAGCACTTTAAAGTGGGTTAATGACGGTTTGCCATTATCGTGATCAACCATTTGCTTTGGTCGGTTCGGCCAATCACAAATAAGTGGCAAATCTACCGATCCTGTTTCTTGCTCAAGCTTACCAAATACGCGAGCAATGTAGCGTTTTGCAGTTTTTCTATCTTGAAACTGAATGCTTAAATTACGATGCGCTTCTTTGTGCATAGCTAAACAAATAATGCCAGAGGTAGCCATATCAAGGCGATGAACAATTTTTGCCGTTGGAAAAACGCGGTTAATGCGAGCAATAAGGCAATCGGCGTGTTTTGGGTCTTTTCCCGGCACAGTAAGTAAACCACTTGGTTTATTCACAATAAGCAAGTCATCGTCTTGATAAACAATACTTAAATAAGGTGTCATTGGGGGATTATAATTGAGTAACACAGCTAGCCTCGATGATATGCAAGGACGCTATTTTAAAGGAGTATAAGCGCATACACAATGCCAGTGCTGGTTTTCGAGTAGCAGCTAAGATACAGTAAATTCAGCTATGGAGTTTAAATAAAAGGACAAGTGAATGTTTCGCCTTGGTTTAATTCGCAGTAAACCTTGTACACGTTGTGGCCTAGAAGTAAATGACCTAGAGCCAGAGTGCCCGCACTGTAAAGGTTTTTCAGACCTACAAGCTGTATATTTGAAGCAAGCTTACAAAGACGATTTAATAAAAAGAAACAATAGCTTAGCTAAGTTATTTTGCAAGCTAGCGGCAGTGGCCGTAATTATTACCCTTGTGGTGTTTTTTGCATAAAAAACGCGATGTGAAAGCACATCGCGTTTGTGGTTTTGAGTTTAGCGCTTCAACGTTAGTGTGAAACGACAATTAAACGAATTGCATCCAGTTTAACTTGGGCTTTTTCGATGTAAGTCGTGAGTTCGCTACGCTGTTTATCAAAGAAGCTAAGCTCTTCATCACGAATATTCGGGTTGATCTGCTTAAGTGCCGTTAAACGAGCTTGTTCTTCACCGAGTGCAGTTTGCATTTTCTCTAGTGATTCAGCACGCAGTGCTTCTAGCTTGGTTTGTGCCATGTCTTGTGCGCTGGTGATCATTGGGTGAATGGCACTTTGTAGCGCGCTGGCTAATTTACTTGCCGTTTGGCGACCAACCGCTGATAACTGTTGATTGAAAGCATCAAAAGCAACATTTTCAGCCAGATTGTTACTGCCCTTATCTAATAAGATACGAATAGGCGTTGGTGGCAAGAAGCGGCCAACTTGAAGTGCTTTAGGCGCCATCGCCTCCGCAATGAAAATAAGCTCAACAAAGAAGGTACCAGCAGGTAGCTTTTTGTTTTTCAGTAACGCCACAGAGGCAGTACCAAAGTCATCATCACAAATCATGTCTAAGCTGCCTTGCACCATTGGGTGATCCCAACTGATGAAATGCGCGTCTTCTTGCGAAAGCGAGGTGCTGCGATCAAACGTTACTGTGATGCCATCATCTTTTAAGCATGGGAAAGATGGATTTAGCATGTGCTCAGTTGGTTTTAAGATAATGGTATTTTCACCTTTATCTTCTTGGCTTACACCAAAGGTGTCGAACACATTGATCATATAACTTGGTAGCGTGAATTGATCGTCTAACTCTTCGATATCAGCTACAAGGCATTCTGCTCGGCCCTGGCCACTTGAATGCAGCTCTAGTAAGCGGTCACGACCACTTTCCATTTGCTTACGAAGCTTGGCATTTTGACCTGCCACTTGTTCTAGTAGTGGGTCTAGCTCTTCTTCGTCGCAATTGTGTGCACCAATAAACTCAAGCAATTCTTCGCCATACTCTTTATACAGCATTTGCCCTGTTGTCGAGGTTGTTTCAAACGCATCTAAGCCTTCGTTGTACCAACGAAGTAACACCTCTTGTGCGGTGTTTTCAAAATACGGCACGTGAATGTTTACGTCTTGAGTTTGACCAATACGGTCAAGACGACCAATACGTTGCTCAAGTAAGTCTGGGTTTAGTGGTAAATCAAACAATACTAAGTGATGCGAGAATTGGAAGTTACGACCTTCAGAACCAATTTCAGAACAAAGTAGAATCTGCGCGCTGTCGTATTCATCGGCAAAGTAAGCCGCAGCACGGTCACGTTCAACAATCGACATGCCTTCGTGGAAAACAGAAGCTTTAATTGCTTCACGCTCACGTAAAATCTGTTCTAGGCTAAGTGCGGTTTCGGCTTTAGCACAGATAAGCAATACTTTTTCGTGTTTAAGGGTTTTTAAGGTTTCGATTAACCAATCAACACGTGGGTCAAATGCGCCCCAGCTAGCATTTTCACCTTCAAACTCTTGGAAGATCTTTTCAGGGAATAGAGCGCGAAGTGCCGTTAGTTCAGCATTTTGAATGCCGCCCATGTTACCCAGTACCGACATCGCCGTTTTATATTGTTTAGGCATTGCCATAGGGTATGCATGAAGCTTACGGCTTGGGTAACCATCAATACCGCTGCGGCTATTTCTAAATAAAATACGACCCGTACCATGGCGGTCCAGCAGCATTGATAAAATTTCGTTGCGCGCCGTTTCATCACCTTGCTCCGCTTTCGCTAAAAGGTCAGTAATGTCGGTTTCTTTTAATAGCTCTTTTAATGTGGCACGAGATGCATCATCAAGGCCTTGTTCACCCAGTAATTGATTAGCAGCTTCAGCAACCTCTTTGTAGTTACTTTCTTCTTCAACAAACGCATCGTAGTCGTAGAAACGATCTGGGTCGAGTAATTGCAAGCGGGCAAAGTGACTGCGGTGACCAAGTTGATCTGGCGTTGCAGTTAATAAGATAAGGCCCGGAATGTCTTGGCTTAACTCTGCCATGCGTTGGTATTCAGTGCTTGGCTTACCATTATTGATACTTAAATGGTGCGCTTCATCAACAACCAATAAATCCCAATCAGCTAGGGTTGCTTGCTCAAACCAGCGTTTTTTCTTGCTTAAGAACTCAAGGCTAGTAAGTACTAACTGTTCTGTTTCGAATACGTTTGGAGAGTCTGCGAATGCTTCATCACAACGTTCTTCATCAAAGATTGAAAAACGTAAGTTAAAGCGGCGTAGCATTTCTACTAACCACTGATGCTGTAAGTTTTCAGGCACAACAATCAATACGCGGCTAGCACGGCCACTGATGATTTGTTGATGTAAAATCATACCTGCTTCAATGGTTTTACCTAAACCCACTTCATCAGAAAGTAATACGCGTGGTGCAAAACGTTTACCCACTTCTTGTGCAATATAAAGCTGATGCGGAATAAGGTTTGCACGCTGACCAATTAAACCTTTTAAAGGAGATTGTTGGCGCTCAAACTGGTGCTGCCAAGTTTGGTAGCGCAGCGTATAGCGGTCAAAGCGGTCCACTTGGCCTGCAAATAAACGGTCTTGTGGTTTATTGAATTTGATAAAGTGATCTAAAAAGGTTTCTTTTAACTGCGCTTTTTCACCATTATCAACGCGAATGCCGTGATAGCATAGTAACTCGCCTTGCTCTTCAACAGACTCGACTTCTAATTCCCACTCTTCAACGCTGCGAATAATATCACCTGGATTAAATGCGACACGAGTAACAGGTGCTTCTGTTAAAGAATAAACTCTGTTTTCTCCACTGGCTGGAAATAAAATGCTGACCTGACGGCCTTCAAGGGCAACAACGGTGCCTAATCCTAAATCTGACTCGGTATCACTGATCCAACGCTGACCTAAGGAAAAATTCATGTATGTCTCGTCTATGAAGAAAAAAGGCGGCTATGTTACCTGTAACGCCATGCTACTTCAAGGCAGTAAACTAGCCGCACACAATTAAATTTAGTCAACCTTTTTAAGCCATTATTAATGGTAAAAATTGTATGTATTTTAACCAGTTAAATAATTGTATATTTGTTTGTCATAAAAAGGACTTTTGTCGTAAATAGACTAAACTGAGTATATACCTGACGAATAAACCATAGCTTCATCCGCCGCTTGTTTAGTTTATTGGGTATAGCATAAAAATCATAAAACGTAAGGAAAGTGCTATGGAAAAAGCTTCGAACCTTGATAGTAAAATGTATGTGCTCGATACCAATGTGTTACTCCACGAACCCCTCGCTTATTTATCTTTCCAAGAACATGATGTTGTTATCCCCATGACAGTATTAGAAGAGCTCGATCACATTAAAGATAGGAAACATGACGTTAGCCGTGACGCCCGTGTTGCTATTCGTGGTTTAGATGAAGTGTTAAAGGACGCTTCGCCAGAGCAAATGTTGCAGGGTGTCGCGCTCCCTAGTAACAAAAAGGCTAAAACAGAATCTCGTGGCCGCTTAATTATCGTTAATGACCATTTATTTGCAGACAGTATTTCGGGGTTACCGGGCAACGAAAACGACCACCGCATCATCAATTGTGCTGTTCATTTACAGAAGCAACACAGCGATAGCAAAGTGGTGCTTGTCATTAAAGACATCAATATGCGCCTAAAAGCGAAAGGGGCAGGGCTTAAATTTGTTGAAGACTACAGAACTGACCAATTAATTGACGACATTGCTTTGCTAACTAGCGGCTATAAAAAAATTGAAGGTGATTTTTGGCAACAGGTTGGAGAATGCGAAACAGAGCAGCAAGGCCGAGATACCTATCATCATGTTGCAAAAAGCACGATTAGCGATGTGTTCTGTAATGAATATATTTTAGATGAAAGCGACCACTTTGCGGCTCGAGTAACAAGCTACGATGATAAACAAATTACTTTAAAGGATATCAGTGTTGAGCGCTTGATGAGCCATACCGCTTGGGGTGTTAAGCCAAAAAATGTTTATCAAGGGATGGCACTTGATGCGCTACTTGACCCAAGTATTGAATTGGTGATTTTAACTGGTCCTGCCGGCTGTGGTAAAACCTTACTTGCTCTTGCCAGTGCCCTTGAAATGATTATTGAAAAAGGCATTTACGATAAAGTGATTGTTACTCGTAATACCCCAGAGATTGCTGAATCAATTGGCTTTTTACCTGGCACTGAAGAAGAGAAAATGGCGCCGTGGTTAGCTGCCATTACCGATACGTTAGAAGTGCTGCATAAAGGAGATGAGAATCCGATTTCGAGCCGTAATTACATTATGGAAAAAGCTAACGTACAGTTTAAATCAGTAAACTTTATGCGTGGCCGTAGTATTCAAAACGCGGTTGTTATTTTACAACCCCGAATTGGGGATATTTTAAAGTTTTTACCCCCTTGTTTTTATTGGCCTGTAGAAAAAGTAAAAAGAATTTCCAAAAAAATTGATTACCTTAGCTACTCTGAGCAGTCTCTCAACAATAAACCTTTACTCAAAATTTGTAATTTACAAGAAAAGTACAACACAAAGCCTAGCAACGATTCAATCTTTTGGGAGGCTGCGTAATGAAAAGCTCTATTGATAATCGAAATCCTCGTGTACTAGACACATCTGCATTAGTACATGATCCAAAATCTATTTTTAGCTACAAAGATGATATTTACATCTGTCTAACTGTCCTTGAAGAGCTTGATAACCTGAAAGAAAGAACTAATAAATCGGTAAGTGCCGATGCCCGTATGTGCATTAGAATGCTTGAAGACATTATAAATGGACATACAGCCGAGGAAATGGAAATAGGTATTCCTTTACCATCTACCGAAACAGCCCAGAGAGGAAAGCTTTTCATTGGAATTGACACTCAATTGGATCTGGCTAAGGAGTTAAAGCACGGGATAGGAAGTGATGCTGATAACAGAATAATTAATTATGCTTTATATCTTCAAAAAGAACTCAATAAAGACGTAATAATTGTTAGCCGTGACATTAATATGCGCTTGAAAGCTCGAACCGTAGGGGTCATGGCAGAAGACGTTGCCGTAGATAATCAAATATCAGATATTGATCTTTTATACACAGGGGTACAAGCCTTTAAAGGAGATCTTTTTGATCGAATTAAATCAGACAAAGACTTCAAGGTTTCAGGAGAAGTTTATACTTTCCCAATAAGTCTATTTAATGATGAAGTTCAGCCAAACATGTATTGGTACGATGAAGCTGGACACATTGGGCGAATTTCAGAAGTAACAGATACTGAGGTATTCACAAAGCTATTGCCTCGTAAACAAGAAAAAGTATGGGGCATTTTGCCTAAAAATCAGCGTCAGTCGGTAGCTTTAAGCCAATTAACAGACCCTTACTATGATTTAAATATCATCCTTGGTCCTGCTGGCTCCGGAAAAACTTTTTTGGCAGTTGCTTCGGCGCTGCATCAAGTATTGGAGTTGAAAAAGTACAAAAAAATCGTTGTGGTGCGCTCCAGAGACTTTATGGACGACGATCCGGGATTCTTACCGGGGGATTTAACTGAAAAATCAATGCCTCTTCTGGCAGGTATTACTGACGCATTAATTTCGATGCACTCGGATGATAATCATGAAGGAAATGTCTACGCTACAGTCGAGCATGTGATTGAAAAAGCCAATATAGAATTTACTAGCATGGCTTATTTTCGTGGCCGTTCAATAGACGATGCTGTTTTAATCATTGATGAAGCTCAAAACATGACTAGAGCGCAAATCAAGGGCATGTTAAGCCGTGGTGGGAAAAATTGTCGGACAATCGTATTGGGCAACCTAGCCCAGATTGACGATAAGTTTGTAACACCTGCTTCTTCTGGTGCAAGTGCGGCTGTTAATGTGTTTCGTCATTATGAAAAAGGATCAGTGCTGATTTTTGATGAAGTAGAGCGTAGTAGCTTGGCTGAATTCACTGAAAAGAATATGTAGGCATCAAACTACCATTCACATTTCCTTATAATATTGCGACAATGGCCACTGCTTTTTGCAGTGGCTTTTCAGAGAAGCCCGTTCCCACGAAAACAGGACGAAATGGATTTACTCTGAACTAAAAGATTAAATATTCACATAAAAACTGAGTGACATAGGTGCGTGGCCTAGCGTTGCCGTTTTTTGGTGTATTGATGTCTTTTAATAAAGAAGACCTGCTAGTAAATATAAAAAGGCAGGCAAAACGATTATCTAAATTATTAACTATTCCCCTTGGACAAGCCCAAGAAGGGGCAGCTATTTGTCTATATGGCTGTGACAGTTACAGCGATTTACTAGTAAAAATAAAAGCTGAATCCTTTGATAACCCATTGATAGCACTGTCTGCACTCTCACCAAACTCGGAAATATTTTTAGTAAAAATATTAGCTAGCCACCTAGATAGCATTATTGGAAATTTTGAAAAAAAATTTCCCGGCTCCAATATAAATGAAGAGATGGTCGTATCCTTGTTTGGGCTTAGCTTTTCAGAGTTCAAACTCAAAATATCTACCTAAAGTTGTACAAATACGTAAGTTGTCATTTTGTTTTTTGGCGATATTATAATAAGAAGGCTGAACGGACAGCCTACGCCTACACATGTTTTTCGCCTTGAAAACGTGAACAGTGAAGCGGAGCATCCGTAAAAATTTGGTTATTTGAACAATAAATAAAGCAATGTGTTGGTAGGCCATTGTTTATTAAAAAGTTGTTTGGAGAACTAAATGATCTCACTTTATCAATTAAAGAATAAACTCAATAAACAAGCAAAAGAGTTTGCTGAGTTATTAGAGTTTCCTGATCTTTACGCCCAAGGCCTGTGGGCTAGAGGTGTTTATAACTGCCCTCATTTTTCTGATACCCATAATAGCCTCACTGAAGCATTTGAACAGAAAAAACTGGATTCAATTCTAAAGCACGATTCCCTGAAATATTTAATGATCAACGAACACGATGATCAAGAAATTATTGAATCGCTTCATAAAGAAATTGAGTCAATGGCAAACCGTATTGAAAGCCTGATGCTGGTAGATATTGAAACTTTAGATTTAGTTTCATTGATATACCAAGTTTTAGGGTTACCTGAAGATGCCAAGTTTATTGTTAATACAGGCGCAGACTTCCGCTTAGAGTGGCGACCATACTTTGATGCCTTTGATGATCCGTTGATAGTTCAATATGCAGATTTAAAAGTTCATGGTTGTTATTTCAGGCTCATAGCTTCAAAGTTTCCGGTTGAAAAGCTTTCCTTGGATGACATTAAAAAATACATGTACATCAATCATGTAAACCATAATGGTGAGTTCGAAGGCTGTATTTCTGAAGGAAATACATTTTCTAAGCATGTGCACTGGCTGGTGTTGACACTTGAATTATTCAGTAGCGGCAAAGTAAATAAGGCTCAGTTCAATCCAACAACCTTCAAAATCGAAGGTATGCGCTATTTGGTATACGGCTTCCCTCTGATTCCTTCCTTTGTATCTGATTGGCACAAACCTAATTTGTGTTTACGTGTTAAAAATCTAGATGGCGATCAGAAGTTCATTGTTCGTATCGATCAGCAAGATCTTGTTTTTTATGCGAGGCGCGTTGATACCAATTTTTTTAACACCATCGATTATGAAAAATACATTTCGTTGTATCAATCTAGTGTTCTGTCACATTTTGATGCTGACAACAATTTACTTAAAGTTGATGGGGTTAAATATCTAAGTTTCTTTCGTCCTTTTTCTGTAGAAGATATGAAAGGAGTTCAAGCATGAGACCTAGAGTAAAACTAACCAACGCAAAACTTATCTCAATTCAATCTGATACAGAGGAAAAAGTTGAACGGGTGCTTTACGGCACATTTGCTGACGAAAATGAAAATGGTAAAGAAGGAGATGCTTTATTCACGATAAAGGTTCTGGAAATCAATGGTCAAGAAAGTAAGTGCTTTGGTGTTGACTTTTATATCTTAGATGCTGTACCAAAAGAGTTTGATGTAAATGCATTTGAGTTTAATTTAATGCATGAGTGTATGTATTCTCCTAATAAGTTATTAGAGCTGCGAAATATGCTCCCGGCTAGTTATTAGTAAGGGAATACGTTGGATAGAATATATTTAAAGGATGCCTACATAGTATCTGTTTACGACTATAAAGAATTTGAAAAAATATTTCTTGGCGAGTTTTTATCAGGGGTGGTTATTGAAGATGAAACATTCAGGTTCCGGCCATTTCAGCAAATCGTGACTTCAAAGGTTGTTAGCAAATCTGCTGATGAGGATAAGTTAGAAATATACACACATAGTGAGAGTTGTTATGTGATTGATGCTGACCATAAGTTAATTGATATTTCGTTTGTTGAACTGGTTGTTATGAGGGCGGGAGCTTATTCGGTAGATCGAGTTTTAGAAATGAGAGAGCAACTTAAGTCTCAAAATAAAAGCCATTGAATAACGAAGATAAAAAGTCTGATGAGATTATTATTTGTCACTTACCTCTTTGAAAAAATTGACGTTAGTCAAATATTCATAAATGTTTACATGACATCAATTTACTTATTCGAAAATTTGTATTAGCATAGACAATGTATATTTTTATGAGAATTTTATGTCTAAAGCATTTTCAAAAGTCTTAGTAATAACGCTTATGCTGTTTGCCTTTGTAGGGCAAGCATTTGCGTATTCTGCTATGCCGTGCGAAATGTCATCAGGTTCTCACGAATCACACATGAACATGAACATGGATCATGGTGATATGAATAAAAGCAGTAATGGTCAATCAGAAGATTGTTGTGACGTTGAATGTGTTTGTCCTGCAAATGCTTGCTCATCTACGACAGTCCTAAATTCCAGTATTGATTCGACAGATATTCAAATATTGAGTGAATCTGTAGCTGCTCTGCAATCTAAACAACCTCATTCAATTTCCACTTCCCTTTATCGTCCACCAATTTTTGCCTAATACAGGATTAGTGCGTCTAAATTTCGCGCACATGTAATTAATTTTTCTGTTAGTCAATATAGCGTCGTAGCGCTATAGCTATTTTCCAGCGATGTCTGGGGGCAAAAATGATCAATAAGTATTTAAAAATAGCAGTTGTAATGCTGCTTTCACCTGCGTTTGCAAACGCCAATGAACATAAGCATGCACACAATAACGACGTAACACCTTTGGAGTTAATCGTTTATAAAACCCCTACTTGTGGGTGTTGTAAAAAATGGATAACTCATATTGAAGACAAAGGGATCGTTGCGCATTCCAAAGATTTCCGAAACATCGGCAATATCAAAACTAAGTATGGTATTAAACCTAATTACCGTTCATGCCACACGGCAGTGAGTAGAAATGGATTTGCCTTTGAAGGCCATGTACCCGCTAAGTTTATTCAGCAGTTCTTGTCAGAAGAGCACCCCAATGCGATTGGATTATCTGTCCCAGCAATGCCTGTTGGCTCTCCGGGTATGGAAGTCGGCGACCGCTTTATGTCATATAACGTATTAATTTTATTTAAAGATGGAACGAGTAAAGTATATGCAGAAGTTAAGGCTTATGAGGAGCAATTCTAATGAGATTAAATGTTTCAAGCCTTACTCTACTTTCAACTTCGCTAATGCTCGGCTTGTCTGTATTCTCAGCTCAAGCTGAGAAAGTAGTGTCACTTGAACAAGCTATCACCTTGGCTCAGCAAAATGATCCTTGGCTTCATGGGAGTCGGTTAAAACAAAGCGCGGTTGAAAATAGAAGTATCGCTTCAGGTACTTTGCCTGACCCCAAAGTATCACTAGGGATAATGAATTTACCAACAGATACTTGGGACTTAGATCAGGAAGGAATGACTCAACTAAAGGTTGGTGTTTCTCAAATGTTTCCTAGAGGTGATAGTTTAAAGATTAAACAAGAGCAATTAAAAATTGAGTCAACGAAATTTCCACTGCTACGAGAGGATCGTAAGGCTAAACTGATAAGCCAAGTATCACAGTTATGGTTAGATGCTTACTTAGCCCAACAAACCATTAAATTGATTGAAGCGGATTGGGCGCTCTTTGAGCAGATGGCGGAAGTTACTAAAGCTAGCTACTCAAATGTTGTTGGTAAAACCAGACAACAAGATGTTATTCGTGCTCAATTGGAAATCGTGCAGTTAGATGACCGATTAACTTCGCAAAAGCAGAAACTAGAAACAACAATCGCTCGCCTTAATGAGTGGCTTCATATCTACGATGCTGCTGGCTTGAATGAATCATTCAACTTTGATACGCAACCATTAGAGTTTAGGGTTTCTAAAAAGTTGCCTACAATTCATTTGAACAATTCAACAGTCCTAAAAGCATCTAATTACTCAAGAAATCTATTGGCTCAGGAGCTTTCGAATCACCCAGCCATACTTGCAATTGATATAAAACGCAAAGCTTCAGAAAAAGCAGTTGAGTTAGCTAAACAGCAATATGAGCCGCAATGGGGTGTTAATGCTAGTTATGCCTATCGTGACAATATGCCCTCTGGTGATAGCCGAGCTGATTTATTTTCTGTTGGAGTAACGTTTGATTTACCCTTGTTCACCGAGAACAGACAAGATAAGCAAGTTGCAGCTTCTATTGCAGATTCAGAGACTATTAAAACCGAGAAACTATTACTGACAAAGCAAATGATCAGTATGGTGGAAAAGGAGCTTAGACAGCTTAAGCGTTTATCTGATAGGCAATCTATCTATCAAGAACAACTCCTTAAACAAACTCATGACCAAGCAGAAGCGTCATTGACAGCTTACACAAATGATGATGGCGATTTTGCCGAAGTTGTTCGAGCAAGAATCGCAGAATTAAATGCCAGAATATCAGCCTTAAGAATTGATGTTGACGCACTTAAAACAGTTGCTCGTATCAACTATTTCTTTGCGCGTTCTCAATCTAACTCAAATGCTGAACATAAGTCGATGCAAACTTCACACAAAACTAATCAGCACTTATCCAATCAGCAATTTGGAGAAAAATAATGTCAACGAATACTAAAACAATTATTGCCATCATCATTGGTGCTGCACTAGGCGCAGGAGTATTGAGCTTATATCAAGGTGCAGGTTCAAACAGTAATAGAGATGAAACAACATCAGCAGAGAAAAAGCCTCTGTATTGGGTTGCACCGATGGATTCTAATTACCGCCGGGACAAGCCCGGTAAGTCGCCTATGGGGATGGATTTAATTCCTGTGTATGAGGAAGAATCATCTGGTGATGATTTTGGTCCCGGAGCAGTAAAAATTGCGCCTCATGTAGTGAATAACCTAGGGGTTCGCACTGCACCTGTTGAGCTGAAAAATATGCATACTGAAATATCAACGGTTGGTTACGTTCAATATGATGAAGATAAGCTAATTCATATCCACCCACGTGTTGATGGTTGGATTGAAAAACTCTATGTCAAAGCGGCAGGTAACCCTGTAGAGAAAGGGCAGCCTCTTTATACACTGTATTCTCCTCAGTTAGTTAACGCGCAAGAAGAACTTTTAATAGCTTTAAAGCGCGACAATAGTTCCTTAATTTCGGCGGCGAAAGATCGCCTTAAAGCGTTACAGCTTTCAGCAGATTTCATTCAAAAGCTAGAAAAGACTAGAAAAGTTCAGCAAACCATCACCTTTTATTCACCACAAGCAGGTGTTGTTGACGGTTTGAAGATTAGAGAAGGCTTTTATGTCAAGCCGGGAAACACCTTATTAAGCATTGGTCAACTAGAGCAAGTTTGGGTTGAAGCAGAAGTGTTTGAACGTGACGCAGCCTTAATTAAAGAAGGACTGCCTGTATCAATCACACTTGACTATTTACCCGGTGAGGACTGGGCTGGTGTCGTTGATTATGTTTATCCAACATTGAATAGTAAAACACGCACACTCAGAGTGAGACTGAAGTTTGACAACCCAGACTATCAATTAAAACCAAACATGTTTGCACAAGTCTCTATTCACGCTAATCAAGCTGATAGCACGATACTCGTACCTAAAGAAGCCGTCATTCGCACAGGTAAACAAGACAGAGTTGTACTTGCCTTGGGGGATGGGCAATTTAAGTCTATCGAAGTGACAATTGGCCGGGTTGATATCGATAGTATCGAAATCTTAGAGGGTCTTAATGAAGATGATGTTGTGGTGACATCTGCTCAATTCTTGATTGATTCTGAATCAAGTAAAAACTCTGATTTTAAACGAATGACTCATGACGAAGTGCCTAGCTCTGTTTGGATGGAAGGCGAAATCAACAGCGTCATGGCGGGACATCGTATGGTTAATATTACTCATGGGCCTGCTGAGGCTTGGGATTGGCCTGAAATGACAATGGACTTCGATGTGGGTGCAAAGGTAGATATTGATTCACTGAAGTCTGGTCAATCTTTGCACTTTGAAGTGAGCAAAACCGAAGACGGTGGATATGAAGTTACTGGAATTCATATCATGAGTGAGCCTGCTGATATGAGTGAAGAAGTATCATCAGCAACAGTATCAGGTTTAATTAATGCGATTGATATTGATACACGGATTCTAAATATTAGTAGAGGCCCAATAGATAAATGGGATAGGCCTGCTGCGACGATGGATTTTATCGTCGCGGACAATATAGAAATGGTTGATTTCAATGTCGGTGATAATCTCACTTTCACCTTTGAGGTAAGAGATGACTTAGTGATAACTGAAATTTCCCTTGAATCTGATGATCAACACGAGCATGAACAAAAAAGTGCTGTTGACCATTCGAATCATTAAGTGGGAGAAAAATAATGATTGAATCAATTATTAGGTGGTCTATCGGCAATCGTTTCTTTGTTTTGTTGATTACCTTAATTATCGCGTTTGGTGGTTTGTATTCATTACAAAAAACGCCAGTAGATGCACTCCCAGATCTTTCTGATGTGCAGGTGATAATTAAGACGAGTTATCCGGGACAGGCACCACAAGTTGTGCAGGATCAAGTGACATTTCCTCTTACTACAGCGATGTTATCAGTGCCGGGGGCGCAAACTGTTCGTGGTTACTCATTCTTTGGTGATTCCTACGTCTACATTATTTTTGATGATGATACTGATTTGTATTGGGCTAGAAGCAGAGTACTTGAATACTTAAGCCAAGTAGCATCAAGCCTGCCTGATTCGGCAAAACCTCAATTAGGACCTGATGCAACAGGTGTGGGTTGGGTATACATTTACGCTTTAACAGATAAGTCTGGAAACCATGATCTAAGCCAATTAAGAAGCATTCAAGACTGGTTCTTAAAGTATGAACTACAAACTGTTCCGGGCGTGTCCGAAGTTGCCGCCGTTGGTGGTATGGTTAAGCAGTATCAAGTGCAAGTAGATCCTGACAAATTGAGAGCTTACGATATTCCTCTAAGTTTAATACAAATAGCCTTACAAAAAGGGAACAAAGAAACTGGCGCATCCGTTGTGGAAATGGCTGAAGCTGAATATATGGTTACCGCAACGGGGTATATTCAATCAGTTAGTGATATAGAGAAAATTCCACTTGGTATTAACGAACAAGGCACGCCGTTGCGTATTGGTGATGTTGCCAACGTTAACCTTGGTCCTCAAATGCGCCGTGGTATCGCAGAACTTAATGGCGAAGGCGAAGTTGTTGGTGGCGTTGTCGTTATGCGCTTTGGTGAAAACGCTCAACAAACCATAAATGGGGTAAAAGAAAAGCTTGAGTCGCTCAAATCTTCTTTACCAGAGGGGGTGGAGGTTGTCCCTGTCTATGACAGATCGAAGTTAATAGATCGTGCTGTTGATAACCTTTGGAGCAAGTTGCTAGAGGAGCTTGCAGTCGTGGCTATTGTCTGTGTTGCTTTCCTATTTCATCTTCGCTCATCAATTGTGGCAGTTGTTACTCTACCATTAGGTATATTGGTGTCATTCATCATCATGTATATGCAAGGCATCAATGCCAATATTATGTCTTTAGGCGGTATCGCTATTGCTATTGGTGCGATGACTGATGGTGCAATAGTGATGATTGAAAATATGCATAAACATATGGAGAAAACACCACTAACAGATGAAAACCGTTGGCAAATTGTAGCTAAGGCTGCGAGTGAGGTAGGCCCTGCATTATTTTTTAGCTTGCTGATCATAACTGTCTCATTCTTACCTGTGTTTATCTTAGAAGCGCAAGAAGGAAGAATGTTTTCACCGCTCGCCTATACAAAAACCTATGCAATGGCTGCATCAGCAGGCTTGGCAATAACATTGGTGCCTGTTTTGATGGGCTACTTTATTCGAGGCAAAGTCGTCTCTGAAAAGAAAAACCCGTTAAACCGATTATTGATTGCTATCTACATGCCTGTTTTAAAGCAAGTCATGAAGTTTCCAAAATCGACAATAGTCGCAGCAGTATTAGTGACTATCGTTGGTTTTTGGCCTGTCGATAAAATTGGTAGTGAATTCATTCCGCCATTGGATGAAGGCGACCTTATGTATATGCCTACTACATATCCCGGCATTTCAATCGGTAAAGCAAGAGAGTTATTGCAGCAAACGGACAAGCTTATTCGCACTGTGCCAGAAGTTGAAAATGTATTCGGTAAAGTAGGACGAGCTGAAACCGCAACTGACCCTGCGCCTCTAACCATGATTGAAACCTTTATTCAATTGAAGCCACGGGAGGAGTGGCGAGAAGGCGTGACAACTGAGTCGTTAAAAGCTGAGTTTGATAAGTTGGTTAAATTTCCGGGCTTAACCAATGCTTGGGTCATGCCAATCAAGACCCGCATTGACATGTTAGCTACAGGTATAAAAACGCCTGTCGGTATTAAAGTCGCCGGACCAGAACTTGATGTAATTCAGGATATCGGCCAACAAATAGAACAACTCTTGCCAGAAGTGACAGGCACAGCGTCAGTTTACTCTGAACGAGTTGCAGGTGGACGATATATCAAGGTTGATATTTCACGAGATAAATCAAGTCGCTTTGGGTTAAATATCGAAGATGTCCAACAAGTAGTTTCTACTGCGATTGGCGGTATGAATGTGACACAAACGATAGAAGGTCAAGAGCGTTACCCTGTTAATCTGCGCTATCCGCAAGATTATCGAGATTCTCCTGAGCAGCTAGCACGATTACCTGTTGTAACACCAAGTGGTCAACGCATTGCACTAGGTGATGTTGCTGATATTCGAATAGAGAATGGCCCACCGGGTATTAAAAGTGAGAATGCCAGAATCAATGGTTGGACTTTCATTGATATTGATAGCGTTGATGTAGGTACTTATGTTGAAAATGCTAAAGAACACTTAGCAAATAACCTGACATTACCAGCAGGCTATTCAATTACTTGGGCCGGACAATACGAATATATGGAAAGAGCGAAAGAAAAGCTCACCTATGTATTGCCTTTAACACTCGCCATTATTGTTATTCTGCTTTACCTGAATTTCAGAGCGTTTAGTGAAGTGGCTATCATTATCGTTACCTTGCCGATGGCAATGATCGGTGGCTTATGGTTGATGTATCTAGAAGGGTTTAATTTCTCAGTAGCTGTTGGTGTGGGCTTTATCGCTCTAGCTGGTGTTGCGGTTGAGATTGGCGTGATAATGCTGGTTTATCTTAATCAAGCACTTGCTGAGCTTAAGGAAAAAGCGGTGGAGCGAGCAGAACTCATCTCAGATGATGCATATCAAGATGCATTATTGCACGGTGCTGGCTTACGAGTTCGTCCAGTAATGATGACGGTAGCTACAATCATTATAGGTTTAATGCCTATTTTATATGGTACTGGTACAGGTTCTGAGGTCATGAGCCGCATTGCTGCTCCTATGGTAGGCGGAATGACAAGTGCTGTGCTGCTCACGCTTATTGTACTCCCTGCAATTTACTCAATCATTAAAAAGCCTGAAGTAAATGCCTTTAACAAAGAGCTTTCTAACGTGGAGCCTGAGAATAATGCTTAGCACGGCTAGAAAATATCACAAATGGCTAATGGCATTTGTCGGAATACAATTCCTCTTCTGGTCTATTACAGGCGTGTATATGGTGACTATGGATATTCACTATATACACGGCGAAACCTTGGCTAAGAGTGAGGAACCCAAAATAGATTTAGCAAGTATGGATTACTCCATTGTAAAGCTAGCTGCGGATTATCCTAAAGCTAGCCAAGTTACACTTACTCAAAGTATGGGCCGCCCTTTGTATTCTTTTATTAATGGAGAAAATGGAAAAGTAGCAATAGATGCTAAAACTGGAGCTGTTCAGGCCCTTGTAGATGAAACCAAGGCTAAAGAAATCGCACAATACCATTATGCGCTGAATCATCAAATCGACAGCATAAGGTTGATTAAGTCAGCGACAAACTTGCCTGCTGAGTTGTCCCCAAGGCATTTACCTGTTTGGAGAGTGACGTTTGAGCAATTCTCCACACCGACATTTTATATAAGTCAACAAACAGGATCACTTGTTGCCAAGCGTCATGATTACTGGCGATTGTTTGATTGGATGTGGCGGTTCCACATTATGGATTACTATGATGGAGAAAACGTATCTAACTGGTTTTTGTTCTTGGTCGCAACTCTAGGTCTAATGGGAGCAATTACTGGCGCAGTATTGACTTATTACCGAGTGCTTTCCCCAAATAAAAAGGGAGTCATTTGATGCGACTATTTAAGTTAAATACAACGATACACAAGTGGCTTTCTTTATTTGTTGGTTTACAACTGCTTATTTGGTTGGGAACGGGCCTTTACTTCAATTTGATGGATCACAGTAAAGCCAGTGGTAATGAACTTAGAGTTCATTCTCATCATGAAGGTAGCATTACAGGCTTTGACCTATTCCCTATTAAAGACATTACTAGTAATGCTCCGCAGGAAGTAAACCTTATATGGGTTTTACATCAGCCTTACTATCATTTTGTGTTCGATAAGGGGCAGCATAGCTATCAAGAACGCCACTCAAAGCTATTTGATGCTGTAACAGGAAAGCCATTTAATTTGTCTGAAGAACAAGTACTAACTTTGGCAAAAAACTCCTACTCAGGACAGGGTAAGTTAACTACTCCAGTGTTATCTCAACCTCCGTTTTCTGATCACGTAAGGCAGCAAAATCCTATGTGGCAAGTTGCCGTTGAGGATGAGAACAATACAACTATTTATTTAGATAGTATTACAGGTCAAGTACTTCGCCATGCCAATGATGATTTCAGATTGAAAGATCTGATGATGAAGCTTCACTTTATGGACTATGGCAATTCTGGAGGATTTAACCATTGGTTGATCATTGCATTTGCTTTTGCAACGCTATTCCTTTCAATTACTGGTGTTACTTGGCTGATACAACAGTATAGAAGTGGTTTACTGAAGCTAGGTTGGGGCACTAACAGGCAAAAAGTGGCAGTGACGTTTTCCAATGAAAATACTATTACTGACATCTCAGCAGTTGGTCGCTCAACTGTATTAGAAGGGCTAGCTAGTTCACATGTATACCTTCCTTCAGGTTGCGGTGGTGGCGGTACTTGTGGCAAATGCGTGTTCTTAAGTTCAACTAAATTACCTATCACACTATCTGAACAGGAACATTTATCTCAGGAGCAACTTAAGGAAGGTTATCGGCTTGGATGTCAGCATAGGTTCTCTGAAATTAGTTCGATTGAAGTTAATACTGATCGCAATATTGAAAATCATGAGCTAGTTGTGGTTGCGACTAATTTCATTACTCCTTTTATCAAGGAAGTGAAATTTAAGCTGAAATCAGGCAAACAGTTGGCATTTAAAGCTGGTGCATATATGCAATTTGATGTGCCAGCAGGGATGAATAGCTTACGTCCAGATGATATGCCAGAGTGCTATGAAAAATACTGGGATAGCTACTATCATGGAAAATTTTCTCATAACGGTGTAACTCGCCACTACTCATTAGTTAACTTTGACGAGGAGTCTGATGAGTTAATGTTTAATATCCGTTGGCAGACCGCAAAGAATGGTTTTAAAGCAGGAATAGGTTCAAGTTATTTAGGTTCACTCCAAGTAGGTGAAACGATAACTGCAAGAGGCCCTTTTTCTGATTTTTATGCCACTTCAAATAAAAAAGTTAGTCGCGTGTTTATAGGTGCGGGTTCAGGACTTGCACCACTGAGGTCTATTATTTTTGAACAGTTGAAAAAGCATAAAGATAAAAGTGGTTTGACTCTTATCTATGGTGCGCGAACTGAAGATGACTTGCTATACCATAATGAATTGAAGTCACTGAGTGAGAAGCATAAAAACTTCTCTTATATTCCTACTCTTTCTAATCCTTCAGAAGAATGGCAAGGGCACTCAGGCTATGTTCAAAAAGTACTTCTGCCGTATATGAACCAAAAAGCAGAACTGCATTTGGCTGAGTTTTACTTGTGCGGTCCAGAAGCAATGATGAGTGAAGTGGAAAAAATAATTACAGATGCTGGGATTCCAAGTAATCAAATTTTCAAAGATAAATTTAGTCGTTAATCCATTAAATAAATAGAGGTATATATGAAAACATTAATTAAACTTTTAACCATAATCAGTGTTGTTTTTAGTAGTGCAGTATTTGCACATGTGCATCTTGAAAAAAGCGTGCCTGCTGATAATGCAATGCTAATGAATACTCCAGAAAAATTGACATTGGGATTTAGCAAAGAGGTACGTGTAGTTAAAGTTACGTTGAAAAATAAAAAAGGTGAAAATATTAAATTTGACTTTAAACCATCAAAAGAAGCTTCCAGAGAGTTTTCATGGGAACTACCTAAATTAGCTCCAACAAACTATATCGTTGATGTGACCTATTTAGGTAAAGATGGACATAAAATGAAAGATAGCTTCGGCTTTATGGTTCATTAGTAAGGCTGTGTGATTGATATGGAAATGTATATCTGGAATACAGTCATTGTACTGTCAAAAATTGTATTTTACGTCGGCTTTGCCTGTATTGCCGGCTATACATTTTTCAGACAAATTTTTGAGCATAATGAATCTCATAGTAATGCTGTAATAGCGAATTTAACGTGGACAAGAACTTATATAGTTATGGCTTTGATCGCTAATATTACTTGGTTCTTTGCCAGTACTGGTGCAATGGCAGAAGAGGGAATTCAGGGGGCGATAGACGCTGATATATTGGCTATTATGTGGGACTCCTCTGTCGGCACTGGAGCTTTGCTTCGAGCGCTTGGGCTAGTTACCGCAATAATCGCTTTAGCTTTAAGGTTCAAACTCGCTGTGAACTCGTACTTAAAACAAAGCGCTTTAATGTTGAGTTTATTAATCCTTGCATACTCATTCACGTTACTGGGTCATATTTCTGAGTTAGGCACAATTGAAAAAGGCTTGCTTATTTTGCATGTGCTCGTTATGGCATGGTGGTTTGGGGCGTTATTGCCACTAAAACAGGCTTGCCATCAGCTAAGTTATGCAGAACTTCATTTGCTGATGGAAAGCTTTGGCAAACAAGCAAGTTTTACATTGAGCCTATTGTTGGTAGCAGGCCTCTGGCTCGTGATTCAATTGGTCGGAAGTCTTGATGCACTAATAAGCTCAAGTTACGGACAAACACTGTTGTTTAAATTGGCCCTTGTAGTGTCTATTTTGGCACTTGCTGCTAAACATAAACTAATACTCGTTCCACAACTTAAAAATAGTCAAGGCAGAGAGGCTTTATCTAAATCTATCTCGATAGAAATGGTAGTAGCTTTTGCCATTTTATCTGTAACGGCTGGGCTTACTAGTGTTGTTGGCCCTGCAAATTAAAACCTAAAAGAGAGAATGAAAATGAAAACAATAAATATATTACTCGTTTTATTAATGACGTTTAGTTTCGCAGCAAACGCTCATGGTGATAAGAACAAAGACAAAGGTTTGTTTAAAGGTATAGATACCCCAGCCGCAAAAGTTGTTTTGGCATTTCATCAAGCACTTGAAACTGGCAATCAAAAACAGGCTAGAGCGCAGTTAGCGGATGATGTCACCATTTTCGAGGGAGGCCGCGTTGAAAGGAGCGCTGATGAATATGCTCATCATCATATGTTGTCGGATATGAAGTATTTAGCAGCGATGAAGAGCGACACACTTGAACATCAAGTGACGATACTTGGAAATACCGCTATCTCTGCGTCGCGCAGTCAAACTACAGGTACTCATAAAGGTGTTGAACGCGATTATCAAGGCATGGAAACGATGGTGCTGGAAAAACAAAATGGTGAATGGAAGATTAAGCACATTCATTGGTCACATTAATTTATTGTTCAAACAACGGAGAGTAAAATGAGAAATAACAATCCATTACATCAAGTTTCTACGCCACGTAGACGCTTTGTACAAGGATTAGCTGCTGGCGGTGTATTAGCTGCTTTTCCAAGTGTTCTTCATGCAGCTTCATCTTTGCTTGCTGGAACTTCAACAGGTACTGCGCCCGAACTAAGTGGGGAAGTCATAGATCTGGTGATAGATGAGTCACCAGTAAACTTCACAGGTGTTGTAAGAATGGCTACAACAATCAATGGCTCAATACCAGCTCCTACCTTGCGCCTCAGAGAAGGTGATGACGTTACTATCAGGGTAACGAATAAATTATCAGTGCCGAGTTCAATTCATTGGCATGGGATCATTCTTCCGTATCAAATGGATGGCGTACCGGGTATTAGCTTTAAAGGTATAATGCCGGGTGAAACCTTTGTTTATAAATTTAAGCTGCAACAAAGCGGCACATATTGGTATCACTCACACAGTGGTTTTCAAGAAATGACAGGTATGTACGGCGCATTAATTATTGAGCCAAGAGAAAAGGATATTATTAGTGCTGACAATGAGCATGTCATCCAATTGTCTGATTGGACTGATGATGACCCAATGGATTTGTTTCGCAAGTTAAAAGTACAGAGCGATGTATTTAACTTTAATCAACCTACTGTTCCAGAGTTTTTTGATGACATTTCAAATAGCAGCGTTTCAAATGCGCTACAACGCCGGGAAATGTGGAATAAAATGAGAATGAACCCTACAGATCTTGCAGACTTATCAGCATCTGCAATGACTTTTTTAATGAATGGTTGTGCGCCTTTGACAAATTGGCGTGGAATGTTTAAAGCTGGCGAAAAGGTTAGGCTTAGATTTATTAACGGTTCTAGCAATACGTTTTTTGATGTAAGAATACCTGAGCTGAAGTTAACAGTTGTACAAGCTGATGGACAAAATGTTGAACCTGTGACAGTAGATGAATTTAGATTTGGTCCCGGTGAAACTTATGATGTACTTGTCGAGCCAAAAAATGACGCATATACGATTTTTGCACAAAGCATGGATCGCTCAGGTTATGCTAAAGGTACTTTATCAATGGCACCTAACGTTGATGCACCAGTACCTTCTTTAGACCCCGTTGAGTGGTTAACGATGACAGATATGATGGGCAATATGACCCATGATAGTGTGCATTCTACAATGGCTGATACGGCAGGTATGTGGGGCATGAATTCTAATAAAATGGATCATAGTGCAATGGGTCATGGAGCGATGGCAATGGATCATAGTAAACATGGAATGACTAAAAACCCATTAGCTGTTGCTAGCACTAAAGTGCGTCATGCAAAAACAGAGTATGGAGCTTCTGTTGATATGCGTGTTGATATGCCTAGAACAAACCTTGATGATCCCGGTATAGGTTTACGTAAAAATGGACGCCGTGTTTTAACACTTGCAGATTTACATTCTCTTGAGGGAATTACAAGCCAGCAAGAGCCTGAGGCTGAAATTGAATTACATTTAACTGGAAACATGGAGCGTTATAGCTGGTCATTTGATGGCTTGGAATTTGGAAAAAGCACGCCAGTTCACATGAAGCATAATCAACGTTTAAGAGTTATTTTACAAAACGATACAATGATGACACATCCAATGCACCTGCATGGTATGTGGAGCGATTTGGAGAATGAAAAAGGTGATGTACAGGTTCGTCGCCATACTATCCCTGTACAACCAGCGCAAAGAATTAGTTTTTTAACAACACCTCATGACGTAGGTCGCTGGGCATGGCATTGCCATTTATTATTCCACATGGATGCAGGTATGTTTAGAGAGGTAGTTGTATCATGAGAAAATTAATACTAACCAATACGTTAAAACTATTATTAATAGGTTTGCCCCTTATAAGTGTATCTGTATCTGCAAAAGATGAGATGACTGAGATGGGTGATTCTAAAATGCAAGCACAAGGTGGAGATGCACCTAAAGATGCTAGAGACCCTCATGCTTATGCCGCAGGTACAACATTGACTGAAGGTCCTTATGCACTCAATAGCGACAAACGACTGACTTTGGCAGATGAGCATTCATTTTACGCGCTACTAGGGGATCGTCTTGAATATAATGAGCAAACAAACGCAGGTGTTTTTGACTTTCAGGCATGGTATGGCACTACTTTTGATAGATTAGTCATCAAAACTGAAGGAGATTTTAGCGAAGGTAATTTAGAGGAGAACCAAACAGATTTTCTATGGGGCCACGCAATATCTGCTTATTGGGATACACAAGTCGGTATTCGACTTGATTACAATAACGAAGGTGAAAACCGCAAATGGCTAGCTTTTGGTTTACAAGGTCTAGCCCCCTACTGGTTTGAAATTGATATGACTGCGTATTTAGGAGAGCAAGGTAATAGTGCATTTTCGATCGAAGCTGAGTATGAGCTATTACTTACTCAAAAGTTAATTGTTCAACCACGAGCAGAGTTGACGCTTTACGGTAAGGATGACGTCCAAAATAACCTTGGTAGTGGCTTGTCTAGCAGTGCTATTGGTTTTCGGGTTCGTTATGAGTTTACCCGCCAGTTTGCTCCCTATGTTGGCGTTGAGTGGACAAATAAATTTGGTAATACAGCCGACTTTGCGAAGTTAAATGGGCAAAGTACTCGTGATACTGCTTTTGTTGCAGGTATCAAGTTCTGGCTCTGATGTGAAGAAATACTATATTGACTTGATGAGAGCTACCGCAACTATATTGATGGTAGCTTTCGTTTTTTGGGATTTAAACCATTTTAGTTATGTTAGGAAAGGCCTAGCTAATAGTTTTTTTGGAAAGAACTAAGAGCAGTAATAGTAAGCTACTTCTTGTTTTCAGTCGGTGCCAGTCTGGTGTATACCTATCAAGGTGGAATATCAGCTAAGAAGTAAAGTTGGCGAATGGTTAAGGTTAAAGAGTCAAGGCAAAAAACATCGCCATTGAAAGACCTACAATAGGCCATTTTATCACTTTTGATGAACGGGAATTGGATGTGCCCGGGATAGAACCGATTGTTGCAAAGTACAGCGCTTAAAGCTGAACAATTGGAAAAATGATCCCTTACTCAATACCTAATTATGAGCGTAGGGTTTTTATTTCTTTTAATGGTGCTCATGCTTGGCTTCAATCTCATGAGTATAAATTAGACACCCCTTTTATACTTGTGAAGTTTAAGCTGTTTAAAAAAGTAAAAAGTAAAAAGTAAAAAGTAAAAAGTAAAAAGTAAAAAGTAAAAAGTAAAAAGTAAAAAGTAAAAAGTTTAGGTTTTAGTTCAAAGGTTGATCAAGATCATAAAATTATTTTTATAAAGTGGCTAATATTGTAGGTGCTAAAGAAGGAATGATAATGTTTGGACTTTTCAGGTGGTTTAAAATAGTAATAATAACTGTGTTGCTTACGCAGCATGGCTTTGCTATTGCTAAACCAATGAATTGTGAAGAGCATCATAATGGCTCATCCGACACGCATATTATACAACCAAGCAAAAATATGCATCATCAATCAATGATTGACAATAGTCACTATCACACTGAAAATTCGCAAGATTCTAAAAACCGTCATGGTGATGAAGACTGTGAAAAATGTAAAGCTGGTGATTGTGTTTGTTGTGAAGGCGGTTTTTGTACAAGCTTTCATTTAAATGCCTATCTTGTGGAAGCGCAAGACGAAGGTATTTGCAATATTCATTCTGAGCTAATTCTACAGCGTACACCCCTACCAAAATCTGGTATCCATCTCTTACTTTATCGTCCACCAATTATTGGCTAATCACAGGATCAGTGCGTCTTTTTTTCGCCACTCCCATCAAAAATAGAATGACTTATTCATTGATTTAAATAATCAATTGTTTTGAACGATTAGTACGATATTTGGAAAGGCATTATGAAAATGCTCAAGTTATTGCCATTTACAGTAATTAATACTGTCGATTTTGGCCGAGATTCCTCTTTTTACCAAAAATTAGTTTTTAGCTTTTGCATTATTAATCACGAATAATCACTTGACCTGTGTCTTAGACACAGGTCTAAGCTGTAGGTGAGATTACAAACTTAGGTGAAGAACTAAGGAGTGAACATGAAAGTTGCAGAGCTGGCAAAAAGCCTTGGAACGACTGCTGATACGGTGCGCTATTACTCGCGATTGGGATTGTTAAAACCTGCTAAGTCAGTGAACGGCTACAAGTCATACTCGAATAAAGAAGTATCGAGACTTAAATTCATTTTAAGTGCCAGAAACCTTGGTTTTTCTGTTGCAGATATCAAGCAAATTCTTAATGAATCTGAAGATGGTAAAAGTGCGTGCCCATTAGTCAGAAGCCTGATCAAAGAGAGGCTTGAAGAAACAGAAAAACAGTTTCAAGCAATGTTGGCACTTCGAGGAAAAATGTCTTCAGCTCTTTCTCAATGGGAAGAAATGGAAGACAAAGCGCCGACTGCAAACATGGTTTGTCATCTCATCGAAAACTTTGAGCAAATTGAAAAGGCATAGGAGGAAAAATGGTGACTACTAATACAAATATAGAAACCGAATCAGGCTGTTGCTGTCAGGCAAAAGCTCAATCCTCTTCGTGTAAAAGTAAGGAGAATACGTTGGAGAAAGTATCACATAACCAACAGCTCATCATTGAAGGAGCTGGGTGTGCTAGCTGTGTAGGCAAAATTGAAGGGGCGTTAAAGGCAACTCTTGGTGTAGTCAGTGCGGAAATGAATTTTGCTGATAGGACTGTAACAGTTTCTGGGACAGCTAAGACAGAAGAATTGATCAAAGCTGTTGAGTCTGTGGGGTATAACGCGAAGCCAATTGATGATAGCTCGGCAGCAGATGCGCTTGACGAGAAAGAAGCGGCTGATTGGGCATATTATAAAAAACTAATGCGCGATACGTTTATTGCCCTTTCACTCGGTGTTCCTTTGATGATCTACAGCATTGTGGTTGGAGAAATGACGGTTGAAACAAACCTTGAACGCATGTCTTGGCTGGTTGTAGGCATTTTAACTTTTGGTGTTATGTATTTTTCAGGTAAGCATTTTTATGTTGGCGCTTGGAAAAGCTTTAAAAACCACTCCGCTAATATGGACACTTTAATAGCTTTAGGAACAGGTACAGCTTGGGTGTATTCGATGGTTGTCGTGTTTGCACCTGACGCCGTTCCATTAATGGCACGGCATGTTTATTTTGAAGCTACCGCCATGATCATTGGCTTAATTGATTTAGGTCTGGCATTAGAAATAAAAGCCAGAGGTAAAACCTCTGAGGCCATTAAGCGTCTTATCGGCTTGCAGGCCAAAACGGCAACCGTAGTTCGTGATAGCAAAGAAGTTCAGATTGGTATTGAGCAGGTTTTACTTAACGATATTGTAAAGGTAAAACCGGGCGAAAAAATTCCCGTCGATGGTGTGGTATTGGAAGGGCACACCTCTATTGATGAGTCCATGCTGACAGGCGAGCCTATGCCTGTTGAAAAAGCCGAAGAAGATGAGGTTGTCGCTGGTACTTTGAACAAATCAGGCATGATTATGTTTAAAGCCACACGTGTTGGAAAAGACACGGCGCTTGCGCAAATCATCAATATGGTGAAACGAGCACAAAATTCTAAACCGCCGATTGGCCGCTTGGCTGATGTTATTTCAGCTTTTTTCGTTCCTGTTGTCATGATCATCTCTGTGTTAAGTGCGCTAGCATGGCTTAACTTTGGACCTGAGCCAGCAATTGCTTTTGCCATCGTATCAGCAACTACTGTACTCATTATTGCCTGCCCATGTGCTTTGGGCTTGGCAACGCCCATGTCTGTCATGGTCGGAGTAGGAAAGGCCGCAGAAGCAGGCGTGCTAATTCGCAACGGTGAAGCACTGCAAACCGCCTCTAAAATCACTGCCATGATTTTAGATAAAACGGGCACTATTACTGAAGGGGCACCTAAGGTAACCGATATTGTTTTAGCAAAAGCTACGGACGAAAAAGACGTACTACAGCTTGCTGCAAGTTTAGAGAGCGGCTCAGAGCACCCTTTAGCGCAAGCGATTGTTGAAAGTGCGTTAGATAAGGATATTGAGTTACTAAAAATTGAAGCGTTTAACGCCATTACGGGTTTTGGTGTAGAAGCAAACTGCAACAATAAAGCCCTGCTTTTCGGAAACGATAAACTAATGAAGTTAAAAGGCATAGACCTCACAGGCTTTGTTGAACAAGCGCAGTCTTTAGCCAAAGAAGCCAAAACACCTATGTACTTTGCTGTAGATGGTGAACTTGCAGCAATCATTGCTGTTGCAGATCCTATCAAGTCAGACTCAATCTCTGCTATCAAACGACTTCAGGCTAATGGTATACGCGTCATCATGTTAACGGGTGATAACAAGGAAACCGCTGCTGCTGTTGCCAAAAAAGCGGGTATTAGTGAGTTTCTTGCTGAAGTGCTGCCAGAAGATAAAGCCAACAAGGTGAAAGAGCTACAAGAAGGCGGCGAAATTGTTGGTATGACAGGAGATGGCATCAACGATGCTCCTGCGCTAGCGTTAGCCGATGTTGGCTTCGCCATAGGCACAGGGACTGATGTAGCTATCGAAAGTGCTGACATTACCCTAATGCGTGGTTCACTTCATGGCCTAGCTGATGCCATAGCGGTAAGCAAAGCTACTTTACGAAATATAAAACAAAACTTGTTTGGCGCGTTTGTCTATAACGTAGCCGGGATTCCTTTTGCTGCGGGGGTTCTATATCCCTTCTTTGGCATTCTGCTTAGCCCTGTAATTGCAGGTGCTGCAATGGCGTTTTCGTCATTGACTGTAGTGTCAAATGCAAATCGACTTCGCTTGTTTAAAGCAAAAGAGCATTAAGGAGAAACACGATGATGTTAATTAACTTATTAGGCTTAGTGTTAATCGCACTGATTGTTTGGTGGTTTTGGCTATACAAACCCAATAAAACAATTGTTCAAGGTAATGAAGTACTCATTGAAGTGAGGGATGGCGTGTATTCACCATCCTCAATCCAAGTGTCTGCTAGTCAACCTGTCACTCTGAAGTTTATGCGCAAAGATCAATCACCCTGCGCTGAAACAATGCTTATTCCATCATTGGAGGTAAGCGAGCAGCTTAAATTAAATGAAATTACTCAAATTACCTTATTGAACTTATCACCGGGAGAGCATGAGTTTCATTGTCAGATGCAAATGTATCGCGGTGTCTTAAAGGTTGTTTAGGAGGATGAAAAAAGTGACCGCCATTTTCGATGAAATGGTGTTAACACGAGTAGAAGAGGCACTACTTTCACATGGCTATAAAGGCTTTACCATTCATAAAGCAACGGGCAGAGGTGCATATGCTGATACTTACAACAGAAATCACTTATCAGCACATATAGTTATGACAATTTATGTTGCTTTTGATGATGCAGAACATGTTGCTAAAGTTTTGCTTGATGCAGCGTATACCAACGTTGAAGGAGAAGGACTAGTTAGTATCTCCCCTGTGGATAATCTCTTCTGGATAAATTCTAAGTCTGAAGCTTCAGCGGAAAATTTAAGGTCAATAGGAGGCCAATATGAAAAATGAGCACCCTAAATTTTGGTCAACACCCACGGGTTGGGCTGCATTGGTGCTTATTGCCGCAGCCACCTATTTTTTAATCTTTGAACATGGACAGCATGTACTGCAATTTCTTCCTTATTTGATTTTATTGCTATGCCCGTTGATGCACGTATTTATGCATGGCAGTCATGGCAAACATGGCCACGATCATTCACATGCGCCTGATGAGAAAAAGGAAGAGAGCTTTCAAGAACTCACGGATAAAAATGCTGCCTATCGTGACGGCTACATACAAGGTTTAGAAGAAGGACGTAAGGAATCACATAAAAAGGAGAACAGTGATGAATGAGACATATGATTATGGCTTATGGTCAATGGTGATACTGAACTCAGCAATTTTTATCTTTTTTGCCTTTAGTTTTGTCAAACCAAAAACATCTACTGATTGGCGAAGCCTTGGAGCGTTCTCCGCCTTTATTGTTGCCCTATTTACTGAAATGTATGGCTTTCCTTTAACTATCTATTTTCTGTCGGGGTGGCTGACGGAGACCTATCCAGAAGTAAATTTCTTTGCGCATGAGAATGGGCATTTATTACATACTTTCTTTGGATTTCAAGGTGATGCCCATTGGGACCCATTTCATATAGTGAGTATGGTGTTTATTGTTGCAGGTTTCTTTATGTTGTCTTCAGCATGGAATGTATTGCATCACGCGCAAAAGCATCATCAATTGGCTACAACTGGATGGTATGCAAGGTGTCGCCACCCACAGTATGTAGCTTTCATTCTAATCATGTTCGGCTTTTTATTGCAGTGGCCGACAATCCCAACACTTGCGATGTTTCCGATCTTAGTCGTTGTTTACGTCAAGCTAGCGAAACGCGAAGAAGCACAGGCGATTGCTGAATTTGGTTCGGAGTACCACAGGTATATGGAATCGACACCAAGTTGGATCCCAAGTTTTAATAAAAGTGTAGAAGGTAAAAATCATGAAAACGTTAACTAAATCAATTTTATTTATTAGTTCACTACTGATAACCACTAGCTCATTTGCCCAAAACAATGAGCATAAACATGAAGGTGCGAACAAAGCTGATATGCATCAAGGCATGACAATACCACATGAGAACATGGGAGAAATGCATAAAAAAATGATGGAAATGAAAAAGGAAGTCCATGCCATTAAAACTGAAAAAGATCCTGACAAGCAACAGCAGATGATGGTTGAACATCACCGTTCAATGATGAAGATGATGCAATCCATGCACAAAAATATGGAAGAAATGCCAATGCATCAACAAATCAAGATGACTGAACATCATTTAGAAATGATGGAGAACATGATGCCGCAGATGAACCGGAAAATGGAAGAAATGAAAGATAGCAATCAACAGCATTCACACAAACATTAGGAGAAAAATTATGAGCGATTTAGATCATAGAGTTGGCGTTAGAGAGCAAAATTTAGTTGTTCGAAATCTAAAGCTTAGCAATGTCACAGAAGAAAGCTGTGACGAGTTAGTAAAAGAAATAGATCAGCTTTTTGGTATAGATGAAGTTAGTTACAACATCAAAGAAGGTGAAATACACCTTGCCTATGATGCCGCAAACGTAAGCCTTGATGGGATTGAGGAGGTAATCCGTAAGTATGGCGCAGATGTTCATGATGATTGGTGGACACATACTAAAGAAAGTTACTATAAATTTGTTGATCAGAACATCAAAGATAACTCTGTTCATAAGCCTTGGAGTTGTCATCAAGCACCTTCGGGGGCTGGCCGGAAAAACAAATGAATTCATAAAAAAGTGTATAGATAATTAGTTAGTCAAATGAGGTAACAGTGATGAAAACACCCTATATAAAAGCTCTTTTATTGCTTACATTCGGTTTATATTTAGTGGGTTGTTCTAATACCACTTTTTATCATAAATACATGATGAGAGGTCAGGTAGTAGAAAGTTCTGATAATCGAACTCTAATCTGTATTGGTGCTAAGCATGGCGCAGAGGTTGGGCAAAAATACAGTGTTATTAGATTCCATGAAAGAATAGTATTGAGTGAAGGTGACGATCCCTACACTATCGAAAAGGTAGGAACGGTACAAATTACTAAAATTGTGAATGATCATTTCGCAACTGTAAAGCTAGTGTCTGGTGACATTGCAGCGAAAGATATGGTGGAACTTGAAAACTAATAAAGTGGTGGCGAAAGCCACCACAAGAGCATAACAATAAAACTTAATGAAAAAGCTTTAGTGTTATTTTGTACAACCTTTGAGATTGTTTGCTCAGTTCTGGTTATCTTGATGCCAGTACGACAGAAAAAATGTTACATATGGATTAGAAAGGTGTGGGCTGGCATCCTAGGTCTAATCTTAACAGTTAAGGAGCCGCCGAATAGAGCTATACCTTTACATCAGCAGCATAATCAATGCTCCCGCGATCATAAATAAGTTTTCAGATAGCGATACAAATCCAAGTGGCACACTACTATCGCCGCCTACACAGGCACACTTTAACTGGCGTTTGTCAATGTAAACGGCTTTGAAAACTGAAATTGCTCCAACTGTGCCGATAAACAATGAAAATGGTGCCACTGCGAGAGGCTGTAGTTGGGCAACCATACCAATACCTGCATATGCTTCAATGAAGGGATAAATATAACCATATCTTATCCATCTCATCGCTAGTAAATCATAAGTAATAAACGAATTTGTGAAACTGTATAGGTCTTTCAGTTTTTGCACCGCTAAGAGCGTCATTGAAAAAGCTATAAATAGCATCAGTGTTCTGATGGAGATAAATGAGCCGGAAGCAAAATGTTGAGATGCGACAGCAAGAAGTGCAGCTATCGAGAAAATGGCTACAACTGGCGTGTAGGTTGTGCCAGTTTGACCTGCTTCATCTTTACCAAAATACTCTCTTAAGTCATCGTATCCTCCGACACGCTTTCCTTCAATAAAGGTTTGTGGCGTAGTTTTGACATCATGCTTATCTTTGAAGTCATCAGCTTGTTGTCTTGACGTGAGCTTATGATCTTCTACATCATACCCTTGCCTCTCCAGCAAATCTTTCGACCTTAAACCATAGGGGCAGATATGTTCGTCAGTGACCATTCTGTACAGGGTAGCTGTCTTAGTCATCTTAGTCTCCTTTGTTCAGTGTGCCTTCAAACTTTGGGAGCGGTCGTTGCTCAGCCTGAGCTTGTGAGCTGACCTTTCCATTTTCAGAAATATCCTTAATCAGCCATTCCATTTCTTTTATTTCTTTTCGTTGGGCTTTAATAATACCATTTGCCAATTCACGCACGCGTACATCCTCCAAAGTTGAATGCTCACTAGTAAGAATAGCAATGGAGTGATGAGGAATCATCGCTTTCATGTAGGCAGTGTCAGAAATTGTGCTTTGAGAGCGAACAAGATAAAGACATATGGCGAACAGTATTGTCGCCAATAGAAAAATAGCCATGTTGAGCTTCTTGTTACTGTACATGCCAAGCATAAAGGCCAGCATGATCATTGCCATACCTGCTCCCATATACAACGCCATATAGATACGCGTTTCACTAAACCATATATGTGATACTGCGTAAGTGTTGAGATACATCATGACAAACATAGCAATGGTTGAGGTGATGATCATTGCAGCAAATCTTGAGTATTTCATAAGTAATCCTTACATTGATAGTGTAAATATTTCCCACTGTTAGCCTATTATTCTCTACATGTGGTCATGTTCTCGAAAAATTGCAAGTAATGAGCCAGTATCAATAAGAGTATTTGTAATACGATTGACTCAATTTCAGCGCAATTATTGTGAATCAGTACTAATCTACACATTTCGGTGTAAGAGTTTATGGGCAAAAAATCTTCTTTGAAGGAGATCAAATCAGCTTATATTTAGAGTTTGAGTTTTGAACTTGTGATAGACACAGGCGGAATTGGCTTTAGTTAACAATCTAATGTGGGAACTCAAAGTACTACAAGCTGAGCTTCAACAAATGTAAGCTCGTGTACAAGTGAAGACACAGTTAAAGCATGTGGAAGAATTAATCTTGATAGTTAGAGTTGTCATTTATTTCACTTTTTAAATGAACGAATATTGATCTTTTATCTCGTTCATGTCCGAAAGCTAAAAGTTTCCTACACATGAAAGTGGTTTTGCAAGAGTATCTACTAGAGAACAAGATTTGAATGCTCAACTGTTCAGTTGGGCTATTATGGTTGTAAAAAAATATTATAAGGCAATGTGTCTGGTACTTCGGTTAGAAATGAAAAAAGTTAAAGAAGCTAATCGATTTCATCAGGTAGGGTGATGAGGTAATAGTTACTCGCCTTGATCGGCTAGGCCGATCATTAAAGTCTATTCTTGAGGACATTGAAAGTACTCACAAACGGGGCGATTGTTCAAAGATTATTAATGGTTCTGTCAGTACAAAAAATGATAATCCGTTTACCAGTTTCATTCATAATCTGCGCAATTAGCAATAATGACGTGCGTTCATAACGGTCATAAAGAGCAATCCCCCTGCGCTGAAATAATGCTTATTCCTTCATTGGATATAAGCGAACAGCTTAAGTTAAATGAAATTACTCAAATTACCTTATTAAACTTGTCACAGGGAGAGCATGAGTTTCATTGTCAGATACAAATGTATCGCGGCGTCTTAAAAGTAATTTAGTTTTAAATAGGTCTTTTTACACACCTGAACGAGCAAAAGTAACTTAACAAAAGGCTTCTCGAAAACATTACGAGAAGCCTCTAAATTAAAGTTAAGATTTGTATTTACTGTAAACAATTCTATATAGAACAGGCAAAACAACTAAAGTAAGTAAAGTAGAGGAAATAATCCCTCCAATTACCACCGTTGCTAATGGCCTCTGAACTTCAGCCCCAGTTCCGACGTTTAATGCCATAGGAATGAAACCTAAGCTAGCAACCAAAGCGGTCATTAATACAGGGCGAAGCCTGATAGTTGCACCTTCGATAATTGAGTTTATTAGCTCTCCTGTTTCAAGTAATCGCTGTTTAATGAATGACAGCATCACCAGTCCATTTAATACAGCTATCCCTGAAAGAGCGATAAATCCAACAGCAGCAGAAATTGAAAGAGGCATGTCTCTTAACCACAAAGCCAATACGCCGCCTGTAAGTGCTAAAGGCACACCACTAAATATGATCAGGGCATCTTTTATTGAACTAAATGCTATGACAAGCAGTGTCAAAATTACAAACAATGTGGCAGGTACTACGATGGATAATCTTTGCGTTGCACTCTCAAGTTGCTCAAATGTTCCGCCGTACTCAAGCCAATAACCAGCAGGCAATTCAACATTTTGTTGAATTTTTTGCTGTGCCTCTTGTACGAATGAGCCTAGATCTCGGTTTCTAACATTTGCTGTAATTACAATTCGTCGCTTACCATTTTCTCGGCTTATTTGACTTGGAACTGTCGTATAATTTAACTCTGCAACTTCGCTTACAGGTACAAACTCACCACTTTCTGTCGCGATTGGCAAATTACCTAGCTGATCAAGGTTGGCTCTCAACAGCTCAGGATATCTAACTACAATTTCAAATCGACGATCACCTTCGAATATTAACCCTGCGCCTTCACCTGACACGACTGTTTTTAACCAAGACTGTAAGTCGCTTGCATCCAACCCGTATAGCGCTAATGCTTCAGGCTTGGGGTTAACGGTAAAGATAGGCACGTCATCAACTTGTTCGAGCCGCGCATCAGCAACACCTGAAATTGTATTGAGTGTAGCCAAAACTTCTTGTGCAGAAATGACAAGTTGGGATAGATCATCACCGTAGAGCTTAATCCCTAAATCAGCTCTTACTCCGCTAATTAATTCGTTAAATCGCATCTGAATTGGTTGAGTAAACTCATAATTATTGCCGGGAATAGAGCTGAGATCTTTTTCCAGCCTTTCAACAAAATCCTCTTTCGTTAAATTAGGGTCGGGCCATTGCTCTCTCGGCTTTAATATCAGAAAAGTATCAGTCACATTTGGCGGCATCGCGTCTGTCGCAACTTCTGCTGTGCCCGTTTTTGAAAACACCGTAACAACTTCATCATATTTCATAATTTGTTGTTCAAGTACCTTCTGCATTTCTACAGCTTGGTCAATACCCGTGCCCGGAATACGCATCGCGTGCAGTGCAATGTCACCTTCATTAAGTTGAGGAACAAATTCAGATCCTAATTTACTACCAAGTAATATGCTAAATGTCACAAGTAAAGCAGCGCCGCAAACAACTAGCCAACGTAGTTTTAAAGCCCACTTCAAAACAGGACTATAAACTGACTTAGCGCCGACAATTACTGGACTTTCTTTTTCGCTGATTTTGCCTTTCAAGAATAAAGCAACCGCAGCGGGGACTAGCGTGAAGGTAAATACCATTGCAGACAATAGAGCGATTATCACCGTTGCGGCCATCGGATGAAACATTTTGCCCTCGACACCCGATAAGGTAAACAAAGGTAAATAGACAATCGTTATGATCAATACGCCAAAAACACTAGGTCGTATAACCTCATTGGTAGCAGAATAAACAATGTCTAGGCGTTCTTTCAGGGAAATGACAGAACTATTTCGTTTTTGGCTTTCTGCTAACCGCCTAATGCAGTTCTCAACGATTATTACCGCGCCATCGACAATCAATCCAAAATCTAAGGCTCCCAGACTCATTAAATTCGCAGAGACTTTGCTTTGAACCATGCCCGTGATTGTTGCCAACATTGCCAAAGGAATTACTGCGGCGGTAATCAAAGCGGCGCGTATGTTACCCAGTAATAGGAACAATACGAAGATAACCAGTAATGCACCTTCAATAAGATTTTTCTGTACGGTGCTAATTGCTTTATCAACCAGAGTTGTCCTGTCATATAAGGGAACTATGGACACGCCTTGAGGTAAACTGTTTTGGATTTCACTAAGCTTGTCACCAACAGCCAATGCCACCGAGCGTGAATTTTCTCCTACCAGCATCATTGCGGTGCCAATCACACTTTCCTTGCCTTCCAGTGATGCAGCTCCTGTCCTTAGCTCTTTTCCTATCGCAACTTCGGCGACATCTTTAACTTTTACAAGTGTGCCGTCGTCGCTTTTTATAATGACGTTTTGGATGTCTTGAATAGATTGCAACTGAGCTTGTGAACGAACAAGAATTTGCTGTCCGCTTCTTTCGATGAATCCAGCCCCTTGATTTGCATTATTTCGCATTATTGCATTTGATAGTGCTTCACTGGTAATACCGAAGTGCAACATCCTTAACGGATCGGGATTGATATGGTATTGCTTTTTATAGCCACCAATTGCATTGATTTCCGTAATCCCTTTAACCAATGCAAGTTGTGGTTTCACTACCCAGTCATGGATCTCCCTTAACGCCATCGCATCATAGGGTAAGCCATTATTCTGCTTTGCACTTTCGTCGGCAGTTATACTGTACATGTATATTTCACCGAGGCCCGTAGCAATTGGTCCCATTTCTGGTTCAATGCCAAACGGTAGTTGCTCCTTAATTGCGCTAAGTCGCTCATTGATTAGGTTTCTGGCAAAATACAAATCTGTGCCTTCTTCAAACACAACAGTCACTTGCGACAGGCCATATCGAGAAAGTGAACGGGTATAATCCAGCTTAGGTAAACCTGCCAAGCCCGTTTCGACGATAAACGTAATCCGTTGCTCTGTTTCCAAAGGTGAATAACCTTGAGCCTGCGTGTTTATTTGTACCTGTACATTGGTTATATCTGGCACAGCGTCAATAGGTAGCTTCTGATAGTTCCATATTCCTAAAGCGATGATAAACAAGGCCATAAGCAACATAGTACCACGTCTACGGATAGATAATTCTAGTATCCAAGCGATCATATTTTCACCTCGATAATACTGAAGCCAATATGTAGAGGACAAAAAGGTCGGAGATTAGTGTTCATGTCCAGCCTCCGATTTTTTTAGATCAGCAACTAGCAGATAACTGTTCTTTACAACCACACTTTCGCCGACGTTCAAACCGTCGATGATAGCAATATTGATAGCGTCTGAAGCGCCAGTTTTTACGGCGCTAGGGTGGTATTCATTGCCTTCTTTAATAAAAACAACATCTTTGCCTTCAAACTCTTGAATGGCTCCTTTTGGCACAACAACTGGAGCAGAGTGTTGACTGGTCGTAACCGCACCTTTAATTACAGTGCCAAGCGGCCACTTGTTGGTTTTGTTATCCAATTTTACAAATGCCAATGAGTATGGCTTGTCGTTTAGTGATGGTGTTAAATAGCTAATTTGCGCACTTTGATTAAATTCAGTGCTATGAATTAGCACCTGCTGGTTAGCGTTAACCTTACTTAGCTGAGTAGGAAACACTGATAGTTGTGCCCAAACCACGTCAAAATTGGCTATTGTCAGCAAGTTTTCACCATTTGTAAGCTCGCCAATATTGGCTTGCCTAGCGACTATACGCCCAGACATTGGTGCTTTTATCGAATATTGATTTAAGCTCTCATTGGATTCAATCACTACCAACGTTTCACCTTTTTTGACCTCTTCGCCGAGATTGACTTTTACTTCCTTAATAACACCATCGAATCTAGCGTTAACGTGCGCAAGTGAGGCAGGATCGGCAACGATTTTTCCATATACAACTTCTTCGTTATGAATAACACCGCTAGTTGCTGCTACTGTTTCAATGCTGTTTTGTTTAGCCATCTCAACAGACATAGAGACTATTTCATCTTTGTGTTCTTCACTGGCTGAGGTCGTGATGGAGGTGAAACCAATTACAGCAACAAGCATTAATTTGAAAAGGCTGATTGGTGAATTTAATATATTTTTCTTTTTCATGATTAATTCTCAATAAAGCTTGAAAGTTGGCTTTCTGTATTGCCGGAAGAAATTAATGGAATGCCTGATAAGGACTCAATGGAGGCGCTTTGTTTGTGAACCTCACTTGCGGCAAAAATAAGCGCATATTGCATCTCAATAAGCTCTTTTTGAACTGAAACTAGCTCTAAATAACTAAAGCGCCCGTCCGAATAGGCTTTTTGCACTAATGACAAAGCACTTTCTTGAGGCGGAATAATACTGGTTTGTAAGGTTTCAACCGTAAGGCGAGCCTCTTCCTGAGCCGCATAAAATGTCGCTAATTGGCTGTAAATTGCTCGCTCACTGGCTTTCCGTTGCTGCTCAACTTCATCGAGTTTTGCTTTTTGAGATTGATAGCTGCCTCTATTTCTATCACTCGTAAACAGAGGGACGCTAATTCCTGCAACCAACGCAGTCTCATTGCTACCTTCAAGTCTTTTCACACCTGCGCTCCACGTTATATTAGCGTGGCTTTGTGCGTTGATTGATTGTAATTGAGCTTGCTGAATTCTCGATTGCTCTGCATAAGCTAATATATGAGGACTTTGAGAAAGTTGAGCCATGATGTATTCGAGTGATATTGTTTTGGGAAGTGCAAATAAATCGCCTGATACACGAGAGAATTGCGGTGATTGTTCTCCCCACATAATAGCTAACTTACGAACACTGGCCTCTAACTGCTTGGAAATGGTTAGCGTCTTTAGTCGAGCTGTTGCTAAAGCTGCATCAGCTCGTTTTTGCTCTGATGACGGTGCCGAACCAACACGAACTTTTTTGGAGACAGTTTGATAGGTTTCTCGTGCTAGCTTTTCTGCATTTTCATTGACGAGCATGATTTGCTGTAACGTCAAAACATCGATATAGCGAGCTGCTACTTCACCCAAAATATCGAGTGTTTGTATTCTTTTTTCAACAGCTATTGCTTGCTGTTGGGCATTAACATAAAGCTTTCTGCTATTTACCTTATCTCCCAATTCCACCACGGAAGATATTGATAAGGTAAGTTCAGCGTCGCTGAATCCAGATACATCACCTGTACCTGCAAAGTTTTCCAATTCAGCGCTGACGTTATATTCAGGTTTTAACCCTGCGGTAGCTAACTCGCCGTCTAAACGCTTTTGTTTGTATTTAAAAGCTGTTAGCTGTGGGTTGTTTGCAAGTGTTCGTTGTATTGCCTCTGACAATGAAACTGAATCAACAGTTAAGTCATTTGCAAATACATTATTAGTTGTCACTAAAAACGACAACAGAAGCAACCGTTTTACTTTCTTCCAAGCAAGTACGGGGGCCTTAAAATAAGACATATTCATATTTTGTCCTGTTTATTTTATGAAACGAGCGTTGGCTTCACCGCCTAACGCGCCAATTAAATAAAAGGACTAACTTTTGGGAGGTCGAAGTAATCTGGAAGGGGGAGCTTCAATGACTACTTTTAAATAATCAAATACCTGACTTGATTTGAAATCAATGTCTCTACTGATGTAAACATGCGTAGCAAACTGTACATGCGAGCCATTGCAGTGTCCGCAATGATGACAATCAGCGGGGTTGTGTTGGTCATTATCTGCTGATGATTGTATTAATTTTTCAGAAGAAATGTGGTCATCTAAAGCATGAACATGCTCGGTTTTTATATGCTCGGAATCAACAATATGAACATCAGCAACTTTTGCCACAGCAGAAAATGACTGAAGTAATATCAGCACTATCATGATGTATGCAGGGAATTGTTTAATATTCATTTCGTTTCAACTATCTCTTAGTTATGCCAATGTTAACACTATCGTTTAGCTTGCGTCACGACATTGCTCGTCTATGAACTCTATTTCAATTGTTGTATGAGCAAAATCAAACTCTTTAAGCTCCTGTCGCAACTCTAGCTTGTACGATTTCAGCTCTTCGTTAGATATTTCAGTGTTTAAAACAATATGGGCGGTTAAAACGTTGTGTTCACCATCAAGTGACCAGATGTGTAAGTGATGTACTTCACCCACAATGGCTTTAGAAACTATTTTCGATTTAATATTTTCAATAAGATCAATATCTGGTGTCGCTTGCAAGAAGAGCATAAGTGTCGTTTTCAGTGTTCTTACAACATTAAATAAAATAAAAAGGGTAAACCCAATTGATAAAATAGGATCGAGTATGGGCCATTCAACAAACATCAATACGATTGATACAATAAATATAGCTATCCAACCTAAAACGTCTTCAAGCAAGTGCCAGTTTAAAACTCGTTCATTTAAGGTCTTTCCATGACTTAGCTTATAGGCAGCGTAACCGTTTACCACCATGCCAAAAATAGCTAATAAAAGCATTCCTTCGACTTGAGGCATTTCGGGGTTAGCTAATCTTGGTATGGCCTCAATTAGTATAAAAACAGAACCAACAGTTAATACCAAACCGTTAATCAATGCGCCAAGCAATGAAAAGCGCTTGTAACCATATGAAAACTGGCTAGAGGCAGGCTTGTTACTGAGCTTATTTAATCCCCATGCGGTGCCTATGGAGATGCTATCTCCTAAATCATGGATAGCATCTGCCATGATTGCCGTACTATTGGTTAACCAACCTCCGATAAATTCGATGATGGTAAACGTGAGGTTTAGAAAAAAAGCCCAGCCAATGCGTCTCGAAGCGTCCTCATCATTGTGAGGGTGATCATGACCGTGAGAGTGGTTATGCATGTTGAGCCTCGGCGGTTACATTTTTTCTTCTAAGCCTTTGTACATTCCAATTAATGATATGACGGATAAAGTTTTGGTACGCCCAACGTTTAATACCCGTTAGATTGGTTCCCTGCTCAGCATAGAATTCATCGGGTGAGTCATAAAAGCCAAAGTCGTCGTGTATGCCTTCTTTTTGAATATAAGTATCTTTACCAACCCAGTTCGTCTCTGGGTTACTTATGCAGGTAGTAGCTATTCCATAACCACAAAAATTATCTTTAGCTTGACTGAATTTGGATTGAATTGAACTTAGGTAAGCTTCGTCGAGAATGAAGCCTTCTAAATTGATCCACTTACCTTCATAGAGCACTTCTACCCAGCTATGGATAATGGATTTTGGGGCAAGCCAAAATACATAAGAAGGAATAGCGCCTTTCTGAAGCTGTTGGTCAATCGTGAAACCATGAAATCGGCACTGAATACCAAGCGCTCGGAATAGAGCCATTAACAAGTTTCCCTTGGTATTGCACTGTCCATAGCCATCCGCTAAAACTTCACTCGCAGATATATCATCGCTGCGGTTGTAACCAAACTGAATCTCATCTTTAACAAAGGTGTAAGCAGCTCCTATTGTGTTGTATTCATCCATTGTATTCCAATTCCGATCTGCTATTAGAGATTGGATGCTGTGATCATCTAAGTCTAATATTTGTGTTTTCTCTAAATAATTAGCACTCATTATCCATCTCCTTTAAGAACATGATTTTGATTTACTTCCACTACAGCTATTGTTTTCGCTTGTTAACTCTGCGTTGCTCAGCTCTTTCTTCGCATCAGTAATAATCAGGTAAGCCCCTCTTAAAATTAGGGTTGCAATCACACTACCAATCACAATGTCAGGCCAGCGAGAATCAAGTAGCATCACTAAAACACCAGCAGCAATGACCCCCAAGTTTGCGATCACATCGTTGGCTGAAAATATCCAGCTTGCACGCATATGGACTTCACCATTGCTTTGCATTCTGATTAAAACTAAACAAATGACGTTTGCTATTAATGCTACAAAACCAAAGCCGATCATGAACCAAGAGTGAGGCTCACCTTCTCCGAGTCTTCTTACTATGTCAAAGATTACCAGTATTCCGAGTGTCAGCTGAAAGTAACCGCTGATAAGGGCTGCATTGGCTTTATGCTTTAAAGATCGGCTCACGGCATATAGAGCAATACCATAGACAATTGCGTCAGCCAGCATATCCATTGAATCTGCTATCAAAGCCGTTGAGTTTGCATATAGGCCCACAGTAATCTCAACGCAGAACATAACCGCATTAATACCTAGCAACCAATACAGCACATGTTTTTGTTTCGCATCTTTTAGTTCGACTTCGCAACCACAACCACTCATTGCACGGCCTTAGTTATTTGCTTGATAACTTAACTATAAAGTCTATAGTGACTATAGAGTCAAGATTTAGGACTAAAGTTTTATGAAGATAGGTGAACTTTCAAAAACGACAGGGTGTTCGATACAAACAATTCGGTATTACGAGAAAGAAGGGTTGCTTTCAACTCCTGAACGTACTGAAGGGAATTACAGGTTATACGGTGAACGGGCTTTAAAAGAATTAGAGTTTATAAAGCATTGCCGAAGTTTGGATATCCCTCTAACAGATGTTAAACGCCTTATGGAACTGAAAAATAAGCCAGAAGAAAGCTGTGCAAGTGTTAATAAGCTCATTGCTCAACAATTGGCCTTAGTTAACAATCGAATGAGAGAACTCAAAGCACTAAAAGCTGAGCTTCAACAAATGGCAAGTTTGTGTACAACTGAAAACACCATTGAAGCGTGTGGAATAATTAAGTCACTTGATAGTTAGAATTGTCATTCATTTTCTATCCGCGTTGTGTACGAATAACTATATTTTATTACGTTCATGTACGAAATTTATTTAATGTACTTTCGTTCACTTGATTGTTAAGATGTACGAAAGTTACAGGTTTCGTACATATGAAAGTTGGTTTTGCAAGAGTCTCAACTAAAGAGCAAGATTTAAATATTCAACTGTCCAAGTTGGACGCTCATGGCTGTGAAAAAATATTTCAAGGAAAACAGTCAGGTGCTTCCATTAGAAATGAAGAAAAGCTAAAGGAACTCATCGATTTTATCAGGGAGGGTGATGAGGTAATTGTTACTCGCCTTGATCGGCTAGGCCGATCATTAAAGTCTATTCTTGAGGCTATTGAAAGTATCCACAAAAAGGGGGCTTGTTTAAATATTATCGACGGCTCTCTCAATACTAAAAATGATAATCCGTTTGCCACCGCCATGATCAACCTATGTGGAGTATTCGCTCAACTTGAGCGGGATCTTATAAAAGCCAGAACCGCAGAAGGTCGCGAAGAAGCGAAGGCTAAAGGCAAACATATGGGTAGGTTGCCTGCTTTATCAGACAAACAAGCGAAAGAATTATATAAAGATAAATTAAATGGTGAATCGATCTCTGCATTAGCGAAGAAATATTCTGTTAGCCGCCCGACGGTTCATCGAACTATTGAAAGAATGGAACAAAAAAATAATAAATAAAAGGAGATGTTATGTGGTCTGATAAAGAGTCAAAAATTGACTTCTTAAACTTTAATGAAACGGCTGAGTCGATTAAAGATCTTATCACTGAAAAGGAATTAATGCCTATTAGTATAGGTGTCTTTGGTGATTGGGGCGCTGGAAAATCCACGATTCTTGAACTTACCAAAGCATCTTTGGAAACTGATGAACAAGAATATATACAAGTGCATTTCGATGCATGGACTTTCCAAGGATACGATGACGCTAAAGCAGCGCTATTAGAAACAATTGCATCTACTTTAGTAAAAAAAGCAGCAGACGATAAAAATCTAAGTGCAAAAGCAATAGAGTTTGCTGGACGAATAGATAAGATCAGACTGATGGGACTGCTAATGGATGGTGGTGCAGCATTAGCTGGTATACCGACTATGGGTGGTATACAGAAGATCATGGGACTATTCAGTGGTGGTGACGATGGTGAACTTGATGTTGATGATGTAAAAGGTGCTGTCGATGGCGCTAAGGATGTTGCGAAGAAAAACAAAGGTTTGATCAAAGATAAGAAATCATTCTCACCTCCTAAAGAAATTAAAGAATTCCGAAAAGCATATTCTGATCTGTTAAAGGAGTTTGATAAGCCACTTATTGTCTATGTCGATAATTTAGATCGCTGCTCTCCATTTAATGCCATTTCAACACTTGAGGCGATCAGATTATTTCTATTTTTACCAAATACCGCATTTGTCATTGCCGCCGATGAAGACATGATCCGTTTGGCAGTACCTGAATATCACAAAGGTGCATCTCAACGACATCAAACTGATTATTTAGACAAGCTTATTCAAATTCCTGTGCATGTACCAAGGCCCGGTGTTCTTGAGATAAGGGCATATTTAATGATGCTCACCGCTCAAGACCACGGAGTGACAGATGCTCAGTTAGAAGCGATAAGATGTGCCCTTGAAGAATCATTAAGGCTTTCTTGGAAACAACCACAAATTACCGTTGATGAGCTTCTTCAGGATCACGATATCGAAAAGCATTCAGGACTCAGAAGCAAATTTGTAGTTGCTGAACAGTTAGCTCCACTATTAGCTGAATCCACAAACATTAACGGTAACCCTCGCATAGTTAAGCGATTACTCAATCAAGTTAAGATGAGAAAGAAAACGGCTCACCGTCGAGGAATGCAGCTTGACGAGAAAACTATCACTAAGCTGGTAATTTTTGAGAGGTGCTTAGGCACTCAGGCTACTAACAAGCTTTATGAATTAATTGATAAGGAAAACGGATATCCAAAAGTTTTAGCGGATCTCGAAAATTCAGAAGTTGAATTTGATGAAATAAAGTTACCTGAAGAGTGGAAACTCGACCTAGCTTTTATTGATAAATGGTCAAAATTACCTCCAATGTTTACTGAGATGGATTTGACTCCAGCGGCGTATCTGAGTCGAGAAAGCATTCCAATGGGCGCTGTTAATGCGGTAATGTCAGGAGCCGCTCAAAAACTTGTAGAAGACTTAATGAAGCAAAAGGTAAGGGTCAGTGGCGTTAACTCTACTGCGATTACCACAACTCCTAAGGAAGAATACATGTCAGTCATGGATGGTTTGATTGAAAACTTTAAGTTGATTGGTGATTGGACTGAAAGACCTACAGGCATTTATGGAGCAGTGCTACTTGCCAAGCAGGATGATAAATGTTGTTTAAGTCTTCTTACATTCTTAAAAAGCTTGCCCCGACAAAGGTGGCTTAATCCAATTTTAAAAGAACTAGAGGGAACTAAGTAAAATGGGTACGTCCGCATCGTCAACAGGACCGAATAACAAGAGTCCGCTAATTCCATCGTGGGCAGAGCAAGGAGACCCCGTCACGATAGAACCTGCATCAGGTACTGATGGGGATGATCAAACAGGCTTTGACAGTGGTCAAGCAGATGATCAGAATGACAATAGTAACGATATTGACAATGACAAGGTTCAACAAGAAATCGGCGGTTCACCAACAGCAACACCGCCTCCAAATAGGTTTGCTAGTGCAAGAAGAGCATTTGGTAAGTACGCTCAAACAGGTGGATCAACTTCGGATCTAAGGCGTTCATTAAAAAGTTACTCTAGAAAAGGCTCTGGTGGAGGTAAGAGTACTAGCCGGAGACTAGCAAGCGGCATAACTGCTGGTTCTGGATTGCTTGGTTTCATGCGTGGCGACACAGTAACGGTTAATAATCAAAGCTTATCATTAGGTGATCTAACTGGGCTATCGACTGACCAAGCAATTGACAAAATTGCTAGCCATTTAGCGCCTCATAATGCCGATTCGGATGCTGTAAGAGTTGCGTTGGATTACGCACTAGAGGAAGCATTACCCGATACTGAAGAGTTTGATCCTAACAGTTTTACCGACGAAGTTATCCAAGAAGCCATAGGTTGTTATTTAACAGATCTTATATTTCAGGATGTGGTTGAAGGCATGGGCAGAGCTTGGTTTCATGTAGAGCCAGCAAGCAAGCATCATCAAATGGAAGTTGAATTAAGGGAATTAATAAAAGTGATCACACAAGAACAGTTAGACAAAGTAACTAATGGCAACCCCAGTACTATCAGTAAGGAAAATATTACTAAAATTCAAGCCGATGCTATTGCCATGACAGTTGATGAGTGGGAGAGCTTTGATGACTAATTTTTATTTTAATCATGACCCAGCTAACTTGCCTGATTTTTCTAATGATTGTCATCCTGTCCAGATGTTCCATACGCATCAAAATGACATCACTAAGCACAGCTTAGTGTCAAAACAACTACTACAAACAGTTCGTGATTTGGGATTGAATGTAGATGCTGATGCAATAGATCTGATAACAATTGCAACCGCTGTTACCGCCGCTGATACATTTGAATTGAGGGATAATGCAGAAAATGCATGGGCTAGAAAAATGCATTTACATGTTCCTGTTACCGATGAGGATATGTGGAATACTGTTGAGCCTGAACTAAGTTCTTTGCTCAACTTTCTAACGGGCGATCAATGGCAGTTTACTTTTGAAAAAACAACTATGCCGATGCCGACTCCTAAAACAAGTGAGCAAGCGAAAGCAAAAGCAAAATCATTAATTGGACTCAACTCAGTCTGCCTTTTTTCAGGAGGTCTTGATAGCGCAGTTGGTGCAATTGACATTTTAAACGGAGAGTCAGCCTTAAAACCGCTTTTGGTTAGTCACGCTTATCGTGGTGATGGCGCAAAACAGGAAGATATTAAGCATTTATTGTCCCCGCCATTCGGCGAATTGTCCTATTCAATGTCTCCTCATATTATCAAGCAGTTAGAAGGTAAAACTGACATTAGCATGAGGGGAAGAAGCTTCAACTTCCTAGCTATGGCGGTACTTGGTATATCAGCCTTAAGAAATGCTAATTGCGATAGCAGTATTGAAACTATTGTCGTCCCTGAGAATGGCTATATTTCTATAAATCCACCGCTTACCAGAAGACGGATTGGTAGCCATAGTACTAGAACTACTCATCCTAATTTTCTAAGCAGGCTTGAATCTTTGCTTAGAGACACTGGGTTTCATGTCAAATTTGTAAACCCCTATCAATTCAAAACTAAAGGTGAAATGTTAGCGGAATGTGTTGATCAAGACGCAATTAGAAAAGCAGTTCCTCTGAGTGTTTCTTGTAGTCATTGGCACAGAGAGCATAAACAGTGTGGGCATTGTGTACCTTGCCTTATTCGAAGAGCGTCAGTTTTTCATGCTGGTTTTACACAAGATGCGCCATACAAGACAAAGCGGTTGAGAGGTCTTATTAAAGAAAAAGATACTCGCGATGATCTCCAAGCGGTTCAAACTGCCATTATTAGATTGAAACAATCCGATAACTATCGTTCTTGGCTTCGAAAGTCAGGACCAATACCACAAGAAAAAGATATACGAGAAAAATTAGAATCAACTATTAAGCGAGGATTGGCAGAGGTTGAATTATTTCTCCAAGCGGATAAATCATCATGATGGATCTTCATTGCCATGTTGATTTATATCCAGATTATCAAGAGGTATTGAACGACATAAAAAGCAGTAATTATTACGTGCTATCAGTAACTACGGTGCCGTCAGCTTTTGAAGGTACTGTCCAGTTAACAAGTGACATAAAACACTGTAAAACGGCTTTGGGTCTGCACCCTCAACTTGCTCATTTAAGGAAAAATGAACTACCTCTATTCGATAAGCTAGTTGATAGAACTAGATATATTGGAGAAATTGGGCTGGATGGCTCAAAAGGTTATGCTGATTACTTTGATGATCAATTAGAGGTTTTTACGCATATTTTGAAAAAATGTGAAGGCTTTGATAACAAAATATTAACTATCCATAGTCTTAATGCGACAGGTGAAGTACTTGAACAACTTAAGTTATACCCCGATGCTGGTACTTCTATTCTTCATTGGTTTTTAGGTACTAAGAAGCAAGTTCTAGAAGCCGTCGAGCTAGGCTGTTTCTTTTCTATTGGGCCAGCCATGCTTACTTCAGCCAGAGCTAAAAAAGTAATATCGTGGATACCTCAAGATAGGATTTTACTCGAAACTGATGGCCCTTTCGCCAAAGTGGCGGGGAATATTCTGTTTCCTTCAAGTGTTGGCACTGTTACTGAATATCTGGCTGAAATTTGGTGTAAAAATAAGGCTTCGATAATTGAGCAACTGTCAGCAAACCTTAGGTGTTTAACATCAGTCAAGTAACTAATTATACGTCACGTAATCTTATAACAATTTTATTCAGGTTTAATCGATTTGTTTGAAGTATTTGTATTAGCTATAGCACTCAGTATGGACGTGTTTGCAGTATCCATAGGCTTAGGTTCTAAAAAAGTAGCAAATGCTGAAAAACTCTTTATTAAAGCCGTTGCTTATTTTGGATTTTTCCAAGGCTTTATACCTCTTTTAGGCTATTACAGCGGTAAAGGATGATCATCTTGGATTGAAGATTATGCACCTTGGATAGCTTTTATTTTGCTATTATTTATCGGTGGCAAAAATGATTTATGAGTCCCAATCTGAAGGAATTGAAGAAGATATTGCTAATGTTACTCATCGTGTGCTATTTGTTCTTGCTATTGCCGCCAGTATTGATGCAATGGCGGCAGGTTATGCAATCACATTGCTTGAGGTAGATATAGCCGTAGCTTGCTTGATAATAGGCGTCACGACGTTTGCCTTTAGCTAGATTGGTGTGAATATCGGCGAAAGAAGTGGCGTATGGCTGGAGTCTAAAGCTGAACTATTTGGTGGTTTAGTGTTAATCGCAATCGCATTTAAGATATTACTTGGTTGGCACAGAACCACCGAATACTAGGCTACTTACCTGAGCAACATGCATTGCCTTCTTGAATAGGAGGACACTTAACTGTTCCATAAGAGCAGTAAACGCAACAATCACCTTTGAACGGTTTAAGTAGTGCTTTACAGCTTTCGCATTCGTAATACCATTGGCAAGCGTTTGTAGGCATGGTTTCAACTTTGCTAAATCCACATTCAGGGCAAGTTATCTTAGATTTTAATTCTATACCTTGCATACTGGTTCCTTAATGGGCTTAACAATATCTAAAATAGACATTACGACCATCCAAATGATCCCAAAGTAAAATAAGTAAGTGCTCCAGTCGTATTGCCATAAAGGATAAAGGGTCAGCAATACTGCAATTGGGCCAATGACACTTAAAATGCCTCTTAATGACTCTCGATGTTGATACCAATTATAGAAATTAACTAACAACGCTAGTGAAGCAAATAATGGCAATAAGGTGTTCACCGCTATCCCTTCAAAATGTGAAAGAAAACCTAACCCAAGAGCAGATGCCAATGAGCCGAGCGCAGGAAAACATGCTGTGCAACTAAGGGCGGCTAGCCAAACGCCACCAGAACCTACTTTATCTAGAATTTTATTGATCATAACTATCTACCTCAATTTTTAAGGTAGTATAAACTCCGTACATAAGTACGGGGTCAATAGCTATTTAAGTGAATTTATTACCGGGCAGGATTGAGGGTCTTGATTGGCCTTGCAAGAATCTGTCATATCTTGAATTACTTTCTCTAACCGCTGTAAATCAGCAATTTTATTACGGATGAGATTAAGTTTTTGCAATCCCATCGATTCTATATCAGCGCAACTGCTACTTAGTGACATCAGTGATTCAATTTCTTTCAGCGTAAACCCTAATGCTTTAGCTTTCAGAATAAATTTGAGTTGATTAGCGTGTGTCTCGTCATACTTTCGATAACCTGATTCGGGTTTTGGAGGCTGCTCTATTAAACCTTGGCGCTCATAAAAGCGGATCGTTTCAACATTGATATCTAAATCTTTTGCCAGTTTTCCAATGGTTCTCATAATCATACTCTTTAGAAGCAGAGACATCATTATACAATTAATGCGGATTGCCTAAACTCAATTTTATTGCATGAACGGGGTCGCTAAGCGTCCGCTTTGTAGAATTAAGTTCACATATCCAGATCACTCTGACCGTCTCTTGTTCGCTCTTGCTGCCTGTCAGGTGAAGTCTAAACCTAATCAACAAAACTGTAAGATGAGATATGAGCTACTACATCTAATCTACTACTACATCTAATCTATTGTTTCGTTGAAACTAATTCAATAATTTCACCAGTAGACGTATCCACTCTTATTTCTGTATGTTGCCCTGAGTGCTGAAGTTGATTTTTTAAATCAGCATTAATCAGTTTGAGCTTATCTATTTCAGCGTACATTTCTTGTAATCGCACCAGTAGCTTTTCAAAATCCTTATCGATTTCCTTAGGGTCAATCTCGTTTTTTTGCTTTTCTTTAGCAAGCTTGCTTTTTAGTTCGGCTACCTTTGTTCTGAGTTGTTTTATTAAATTATCTTTATTTTTTTCTTCCCAAGTTAATTGAGCTTTTTCAATATTTTCTCGTAACTTTACCCATTTTTCTTCTTCTTTAGATAGATTTGCAATATTTCTTTTAGCTCTCGTTGCTACTGCATTTTTGGTTATCTTGCTGCCATCAGATTTCATCTCTTCAAAAGCACGTTTTATATCATCGTATGCGCTACTCATGCTTGTTCTCCTTGGTTTGTATGCGCTTTGCCTTCATCTAATACATAGTCAGCTGCTGCTATATTATTTTTCCAGTGAATAGCAAATAGCTCGTAATCTTCTTGCTCTTCTTTGGTTAATGCCGCATATGCCTCTAGTTTCTGCGTTGCTTCTTTTTTTATTATTTGCCAATTGACCTTGTGGCGTTTGGTAATGATTTTACTACCACAATACACACAGCCACTAGGGATTCCTGCTCCTTTTATCTTGCAAGCTTCTCCCGCAGTGCAGTACCCCGTAGGTAAGCCACGTATGTTTTTAATATTTTTGACGAGAAATTTTTTCAGTTCTTCAATTGAACTGAAATGGATCTGCTTAATCACAGTCGAATCTTTACTTTGACTATCAGTAATACCTATTATCAGATCTTTAGATGTTTTATTAATTTGCTCACCAGCACCACCTTTAAGTGATTGTGACTCGGCTTCATCTATTAACTCTTCTGCAACACGGTCAATTAAAATCTCATTAAACTCTTCAGTAGTTTTAATTAAAGTTGTTGAGGCCAAAAATGCTCTTCGAGTATAAACAAACGTCATTAGGCTAGTTAAATGTTTAAATTGATATCTAATATCATCAAGCTCACCTAATTTATTGGCAATGACAAAGTAGGCCAACGTATGTCGAAACATGTGAGCGGTTAATCTAAACGTATCGCCTTCTTCGTATGGGACACCTCTATTCTCTCCTCTAACCTCTTTGTAGTTAGATTCAAGGCGTTCAAGCTCTGCTATATCATCATCGTCTAGAGTTAAGTCAAAAAGCTCAATGTTTTCACTGTTTTTAACCTCAAATTTTGTGAATCGCCCAGCATCGCTAAAACTAACACTACAGCTACTATGTGAAACCCCGAAAAGACGGTTTCTTTCTAACCCTTCTTTCAAATTGTGTGCTTGACTACTTGTTATATTGGCTCTGCATGAAGAAAGTACAGCTTTTGCCCTTTCTTGCATACCGATCACATATTTTTCGTAAATACCAACACACTCATGTACTTCAGCGTTTGAAAACCATTCCATCTCAACCTTACTGTTGTCGGTTTTGGTCATAATTGCCGTAATGTAATAAATATCATCTTTGTAATTGGCACAGCCAACCTTGCATGTAAGTACTTCGTTATATCTCATACCTGTATAGGCCAAGATATTAATGTATGTGGCTAATTTTAAATCTTCTAATTCTTCGGATAATTGAATGAATTCCTCTTCATTGGGTAAGTTTCTTACATGTTTTGCTATTAGCTCACCTGTATTCATTTTGGGCGGTGGTTCAATGGAGCCTTCATGTAAACTATCTATTAAGCGTGCATTTAATTCTAGCCATCGTTCTATCTTATCCTTAGAGTTTTCAACTATTTTTTCTGCAAACTTCAGAATTTTTTTCATTACTTTAGTAGGAATGACAGGGTGCGAATAAGTGACTGGTCTCGGATGGTGTAACTCGTTTAGTTGGTTAAGCACATTAATAAAAACACTACACACCTTAGGGCCAAAAAGACGAAAGCTTCGTTGCACGTCAAATAGTTTAGTAAATGAGTGTGATTGTCTGTAAATAGCTATTTTCCCGACTTCATATAAATAGTCTTTTATGAGATTCCTAATAACTAAGTCAGATTTGAACTCCAACTCATGAAATGAGTGATAACCTCTTTGTCTTAAGAAGGCTGCAATTAAATTTAGATACGTTACATCATTTTGAAGTGTAGAGATTTTTAGAGGTTTACCGCCTACAACATCACCATGTGTGAGTTTAATTAGTGAATAAATTCGAATTTGATATGCTAATTCATCAACACCTTTAAAATTCACATTTCTTTGCGTTTCTTCATAGCTTATCCAAGTGTCATCGCCAAAGTGAATAGTGCCATGTTTAGCAATATTCAATGCTCTGTTTTCCCACAAAGCAATCGAATTAAAAGCGCTAGTATCATCAACTTTAAAATCTTCTAACACCTGAACCAAAGGTTTTATAGTGATTTGACCTGTATGTGTTTTTACAACAGCGATATCAAGTAGTTTTGTTTTAGTTATCTCTTTGGTCATAGCAAACCTGTGTTTTTCCAATGAGGATGAATACCCTCTGTTCTCAATAATTCTTTTCCATCAATCACAGCTTGAGCATTAAGCTTGGCAATATCAGTTAATATTTCGTTAACTCTATTTTTCAACTGCTCTATGTTTTCCAGTTGCTCTGTTACAGAGTCAAATGTTGCGGCTGAGTTTTCCATATCAGCAACAACAAAATCCCGGTATGACAAAAGTTTCCAAACATGCAATGCGTCAGCAACACAGCGATAGAACGGACACCACAAGCATGCGTTAAAGTCGGCACATGCATGCTCGTTTGTATCTCGCTGGTCTAATAATTTCCTGTTTTGAGATTCGAATGCCACTACTGCGGATTTATCTTTTGAGTTAATGCATGTGCCATTCGGGACTTTTTTACCGTCTTCTGGTGGAGTCTGCAAAATGATTACTTTGTCGGTAACATCGCGAACAAAATAGTCTGCCATTGTTTTTGTCGCTCTGTTGATTGTCATTGCAACATCTTTGTTATCTTGCATTAAATAATGACGCAAGAACGTTTCATAAGAGTGCTTGCCAGCTTTTTGATACCACTTAAATTCTTTGGCAACTTTTCGGTAAATGTAGTTAAGCCCTGATTTTCTGATCTTTTGCGAATTAAATACGATATCACACCCAAGCTCAGTCAATATCCTATCTATAGTGGTCTTGAAACGTGATGCTGTTAATAATTGAATCTTTACTTCTCCAATACTATTTACTTTGGGAAAAACAAAAATTCTTTTTGATAGGTTCTCAATAGAAGGGCGGTAAATAGACGTAAGTCTAGTCGCAGCCTTAATATCAAATATTACTGGTTCGACAACGTCGCCGTATAAGACGCCTTCTTTTTCTAGATCTTCGGCTTTAATTTCAAATTTATGCCATTGAGTTTGATAATTAGCTCGGCGTTTAAATAAACGAAGAGCAGGAGTTTTACTTGAATGTAATGGCGTGTTAAAGAAAAATAAGTCGTCAGTATCAAGCTCTAGCGTAGGAGTTGAATTCCAACCAGTTTTCAATATGACTTTTGCTGCATAAAGTGTAACTTTGTCTTTAATTGTGAGTAAGGTCTCAGAAAGCCCTTTTTCTATGTAATATGCTAATTCTACTACTTCTCTATATGAGTAGAGTTTATCTTGATTCTGAGATAGTTGCTCTTGATGTTGTGCAGTTAATTCGGTGTTGACCGGAAAGCTTTTAATAGTATCTAGACCATAAAACGATAGTAATTTGTCGATAGCGCTCTGATATTGATTACCAACAAAAACCGACAAATCGCCTTGTTTTGATTTTAGTTGAATTGCCTCTCTTATAGCCTTTAGTATCTCACAGTTATTTTCAACAAAAGCATGAACCCCATGACTGGCAATAAGCTTCATTTGTTCATCTGTTAATGATGATGCATTTTCTTTCAATGCTCTAGCCATACTACCTATGTAACCTTTGAGAGTGACGATACCTATGCTCTCGCCATCAATTCGCTTTGTAAAAACTTTATGGTATTCGACTAGGTTTTGATAAAATTTATAGGCATTGTCATATACCCACTCATGCTTCTGCCATTCGGTAGTGTCACTTTCTTTAAGGTAATAGCCCAATGAGTAGGGTAATAAACTTTCCTTTGCGATTTTTTCACCCGTAACAAAGTGGTAAAGGTCCAATGCAGCGTTTAGTAGCAGTAAAAACTGCTGGTTATTTTGAGTTTCTTCTTGGTAATGCTTATAAAGGTATTTAAATCCCTGAAGGCCATTTTCTGCAAACCCTTGAATTCCACGCTCACTAAGCAGCTTAATTATTGGTGATGCTACGCTACCAGCACTATTCAACCACCTTGGAAATGATAAAGTTGAGGATCTAACTCTTGTTGTATTAGCTTCCGAAGCGCTTGCTATCTGATTTTTCAAAAAAGCATCAACTTCATTGCCAAATTTGGATGATATGCTTTGTGCATACCCTATTACTTCGGCTTCAGTTTTAAATTGATTGACTCTAGCTTTACCCCACACATCGGGTAGTATAAATTTTAAAAAAGTACGGAAGTTGTGATTGCATATAAATGATGAAACGAATTCCCTATCCTGTAATGTTGCCAATAATGGCAGTTTGACGCGTTCAGTATTCTTAAAAGTATCATGTAGACAAAGATTTATAATAGCTGTCGCAGTTTTGAGGATATTGTCCCCAATAGAAGAATCTTTGAGGCTTAATTCTGGAAGGACGAGATAGTCCAGATATTTATTTAGTAATTTACGAATCTCTTTTACTTGATGGAATTCAAGTTCGAATAATTTAGTTATGTCGATTGAAGTAGCCCCATTTACTAGCCTAAAAGGAGCGTTGATAGCGTTATCATAAAAATGAAACTTAGCTAAGTTTTCTAAGGCTTCTTCTATACGAGTAGCATAACTAGGTAGCTTGACATCATTTATTTCATTAATGCAAAAGTATTCCAGTTCTTGCCAAATTTCAAAGTCTGATAGAGCATTTAATCCCGAAGTTTGAATTGATGTCGCAGTATCTGTACTAACCTTATTAAGGGCTAGAGGAAGAGTGTGTTGTAAACTGACACAAGCATTCCGCAAGCGACTCATTGAAATAGCAGTGTCGTCATCTGCGCTAATATTGTTTTCTTTGTCATATGCCCTGTTAAATAAAACGTCTAACTGTTTGGCTAGAACAATTGAATGAGGTTTAAATCTAGCAGGAATACGATTGGACTTCCGCGTTTTAACTTGCTGCTGCATCTTCAGCCTCACGCATCAGTAATTCGTCAACATCACCGTAGATATCTTTCACCCACTCTGACATTGCTCCGTATGCATCCACTGCTACACTTTTGGCAAAGTCGATGTAACGTTTGGTTGTTTTAAAACTTTCGTGACTCATCAAGGTCATTAGTGTCTGTCTGATGGAACTCTCCGATTCACCTTTGTCAATTAGGTATTTAGCGACATAAGTAGCAAAGGTAGCGCGTAAGTCATGGAATGTGCGTAATAGTATTTCTAATCCCTGCTTCCTTTGTTCTTTTCTAACTATGGAAATAGTATTCCCCGGTGTATCTTCGCTTATCCGCGATCCTGAACTATTCATAAACAAAGGAAGCGGATGTTCACTATTGTCCATACCATGATTAGTCTCATGTTTGGTACGTCGCTTCATATTTTGAATTGTCAAAGTGTGATTGTACAAAAGCTTCATTAGAACTCGCGCTATTGTTAATCTCACTGGCTTATGTCCTTTTCGTACAATGTTCAATTTTGGAATACGTTTCTCGTTTTCTTTTTCATCAGGATCAAAAAGGTCTTTCTGGTCGATGGCTGAAATCTCAAAAGAACGAAGTCCACCTAGCAAAGCACATTGCAAATAAAGTTTATAAGTCTCTTTTTGAGCTGTATTCGTCTCCAGTAACTGTTTAAGTTCTTTTGGAGAATATGGTTGTAGACCTTTGTCTGGTGAGTCTTCTTTTTGTTTCAATGTATTTGGAATGCTCAAATTACTGACCCATTTCCATAAGCCCCCAGAACGATTGTTGCTGGTAGGTAATTGAAACAACGAACTGACACCTGATTTAGCTTTTGTTTTAATACGTACCTGTTTATATTCGAGCGAAAAAGGGAGGCTATCTATAGCCCCGCGTTTATGACTCCATATATAGAATGCTTTAACCGCTCTAATTCGTTCTTGAGCACTGTTAAAGCTTATGCGTTTAGACTTATCTTTGGTTTCGATTCTTTCACACAAATGCTCGTGATATCTCCACACAGGTAACCTAGAAATCTCATCATCTACAGACTGTTTCGAAAGTGGCGCGGCTATTACTTCAAAATAGGATGCACCATCTTTATCCAACCAATCTAAGAAAGCTTTTAAGTGCTTAGCTATACTGCGAACAGACTTAACATCTAATGGCTTTCCCGGTTGGCTGGCATGATAAGCGTCACTAAAAGCCTCATTGTCTATTTGATTCTTTTTGAGACTGAAATGACCTTCAAAGCGGTGCATTAAAAATAAGTTCATTTCTTGGCATTCTGTGAAGCGAGTCGGGTGATATAGCACTGGAAAATTAGGTTCTATTTTATCGTGCCTATATGAGTGAGTTCTGATGCCTTTTTCAGTCTTAATAGGTTGCCCTGATTTATCGAGGTGAAAAGACATTCCTTTTCCAAAGTTGACTGATGTTTTAATTATTTTAGTTTTTGTTGTATTTCGAAGTATCATTTTCGTTCACCTTTGATTCTTAGCTAGAGTATGTGTGTAAAAACTTTTTTGTTCAAGTTTATTAAGGGTATGATAGTATTATATCAATTCGGGGGTGATTTTGGATGAAAGTCAAAACTTAACCGCTTCACAGCTGAAAACCATTATTACTCGCTGCGGTGAAGGCACTAAACTCATTTGCTCAGGTAATCTAGCGCAAATTGATAGTAACTACCTCACGCCAGTTACCTCAGGCTTAACCTATATTGTTGAACGTTTTAAAGATTTTCAGGGCAGTGCTACCGTTAATTTAAACGGTGTGGTACGTAGCCGCTTAGCCAGCTTTGCTAAAGAAAATTTATAACTTGCCAGTATTCCTATGCCTCGTTAACCTAGCTGTTATCGAGGTAAGGTACTTATAAGCCAGTGAATTTTTTACCGTTAAAGCATTACTATCGCTCTTTAGCAGTGGCACTTATTGTGCCGCTGCTAGTGGCGTTTTTTTTGTGTTTACATCTATATAATTTAAAACTTGAACGGGCGATAGAAAGCAGGCAAAACGGTTTTAATAATATTTCAGCTCAGCTTAGCCATGCTATGCGTGCCGCAGATGGCCTTATAGACACCATGTTCAAGCTCTATGAGCAGCCACTGTCATATGATTTTGATCCTAGTTGGGCACGCAATGTAAATCAATACGATCACTATTACTATCAAAGTGTTGGCGATGGAGTTGGGGAGATAGTCGGGCAAGGAAAGTTTGCCTCAACCGCTTATGCAATTAATCAATGGCGACGAGTTATTGCCCTCGGCCCGTCTTTTAATACCACGCTGTCGCTAATTCAATCTTTAGAGGCGGTTGCTTATGTTAACGAGCAAGGCTTTGTTTATATTAAGCGCCGTAGCACAGCAAAAAGTGAATTTCTGACCAGTGTGTTAGATAACAAATTTCGACCTTTATCAATAAATAGCAACAAGCTTGCTTCAAGTTCTGTATTGACGATTAATGGTCATGCTTACTTTGCTATTGGCAAGCAACGTGCTGCCAATAGTCGTGATTACATCGTGTTGATTTATGACCTTAAAGCAATTTCTAACTGGTTAAAAAAAATAGCGCCTAACTATGGTGAGTATATTTTTATCAACCAAGATAACCAAGTGATTGCCAGCTCAAAAACAGCACTTAATACTGCCATAAGCGCCAGCGAACATTGGCCGAATGTCGCGATAGATATGAGTAAGAATAACCACAGTCATTTAGTGCAAGAAGCAACAAACTTACCTATTTACACTCGTTTCTATGAATCAAAGCAAGCCCTGAGTGAACCTGTAGGCTACGACATCTTTTTAGAATTCGCATTTTTGAGTGTGTTTTTAGTGATGATGTTCAGCGCTGTTTTTTGGTTAAGTCAGCGTATTTTTGTAAAACCAATGACGCACTTAATGAATTATCTTGAGCAGCATGATGAAGGCAAACAAGCATTAGTTCATTATCGTATTCCAGTTGATTGGCAGCCTTGGTTCAGCCGTGTGAAAAAGGTGTTTAGCCGTAATGAAGAGCTCGTTCAGTCGTTACAAGAGGCAAATAAAGCGCTTGATTCGCAAGTGCAGGTAAAATCAAAACAATTACGCCGTAGTATTGATGCGAAAGAGCGTCACTTAGCGCTATTAAATACCATGCTCAATAACGTACCGGATCTAATTTATTTTAAGAATATTGATGGTTCGTTTTTAGGCTGTAATAAGGCGTATGAGCGCTATATCGGCTTGCCACAAGAGAAGTTAGTTGGGCAGCAATTATGTGATATTAGCGATGATAATGGCGAGTTAAACGAGCTTGAAAAGCAAGTACTCAAAGACCGCCAAGCTTATCAAAAAAGATTGACCACAGAAGATAACAGTTATCTGTTTAGCATTGTGCCATTTTACAACGAACATCAGCAGTTTCTTGGCACCATGGCGATTGGTCGTGATATTACCGAGCAGCATAATGCGCTCAATGCATTACAAAGCTCCGAAGCAAAATTACGAAGCGCCATGGAATATGCCGCTAATGGGGTGCTACTGGTATCACTTGACGATCAGGTGCTGCAAGCAAATAAAGCGGCACGCAAAATCTTTGCAATTGAAAACGCCAATGACCTCCTACTAATAGACTTATTTGCTGAGACGTCTTATCAGACATTAAAAAATACCCTGACAGAGCTGTTGCATGAGAAGAAAAAAGTTTATCACTTTAGTCTTGAGCAGCAAGATCTACAGCGCTGGCTACAAATTAGTGTGTCATTAGTTTGGAATGCTGAGCAAACACCTGATTACTATGTTGTTCATGTACAGGATGTGACGGATTTAGTAAAAGCAAAAGATGATGCTGAGCGGGCTACATTAGCTAAGAGCCGCTTCATTGCAAACCTTAGTCATGAAATACGCACACCACTCAATGCTGTACTAGGCTTAATTGACGTGATTGCATTGCAAGGTTTAACACAGCCGCAGCGTAATCATGCCGAACAAGCAAAATCAGCAGCCAATAGCTTGCTTACTTTATTGAATCGTATGCTCGATTTTGCCCGCGCTGAAAGCTCGCAAGTACAACTTAATAAAGCCCCTTTTAGTGTGCCTGATTTAATCGACTACTGTCAGGGAATAACAGCCCCTTTATGCGCAAATAAAGATATCGAGTTTAAAGTCGAATGCGATAAAAGCATTAGCGATAACTTAGTGGGTGATCAAATTTGCTTGCAGCAAGTACTGGCTAATTTACTGACAAACGCTGCCAAATTCACCGAGCAAGGCACAGTGACATTAAACTTAATGCTGGTAGAAGAGTCAGCTGAGCAGCAACTCATTTGCTTTACTGTTAAAGACACCGGTATTGGTATTAGCAAGGCAGATCAAAGCCGCTTATTTGATGCATTTACTCAAGGTGATGAATCATTAACGCGCTCTCATCAGGGGGTTGGCTTAGGCTTAGCGATTGTTAAGTACGAAGTTGCGCTAATGGGAGGCGAAATTAAGCTGGAAAGCGAAAAAGGTAAAGGCAGTGAATTTTGCTTTTGCTTACAGCTAGATAAAGCCGCGGAGCCTGTGAAAAAAGAGCTGGTTTCATTGCCTTCTAGTACTGATTTATCTGGCATGTTAGTGCTGGCTGTGGATGATAACCCGCTTAATTTAAGCATTATTAAGAGCATTTTAGAGCAAATTGATGTCACCGTTGTGTGTGCACATAGTGGTGAAAAAGGCATTGAACTGGCAAATAGCTTAAGGCCCGATCTCATTTTTATGGATATTCAGATGCCAGAAATGGATGGTTGTCAGGCCACGCGTATTATTCGTCAGTCATTCACCAAAGAACAAATGCCGATTTACGCACTCACTGCACACAGTGAAAGCGAAGATATTGAGCATTCAATCGCGGCGGGTATGAATAAGCATTTAACTAAACCGATTGTTGCTAGTAAGTTGTTTTTAGCAATGAGTGAACTTGATAACACAAAAGAAGTCTTTTTTGATCAAGCTTTTATACTGTCTCAGTTTGCAAACAATACTAAGTTAGTATTAACTATGTTGTCGAAGTTTGCGACTATGGCAGCAGAGCAGTTATTACAAATCTCTACATTAAAAACTACCGATGAGTTGGTCCGTGTGGTTCATAATGTAAAAGGGTCAGCCGGAAATCTCGGTTTTAAGCGATTGTCAGCGTGCGCTCAGCAATGTGAAGCTAGGCTTAAAGCAGATGGCGAACTGCCCGTACAATTAAATGATGAGTTGCAGTGGCAAATAAAACAGGTCATCGCATTTATCATCGAACAAGGATCTACTGATGTTGAAAAGAGCCAAGGTACTGATTGTTGATGACGATCCGTTAAACCGCTTGGTATTAGAGAAAACATTGCAGCAAGACTATGATGTTTTTTGTGTTGAGAGTGGCGAAAAAGCACTGACGTTTTTAAAAACGCAGATTGTTGATTTGTTGATCTTGGATATTGTGATGCCAGGCATTGACGGCTATGAAGTGCTTACTAAGTTAAAAGAAAGCGCAACTACCAGTATGCTGCCTGTAATATTTATTTCTGCCAATACCAGTCACGATGATGAAGCGAAGGGCCTTGAATTAGGCGCGATGGACTACATCACTAAACCATTTAGTGCTGCTATCGTGCGTGCTCGAGTGCGTAATCAGCTGCTGATCAAACAAAAAAATGACTTACTCGAAATGCTCGCCTCAATTGATGGCCTAACCGAGATCCCAAACCGACGTTATTTAGATGAAAATTTAGCGCGAGAGTGGCGTCGTTGCCGTCGAGATCAAACCCCGTTATCTGTGTTATTGATGGATGTTGATCACTTCAAGCGTTACAACGATTGCTATGGTCACCGAGCAGGTGATGATTGCTTAAAACAAATTGCTCATGCCTTAGTTGGATCTTGTGAACGAGGCAGTGATTTTGTTGCTCGTTATGGTGGTGAAGAGTTTGCTGCGGTGTTACCCAATACTTCAGCTAAAGAGGCTATATCGTTTGCAAATAAACTTCGCAATGCTGTGAATGATTTAAACATCCCACACAAAGCGTCGCTAAATGCCGACCATGTCACAATTAGTATTGGTATTGCGACCACAGAAAATGGTCAGGTTTATGCAGAACAAACTTTGCTTGAAGAAGCTGATTTAGGTCTTTATCAGGCTAAAGATGCCGGACGAGATCAGATAGTATCGAGAATGATCGCAGTAAATGAACATGAGTAGGCAAAGCCTACTCACCCGTTTCAAACTATTTATTAACCATTGCTAAGTGATTTATAAATCGTATCACCCACGCCAATTAACTTATCATTTTTAAATACGAGTGGCGTACACTCATCTTTAGTCATCTTGCCATCAGAGTGAATGCTATGCGTTGCATAGAATAATACTTGATAAACATCATCGCCTTGCTTTAATAGCTCGGTAAAGTTAGGTGTATTTAGTTTATTTAATACAGTTTGGTAGCTCGTATCTAATGCAAGATTAGAAATCACTTCACGGTTATTTTTATGCTGTTTTTGCCAGCTAGAAGAGTTACCAGCCCAATGTGTGTCGGCTTCACCGTCAGAAACAGCAATGACACAACCAGTTAAAAATGGAGCAGTTAGCGCGGCAATAAGAAGTGCTTTTTTCATGTTATTTTATCCCGAAGAAATTGTTTTATAGTTATTCACTTAATAGCAAACTGCTTGCCAAACTTACAAATCACAAATGAATCAATTGGTTAGGTTATTTTTAGTCAATGGGCTAAGTAATAAATTACTAACTACTTAGCTCTATTGACTAATAAATTGCGATTTAGACCAACCTGTTACGTGTTTCGCCTTGATTAAATGCTTGGATATTTAACGCAATTTCGTTAACTAAGCGCACAATAGATTCTTGGCTCGCCCATGCAATGTGTGGGGTAAGTAATAAGTTTGCACCTTTGTATAGTGCCAGCGGGTTTTCTTGCTCTGCGGGTTCTTTACTGAGTACATCAACACCAGCTCCGGCTATGACATTATTAGCTAATGCGTCAGCTAAATCGGCTTCATTGATGATCCCACCACGAGCAGTATTAATGATGATAGCTGACGGTTTCATCATGCTTAATTCTGCCGCAGCGATTTGGTTGCGTGTTTCATCAGTTAGCGGGCAGTGAACAGTAATAATATCGGCCGTGGTTAGGGCATCATTGAAACTAACACGACCTTCACGAGGCGTTTGGCCTTTTCGTTCACTAATGATGACATCGGCACCAAAGGCGCGTGCTACATCGGCAACGGCTTTACCCAGTGAGCCATAACCAACAATAGCCAGTGTTTTGCCGGCAATTTCATTAAAGCTGTAATCTAAACGGCAAAACATCGGGCTTTGCTGCCATAAGCCTTGCTGGCAATCATTAATGTATCTGTGAGTATTGCCCAGTAAATTAGCGATAAGAGTAAAGGTATGCTGCACCACACTCGGTGTTGAATAGCCCGCTACATTTGTCACTGCGATGTTATGCTCTTTGGCTGCTACCAAATCAATATTGTTAGTCCCTGTCGCTGCAACGCATATTAATTTTAAATTAGTTAATTTGCTCATGGCGTGCTGATCAATCACCACTTTATTACTGATAACGATATCGGCATCTTCGCAGCGCTCAACAACCTGTTCTTGAGCGGTTAAATCGTAACAGGTTAACTTACCTAATTGCGCTAAGGCATCTAACGAAGTGTTGGCTAATGTCGCTGCATCAAGGACAGTAATATTCATGTGCTTTCCTTTTTTAATTTATTGCTTGACCTTGGGGTGTACTCCAAGGTTTATAGTGAGCATAATAAATAAACGCTTCACAATGGAGACGGTGATGAAAATAGGTGAGTTTGCCCGTCAGTTGGGTGTCTCAACAGATACGCTACGGTACTACGAAAAGCATGGTTTGTTAACGCCTAGTTCGCGTTCAGACGTGGGATATCGTTTTTATTCTGAGAATGACTATAAACAAATGGCGTTTATTCTCAGAGCAAAGAATGTTGGCTTTAGTCTGGCTGAGATCAAAGAACTACTGCAAATTAAGTTTCATAAAGATCAGCATTCTTGCCATGAAGTTAAAGAGATGACGATACAAAAACGTGATCTCGTTGCACAGCGAATTGCAGAGCTTACTCGCTTTTATGACTCACTATCATTATTAGCAGATAAATGTTGTGGCGGAGAAGAGCCTGCTGAAAACTGTTCAATACTAACGACGCTGGAGGATATCGATGGACTTACTCAATAATTTTTGGCATCTGTTTTTACTTTCAGCGCCTTGGTTAATGTTGGGCTTATTCATAGCTGGTCTTCTCAATGTGTATTTGCCTGCTAACTTTCTTAACCGGCATTTAGGCAAAGAAGGGTTATGGACCACAGTTAAAGCAGCCTTTATTGGTGCCCCAATGCCCTTGTGCTCATGTGGTGTGATCCCTGCGGCCATTGGTTTAAGAAGGGCAGGGGCGTCAAAAAGTGCTACCACAGCATTTTTAGTTTCAACCCCTGAAACTGGGGTCGATTCGGTTTCGGTTTCGTATGTGTTACTAGGTCCATTTATGGCGGTAATACGTCCTATTGCCGCCGTGTGTAGTGCCATTGTGGCCGGTGTATTAGTGGGGAAAGACAGTGAACTTCATCAGCATCAAAATACAGCATCAGATGAAAAAGACTCAGAATCAACATCTTGTTGTAGCAGTAAACAGCCTGAGCCTGTGACTACAGCGAGTTGTTGTAGCAAAGAGGCATCTACTAAGCCCGCACAAAGTTGTTGTAGTAAGCAATCACCTCAAGAACTTGAGCCTGCTAAAACAACAAGTTGTTGTAGTAGCAAAGAATCGCAACCAACACAGGAGCCGCAACACAGTTGCGCAACTGAAAAAGCAGCACCTTCGCAGAAAAGCTGTTGTAGCACTGAGCAGTCAACTAAAGCCGTTGAAAGTCGTTTTAGCAAACTGAAACGCGCGGTGAGCTTTAGTTGTAACAAGCTGCTTGAAGACACTATGATTTGGCTAATGATTGGTTTATTTTTTGCGGCTCTAGTTCAAACTTATGTACCAGAATCTTATTTAAGCCAATGGGGTAATGGCATTCTTGCGATGCTGGTGGTTATTTTAATCAGTATTCCTATGTATATCTGTGCCACAGCATCGACACCTATAGCGGCAGGCTTATTACTCAGTGGTGTGTCTCCGGGGGCGGTGCTAGTGTTTATGTTAGCTGGGCCGGCAACTAATATTGCAACGCTTGGTGTGGTTGGTAAAGAGCTTGGCAAGCGTGCGGTATTTGCTTACTTAATAGGGGTGATTGGCACTGCATTAGCATTTGGCTTTTTAACCGATTATTTAGTGGCGCAATACGGTTTTCTGGTGGCGCCGATGATGGGCGAAGAGCATGAAGTTCTACCACATTGGTTAAGCCTTGGGGCAGGTATTGTGTTGGCAATTTTAATGCTTAGATTACTGCTAAAAATGGTATTAAAAAAGGCGTCGCAAACTGGTAAGAGCATTGCTTAATTATTTGTTATAGATATATATTTTCTACATTAATTGGCATTTAATTTGGTTAACTATCGCGTCTCGGTTCGCATTTAAAATTGCCTGAGTTATAATCCGCCAATTATTTTTAACGGCACGCTCTGCGTGCCGTTTTTTAACTTAAGTAGTTTTTAATGAGTGAAAGTGTGGATAAATACGCCGACATAAGACCTTACAATGATGATGAAGTAGCTGATTCAGTAGCGCGTTTGATTGCTGATAATGCCTTTGTAGATGTAATCGCTAAGTATAACCTACCGCGCTTTTTATCGAACTTCCCATTTATTACTCGCCCATTAGTGCGCAGTCAGCTGCGTAAAAAGTGGGGCAACACCGCATCGGTTGAGCAAGTTCAGCATGAAGTGGCTGATTATTTAAATAAACTAATCACCCGTACGACTTCAGAAGTAACGTTTTCGGGCATCGATAAACTAGACCCAAAACAAGCTTACTTATTTATCTCTAATCACCGCGATATCGTGCTTGATCCTGCACTCGTTAACTGGGGCTTGTTCAAGCACAACATGCCGACAGTTCGCATCGCAATTGGTGATAACTTACTGCAAATTCCGTATATCACTGAGTTAATGCGTTTAAACAAAAGCTTTATTGTAAAGCGCTCAGCGAAAGCTCCGAAAGAGATGTTAAAAGCGCTGTCGCAGCTGTCAGCTTATATCTATGACTCACTTGCTGAAGGCCACTCAATTTGGATAGCGCAAAAAGAAGGCCGAGCAAAAGACGGTTTTGATCAAACAGATCCTGCCTTACTTAAAATGTTGCAGTTACAAGGTCGTAAGCAGAAAAAAGAATTTGCTGAGTACGTACGCGAATTAAAAATTGTGCCAGTGTCTATCTCTTATCAATACGAGCCATGCGCGATTGCTAAAGCGAAAGAGCTTTATCATAAACAGCAACATGGTCAGTATGTGAAACAGCAAGGTGAAGATATTGCTAGTATTGTTGAAGGTTTTAGTACAGCTAAAGGGCATGTACATTTAGCGTTTGGCGAACCAATTGAATCGGGCTGCGAATCACCTGAAGAGCTGGCAAAAACCATTGATCAGCAAATTGTTGATTCGTTTTTCTTACACCCTGGTAACTACATAGCGGGTGGTTGTACGCAAGCTGTGATTGACGAAAAAGATGCTGCTGCATTTAACGAGCGACTAGCAAAAGTGCCAGAGGAGCTAAAACCTTTGGTATTAGCTATGTATGCTAAACCTTTTCATCGTAAAGCAGAACTTGCCACAAGCGAATCTGAGTAAGCGAATCAGATAGTTTAAGAAGCCACTTTTTAAAGTGGCTTTTTTTATGGTTAATTTTCAGGCTATACTTTTAATATTCTTTATTAACCGGCATTTGTGATGCAACAGATTGAAATATTTGAAATTCCAAGCCCTTGCAAAGGAATATGCCAAGTTAATAACCGAGGCTATTGTAAAGGTTGCTACCGAAGTCGCGATGAGCGCTTTTATTGGAATAAGTTTACCAATGCAGAAAAACGTAAAGTCATTAGCTTATGCCAACAGCGCTATAAACGTTTCCTTCAGAAAAAACAGCAGGCAGAGCAGCAACAAACAAATCCTGAGCAAGGCGGTTTTGATTTTTAAAATTTACTGAGGTTGTATTTCGATTTTAAAAATTGCACCGTGCCGTTTTCATCAAGCTTTTTAAGTACTTTAGTCAGTTGCGGAATTATCGCTTTATGCCGTTTATGCACAAAGTGAAAGCTCTGCATCGGCATTAGAATCTGTTTATGAAAGGCCGTTTGGTCAAACCCCGGATGCTTAGTCGACAGTAAAAAGTCTAGTAATATTGTCCCTTCAACACGTTTTTGCGTGAGTAAATTAAGCTGCGCGGTGACATTTCTGACCTTGATCACATCACCATCAAATGGGTGGTTATCGATATAACTCTGGGCTGCCGGGTAGCTTGACTGAATTGCTAACGATTTAAGCTGTTCATATTGACATTGTCGGCAATTTTTCAGTAGCACTAAATTAAAATCAAAAAGTGGGTAGTCCACCTTCAATAAATTAGGATAATCATCTTTAACATCAGCAATACGGCCTAGCTGTCCATCGAGCACACCTTGGTTTGCAGCAACCAGCGCATTTTGATGATTAAAGTCGATTATATGGATCTCATAGCCAATTTCTTTGTATGCCATTCTCATTAAATCAATAACATAGCGAGCTTGAGGTGTATCGGCAGGGCGATTAAAGATCAGTAAATTGGTGCTGGCACTACTTGAGAAGCAAAAAAACAGCAAAAATAAGGCAAATCTGTTACTCAGATACTTCGACAACGTGCGTTCCTTGCGTACATAAATTGCTCGTTAATTTACTGATATGTGTTTCCAAAATCAAGCTTATCCGTGGGCTTTTTTAGCTAATAAAAGGGATTAAAGCCTGTTAATTTTGTTATACTTGCAAAATCAAAAATTTATTGCTGAGAAAGTATGAGTTTCAATTTATGTAAATTGCCACGAGAGCAAAAATATCAAATTCAATTGGATTACGAAGCGTCTTTTTGGGCTTATCAAATAAAGCGTGGTAAGAACACCCGCGAAGGTGTTTACACTGCAATAAATAATCGCCCTATGTCTGAGCAAGCTTTTCTTAAGCAGCAATTTGAGCATTACCTTTCGCTAATGAGCTAACCATGGCTGCGTTTAGATTTTGTTTACTTGAGCCAATTAAAACGCCGTTAGTAAACAAATTTTATGATAAACACAAGGCTCGCGGCCGAGCGACCAAAGCTGACCAAGTATGGGTTGCTTACAAAGAAACAGAAATAATTGCAGCATGCCGAGTTCAAAACCAAGCTGGGCTGTTATTTTTGTCTACCCTTTATGTTGATGAAGTATGGCGGGGTCAAAAAATTGCCTCACAATTACTTGCGGCTGTCACCGCTGCACAAAAAGGGACAGTTTTTACCTTCGTGTACCAAAATCTGATTGATTTTTATCTACAAAATGGGTTTAACTATGCATTAACATTACCCAATTCTTTGCAATCGTTGTTTGAGGTATATGCGCATCGAAACGTAGTTGCGATGCACTTTACGCGTGACACAGTGCCAAGTTAGCAATTTGGAACGTCAATGACTAAGTTCTTCTCCAGTATAGCGTTATTTTTTATTCTGACCTGTGGCTTATTTAGCCATCCCGCTATCTCGCAGGTAAAACGTTTATCAACCAGTGAAGGCTTATCGCAAAGTTATGTAAACACCATGCTTATCGATAACAGTGGCTACTTGTGGTTATCGACTGAAGGTGGCCTCAATCGCTACGATGGTTATCAGGTGGTTCACATAAAAGGCCCTAATGGTGAGCTTGAAGATGCCATCATTGACCGTATTTACCAAGACCCTCAAGGCTATATCTGGATAGCTTCACTACAAGCGGGTTTATTTCGCTATGATCCCACTTCCGATACTTATCAGCAGTTTATTGCGAAACCAACTACTGAAGAGCAAATTTTTATTGAATCGGTGTTTAGCATGGTGGCTGTTGATGACAAAACACTTTGGCTAGGGCGAGGTTGGGATTTTGCCAAATTAGACTTAGAAACGAAAAAAATCACCTCTATTTTTGAAATACCTGAACGCGTAAAAAGTAGTGTTATTCGAGAGCTTTTCGCGTACCAAGGTTATATTTTTATGGGCACTAGTAATGGTGCTTATGTCTATGAGCTGGCATCAGGAAAAGTCCGTAAACTTGAACATCTCCAAAATGAGCCAAGCCATATTTATCAAAATTATGTGAAATCGTTCGCTATTATCAATGAACAAACATTGCTAGTGGGGGCTGTTAGAGGCCTTTATCAGGTTGATATTAGCAATTTAAAAGCAATGTTTGAGACCCCAGATATTGCCTTTAAAAATAAAACGCTCATTAGTGAATTAAATATTTGGAAGATTATACCTGAGGCTAACTCTATTACGCTTGGCACTGATAAAGGGTTATTTGAATATAACCTTGAAACGGGTGAGTTAGCTAAGAATATGCGCCTAAAGGAAAGTGGTTACACACTAGCTGACACCAGCATTATTGATATTGTGAAAGACCGCTCTGGTGGAATGTGGCTGGCAACCAAAAATGATGGTGCATTCTATCAGTCATACGACAATTACAATTTTATCAATGTAACAGCCAACTCATTAACAGGCGATGGGCTATCGCATCATTCAATTTGGAGTATCACTGAGTTTCAAAATCGTCTCTGGCTTGCCACCCATAATGGTTTAACAGCGGTTGATTTAGAAACCTACGAAAGTGAAGTGTTTTTAAAAGATTATCAGGTTGACCTGATTACTACTGAGTTCAGTATTTACCAAATCATGCCCTACAAAGATAAGTTATGGCTGCATACTAATCGCGGTATATTAAGCTTTGATCCGAAAACCGGGCAGGCCACCCCAGTCAAAGCCGCAAACCCCGAGAGCCAGGTTTTAATTAACGATTGGGTGCATGGCATATTGTTGATGCCATCGGGGGATCTTTACTATGTTCACCCTGATTACGGCATGTTTGTTTATAATATCGATAGCCAAAAAGTGACCCGACTAGGCGGTAAGTTTGATGAATTTGAGCCGTTTTTAGCTTATGGGTTTTTACCTGCGTTATCTTCAAAGCCAGATGCGCCATTATTTTATAATGCGGGTATTCTGTATCAAGTTGATCCCGAAACTTACGAGCTCTCGACGATATATAAAGTGCCTGAACAACATGAAAATGTTGCTGTGAATGTGATGTCTTACATCATAGATAACAACAATGTGTTGTGGTTATCGCTTTCAAACTTTGGCCTAATCGGCTTAGACGCCAGCACTTACGAGCATATTTATACCATCGACCTTGAGAAGAATAAGTTAGGTACTTTGTTATACGACATGGTGCTTGATGAAGCAGGTATGATCTGGATGAGTAGCCACAAAGGACTTTGGCGACTGAACCCTGATAATTTACATTTTCAGCAATTTACTGGCTCAGAAGGGTTATTCTCGACTGAGTTTAATAGTGGTGCATTTACTAAGCTTGAGTCAGGGCAAATTGTCTATGGTACGCTAAAAGGCTTTACCTATTTTTACCCTATGGATAACCACTATCAGCAAGCTTTAATTGATCACGTAAATATTACCAACCTTGATTTGATGTCTCGTGATTTACCCGCTGAGCTAAAACAGCCAATCGACAGTGTTATCCTTGAGCATGATGATATAGGCCTCGAAGTTGCCTTTTCGGCGATGGCATTTAACTATCAAGAACGTATCATTTATGAATACCAGCTAGGTGATGGTCAAAAAACTTATACCCGTAATAACAACCGGGTGCTCTTCCCAAAACTCAGTGCAGGAAAATACCACCTTAAGGTATGGGCAAAAGATCCATTAACCGGAGAGTTAACGCCGCCGGCAATTTTAAATATCGAAGTGAAATACCCACCTTGGCGTGCGCCACACTTTATTGTTTTATATGTGATTTTGGTTGCACTGTTTGTTGCTGCTTGGGTATTTAGACGTAACCGTATGCAACAAATATTGTTAGCCGCCCATAAAGAAAGTAAAGAGAGTGAAGCACGATTGAAGCTTGCTCTTGAAGGCAGCCATTCTGGAGTGTGGGATTGGTCATCGCAAAGCCCGATTATTTATCAGCCGCGTCTTAAAAATGAGTTAGGTTATGAAACTGACAGCGTTAATTTAGATGATTATTTAGCAAAGATTCACCCTCATGATAAACAAACTTTCAGGTTAGAGTGGTTAGAGTTTTTATCTACACAAAAAGGCTATTTCAATTGCACTTACAGACTACGTCATGCTGATGGTAATTGGCGCTGGTATAAAGACTTTGGCAAAGTGGTTGAGTGGCAAGACAGCGCTCCTGAAAAAGTAGCGGGCACCTACACAAATATGACCCGTGAACTGGTATTTGAAGAAAATGCCCGCTTGTTTGGTGCAGCATTTGAACAAACTCGCGACTGGGTGTTTATCTTAGATAAAAATCTGCGTATTCGCGCTACCAATAAGTCATTCCAAGATGCCTTTGGTTTTCCAGCAGAGCCTCGCTCTAGTCGCTCGCTCACACTTGGTATGCCTATCTCTACCCGTATTCATTACTTACGCATTATGCAAAAGCTTGAGTCGGGTGAGCACTTTTCAGCAGAAGATGTGGTTGAAGTTGCTGGCGGTGAAAAGCGCCAAGTATTAATAAAAATAAGTGCGGTTGCAGGCAATAATCGCCAACTTGATAGCTATGTGATTATAGTTACTGATATTAGCGCGCAAAAGTTGGCTGAAAACGAGCTGCATCTACTGGCCAACTACGATGCTTTGACGGGACTGCCAAATAAAACCTTGTTCAACGACCGAGTCGTTCACGCTATTGAACAAGCTGATTATCATCAAACAAAAGTGGCGTTATTAAACGTTAATATTAAGCGCTTTAAGCACTTTAATGATTCGCTTGGGCGTGAAGAGTCTGATGAATTAATTAAGCGAGTTGCTAAGCGTTTAAAGCAGGTGTTGCGCCCACAAGATAGCGTGGCACGTTTCGATGGTGACGAGTTTGTTATCCTTGCCGAAGATTTTAAACAGCTTGATGAGTTACTGCTGTTATGTGCAAAAGTGATGGATTGTGTCGATACTCATATTGAACTGAGCCAGCAAGCTGTAAAGGTGAACCTGAGTGTTGGTGTTGCTGTTTACCCTGATGATGCAAAGGACACCAAAGCTTTATTGAAAGCCTCCAATGTCGCACTGTACCACGCGAAAAGTCATGTTGAAGGCTGTTATCAGTTCTATAAGCAAGAAATGAATTTACAAGTGCAGCGTACTTTGCACCTTGAATCACAGTTAAGTAAAGCTTACCAAGAACATGAGTTTTGTAATTTTTATCAGCCAATTGTGAGCGCTGAGACTCGCCAAGTGGCGGGGCTTGAAGTGTTGTTACGTTGGCCGAGTAATGATGAATATAAACCAGAAGACTTTGCAAATGCTGCAGAAAGCTCCGGGCTAATTACCAAAATTATGCTACAGACTCTATCAAGAGCATTGATTGAGCTGCGCCAATGGCGTACCACGCATTCTGATTTATATATTTCGATTAATCTCTCAGCTCTTGATTTTGAAAGCGAAAATCTGGTTGAGAAAATACATCAATCAATAAGCGCAATTAAGGTTCCTGCGAGCGCATTAGTGTTTGAGATCACCGAATCAGTGATGATGCATGATTCAGATAAAGCGCAGCAAAGTATGGAAAAACTCAAAGCGCTAGGCTGTCGTATTTATATGGATGACTTTGGAACGGGTTATGCCTCACTGACCTACTTGAAACGTTTTCCGGTTGATGTGCTGAAAATAGACAAAAGCTTTGTTAATGACATTGGGGTCGATAAAGGTGATGAAGCGATTATCAACTCAACGCTTACCTTAGCAAAAAGTTTGGGTAAAGAGTGTGTAGCAGAAGGAGTTGAAAACCGCACTCAATTGCAGTTCTTACGCTCTTTAGGTTGTGAGTATTTCCAAGGTTACCTGTTTAGCAAACCTGTAGCGGGTGATGAAGTGAAAGCGCTTTTAGATACCCAATGGGATGATGAGTTTTCAGGGTAAAGCTAAAGCTTTACCCTTTTCGTTAATCTTGGCGTTTACCACAGTGGCGGCAATACAGATTGCGATTGCGGTTTTTAAGCTCGTTATGAATCGCTTTATTCGCCTCTTGCTGACTTAAACCCAGTTTATACCGTAAGTTTTCTAAGTGCTCTTCTTCAACAGGTGATAAGTGCCCATCTTCAACGGCTTCGTGGACTGCATCGGTAAACACTTGTCTGCGTTTACGTAACTGCTCAGAAAAGCTTGAGGCCAACAAACCGGTTGGAATAGCCACCATACCCATACTAACTAGTGTAATAGCACCACCAAATAAGCGACCAAGGGGAGTCACAGGCACGACATCGCCATAACCAACAGTTGTTAATGTCACCATTGCCCACCACATTGCAGCAGGGATAGAGCCAAATTTATCTGGCTGTACATCGTGTTCAATTAAGTAAATACCGCATGAAGCAATGATCAGCACTACGGCCATAATAAAAAATGCCGCAAGTAGTGAACTGCTTTCTTCTTTGAACGAGTTTAATAATAGCTGCATCGCCCTTGAATAGCGTGTCAGCTTAAAGATACGCATTAACCTAAGCACTCGTAAGAAGCGTAAATCAACACTCACAAAGACCATCAGAATGGTAGGTAAAATCGCGATCAGATCAATCAGCGCCATGGGCGAAAAGAAATACTTAATGCGAATTTTTGAATTTGTTAACGGGCTTTCTTTATGCACGCTTTTATCAACACAGCACCAAAGCCTGAGCACATATTCTAAGGTAAAGATACCGACAGAAATCAGCTCAATCATTAAAAATTCGTGATGATATTGCTTTGCTAAAGGGCCGACTGACTCCAACACAATCGCCACCACATTAATCATGATCAACGACATTAAAAACACGTCGAGAGCGCGTCCTATACGTCGATATTTACCGTTACCTTCAAAAACTCGTGCAGTGTAATTTCTTAAACGATGCAAAATAATGATCCAGTTTTAGTTAAGTTTTAGCACCATATTAATGCTGCCTTCTTCAAAGTCGCGGGTGATCTTAAACCCGAGTTTTCGTGCCAGTTCAATCATGCCAGTGTTTTCTGGCAAGGTAATACCAGCAATTTGTTTTACGCCTTGGTTTTTACAATGCTCAATTGCCGCATTCATTAATATTGTGCCAAGCCCTAAACCTTGGCAATCAGAGCGCACCACAATTGCAAACTCAGCATCGAGTTTGTCTGGATCCATCAATACACGAGACACCCCTAATGTACAGGCTGAACCATTTTGCTCTTGGCTGACAATAAACGCCATTTCTCGGTCATAATCAATTTGCGTCATTTTCGCGAGCTGATCATGGTTAAATTGCGGTAATTCACCGAAGAAGCGTTTATATCTGTCTTCTTTACTCAATGATTGATCAAACTCTAAGTGAGCTTGCTCATCTTCCGGTTTAATTGGTCTTAGCTGTGCTTGGGTATTGTTTTTAAGGGTTACTTCTTTAACCAATTCAATTGGGTAGGGGCGAATGCACAAGCGTTTACGGTTCGCTTTTGCTTTATAACGGCTAAGGCCGATAGTCGCATCAAGGACCAAAAACTGCCCATTGCTGGCTAAAATAGGGTTTAGCTCAACACTGGTAATGTCAGGTTGGTCGATAACAAGCTGCGAGATGCGGGTGAGTAGGGCGCATAAACGGTATTTATCGACCTTTTCTGGTAGTACGCGGTCTTTAAGTACGCCTTTATCGTGCGCCGCAGCAATCAGGTATTTTGCCAAGTTCATATTCAGTGGAGGTAATGCCACTGCAGCTTGAGCGAATTCAAGTCCGGTGCCTGCTTCACCCAGTAAGATCACAGGGCCAAAGTTCGGCTCTGTTTTAATAGCGATTCGTAGCTCATTAGCACCTGCTCGCGGCGCCATCTTTTGCAATGAAAAGCCTTCAATATGGGCGTCAGGGTAGGTGTTTTTGATTCGTAGCAGCATGGCAAAGGCTGTTTGCTCAACTTCTTGTGCATCATTTAAATTAAGGACCACACCACCGACTTCTGATTTAGAAGGAATACTAGGGCTAATTAGCTTTAACGCTACCGGAAAACCCAGCTCAATGGCTTGCTCTTTGGCTTCTGTTGGTGTGTAAGCAACCTCAGTTTGAATACAATCAATACCATAATGAGTGAGAATTTGGCTTGCTTCATGGGTTGATAAATAGCTTTGCTCTTCGGCTAAAAACTCATTCACAACAGTGCGTGCTGCGTCTTTATTTATCTTTGCATCATCGGTGTTTGATTCTGGCGTTTGCGTTAAATGCTTTTGGTTACGGCGATAACTTACCAAGTGCATAAACGCACCAACCGCACCTTCAGGTGTACGGTAGGTCGGAATGGCATTATTAGCGCAGACCTTTCGCGCAGCATACGCGGCATCTTCACCCATAAAGTTCGTCATAACATAAGGGCGAGCCATCTTCGGGATTTTTTCTAAGGTTTCGACAATAATCTCAGCATAGTCTTCACTCGGTGCAAGCGCAGAAGGAGTATGAATGATCAGCAGGTTTTTAACTTCTTTGGCTTGCAGCAAAATTTCTAACGCTTGTTGGTAGCGTCTTGGCGCTGAGTCACCAAAAATATCTACCGGATTCGAGGTCATTTCTGATTGCGGAATAACTTTATTCAGCGCTGCTCTGGTCTCGTCGCTAAGCTCTGCCAGTTTCCCTGAGCTTTGCAAAAGCGTATCAACCGCCATTACACCTGGGCCGCCGCCATTGGTTAAAATAGTCAGCTGTTCGACTTTAAGTAGTTTGGGGTGCATTGCCAGTGTTTGTGTCGCAGCAAAAAGCTCTCGTAAGTCATTTACCCTTAGCATACCCGCTCGCTGGAATAGCGCATCATAGACCGCATCTGAGCTTTGTTTGCCACCAGTGTGTATTTCTGCAGCAAGGGCTCCGGCACTGGTTTTACCGGTTTTAATGGCAATGACGGGTTTACTAAACGCAGCGGCTCGCGCTGCAGAAATAAAGCTACGAATATCTTCTATATTATCGATATACAACAAAATAGCCTTGGTTTTTGCATCGCGGCCTAAAAAGTCGAGTAACTCATCAAAGTCGATATCAAGGCAATCACCCACAGACACAAAATATGAAAAACCAATCTCTTTATTTTTCGCCCAATCAAGAATGGTTGAGCAAACAGCCGCTGATTGCGATACAAAAGCGAGCTTTCCGGGGCTTGCAACTGTATGCGAAAAACTAGCATTTAAGCCAATATGAGGAATAAGTAAGCCCAAACAATTAGGCCCAAGTAAAGAGACATTTGCCTCAGCAGCTGCTTCTTTTAATGCGTACTTTTGGTCGGCGTTTAAGCCCGCCGCAATCACCACTGCATGTTTACAGCCAAGCTCCCCAAGCTCGTTAATGATGTTGATTAAGGTGTTTTTATTAGTACAAATAACCGCAAGGTCAGGTACTTTTGGAAGTGCAGCAATGCTCGGATAGGCTAGTACGCCGTGTACAGCGCTGTGATTTAAACTAACAGGCATGATTGGGCCTTTAAAGCCCCCTTGTAAAAGGTTGCGCATAACCACAAACCCCGCTCGGTTAGGAGAATTTGAGGCGCCAATGACCGCGACTGATTTAGGGTTAAAAAATTGGCTAATACGTTTAACGCTCATGCTGTTTCCTTCGCTTGCGCTGTTTGTTAAAACTTCAGGGTCTGTTAAGTTTAATACACCCAAACTAGAACCGACACGCTTCTAAAGTATTAAAAGTTATACTCATAAGATAACCTGTTTATAACTACTTTTCGAGTCAAAAACAGTGACCTACATCAAGGAGAAAAGCATGAATAAAGCGCAACCATTTAATATCGTTATTGCAGCGTGTGCATTGGCGGTTGGTTTGCTTGGATTAGGTTTTATTTTGAAAAGTGCAGCCCTAGATGTGAAAGGCATGGAGCGCACTGTTCACGTTAAAGGGTTAGCTGAAATGGAAGTGCCAGCCGACACCGTAATTTGGCCGTTACAGTTTTCTGATGCCGATAACAACCTTGAAAATTTAGTAGGTCGGGTTGAAGAGAAAAGCGGTGCAGTCGTCGCCTTTTTAAAGCTACATGGCTTTAGTGATGAAGAAATTAGTCTTGGTAGTCAGTCAATTATTGATAAACAAGCCCGCGAATATGGCGGCGAGAATCAGCAGTTTCGTTATATTGCCCGTAATAATGTTATTGTTTATTCAAATGACATCGAAAAAGTGCAACATGCGTTAGGCGCTGTAAGCCAGTTAGCCAAGCAAGGCATTGCGATAGTACAAGACAATTACGAAACGCGTATTCAATATTTATTTAATGGTTTAAATGAAATTAAGCCAAATATGATTCAAGAAGCAACCGAAAAAGCCCGTGAAGTGGCAATGAAATTTGCCAAAGATTCACAATCTAAATTAGGTAAAATTAAAACAGCGCGTCAGGGGCAGTTTTCAATTTCAGATAGAGATTCAAACACACCTCAGCTGAAAAAAGTGCGTGTTGTTACCAGTGTTGAATATTATCTATCTGACTAAACCCAATACCACAGATAAAGGCAGCCGCATGCGTGTACATACAATCACCATGCGGCAAAGCGCACCGAGCATAAAGCCACCACTAAATGCTACAGCCACCCCCAATAAGCCAAACTGATCTTTTAACAGTACTGCCATTAAAACCGTGACACTGGTTGCGCCAAGTAATACGTACAAGTTAATAAGCGGGTTCCCTTTTAACTTGATCATGCTACTGGCTAAGATTCTTGCTGGTAATAACAGCTGCCCAAGTAACAGCAGCATTAAAATCCAAAACCCTTCCTGCAATTGGCTTTCGCCATAGAGAGTGAGTAGTGGCTTTGCGAGCAGGGCAAGTAGCAAAATAGCGGCAAAGTTAAAACGCCATACCACTTTCATTAATTCGCTAAGTTGCTGCTCGGTCGTCTCATCGGCCATTAAAATGGGTTTTAAATATTGGTTGGCGGCATTGCCTAAAATAGTCAGTAAGCCAGCAATCACTACCGCAGGAAAGAAGATACTCACGCCTTGTGCACCAAACCAGTGATGCACCAGTAATACATCGAGTTTTGCTACCAACACGGTGCCTGCGCCACTGGCGAGCATGATCAAGGAGTCTTTACACCATTGCTTGGTTTGGTAGCGGGCAGTGCTTGCGACGATCATTTCTTTGATTAACCAATATTGATAAATGACTACGCACAAGATGCTACAAAACAACAAGATACAAATCTCGACTAAAGATAAGTCGCCACGTATCAAGTACACGGAAAAGCAAAACCCAGCTGTTAGCAATTCAAAAATACACTGCTGCGTTATCAGGCCAATTTTTGGTTTATTCAAAGCCACTAAAAAAGCCGATTGGCTTTGCATAATGGCGCCAATCGGCACCAGTAATAGTAAATAGACCACATGCTCTTGAGCACTTTGATGCGGTGAAATAGCCTGAAAGCTAATCACCACAGCAGCGACAAAAATCACCCCGAATAAACAAGATGCAGCTAAATAAACATGTTTTAAGCCACGTAGTAAATCATGTTGCTGAGCTTTGTAGAGCGGGTAGCTAATACGCATTAAAGATGATGCAAAACCCATACTCGCGGGTAATAACAGAATTTCACACAGTGCGAGTAACGCCGCGAAAGTACCAAACTCATCAGTACTTAATAACCTTGCAAGGCACAAGGTAAGCACAATACGGCTACCATGGTTAAGGGCGGTAAAACTACTGAGCGATAAAAACGCTTTAACAACATCCTTATTCATGAAGTTATTGATTGAGCGCGTTTAATAACTGCGCCGTTGGCACTTGCAAATAGGCCGCGCAAAGCAGCACTTTACTGTCGCTATTCGTTGGTTGATTGGCACCATAAAATTGCTTAAGGGTATTTACCAAGGCGCTGACTGCGCTAGGGCTGTGGCTTTGGTCGACTTCCATCATGGCTAATAATGCAGAGAACTCATGTTTGGCTAGCATTTGAGTCGTGCTGTTTAGCGCTATAAAGCAACCAATAGGAGTGAGCTGCTGCTTATTTAATGTTTTTAATGCTATGCCTAAGCTTTCATTGCTTTCAAATAACATTAACGAACGCAAGTAATTAAAGGGTAGGTTATCAGCCTGACACTGCGTAAATAAATGATGTAGTAAGGTATTGCCCTGATTGTCTGTTACACAAAAAGCATTTTGAAACTTAAGGCCAGGCGTGAAAAAGCTCAGTTTATCGATATCATCAATTAAGGCTACAGCTTCACTTGGCAGCGGGCTTGCTTCGAGTAAATGCGCTGCCACATTTTGTAAAAACAAGTATTTAACTTCACTACTGCACGCTAATTGATAGATATGTTGTAATTGTGCCGCTTGCAAAACTCCCGATAAACTTTGGTAATCGGCAATGAGTTCTTTTAACTGATGATGTTGAAGTCGGCTGTTCAATTGCTCAATCGCGCTTTGCATGGAAATACTCGTTTTTTATTATTTATACATTTATAGCTCAACTAGTTGTTTAAATAAATAAAAAAGGCCGCTGAGCGGCCTTTTTCAAGTCTTTATTGGTTAAGCTGCTTGTTTCTTAGCAACCCATTGGTCAACAAACTTCTCTAGTACATTTAACGGTACTGCACCATTTTTAAGTACTACATCGTGGAATTCACGAATATCGAATTTATCGCCTAGTTTTTCTTTAGCCGCTTCACGAAGCTCTAAAATTTTCAACATACCCACTTTGTATGCTGTTGCTTGTGAAGGCATTACAATGTGACGCTCAACCATTTTAACGCCATCAGACGTCGCATTTGGTGTGTTATTTACGTAGTAGTCGATACCTTCTTGACGTGTCCACTTCATAGCATGGATACCTGTATCTACTACTAGGCGACATGCACGCCATAATTCCATCGCAAGACGGCCAAAATCTGAATATGGGTCTTCGTATAAGCCCATTTCTTTTGGTACTAGCTCAGAGTATAAACCCCAACCTTCAACATACGCTGTATAGCCGCCAAACTTACGGAACTTAGGTACGCCTTCAAGCTCTTGCGCGATAGCAATTTGCATGTGGTGACCAGGAATACCTTCGTGGTATGCAAGTGCTTCCATCTGGTATGTTGGCATTGCTTCCATATCGTAAAGGTTTGCGTAATAAATGCCTGGGCGTGAACCATCTGGCGCAGGTTGTTGGTAGAACGCTTTACCAGCTGCTTTTTCACGGAATGCTTCAACAGCTTTAACTTTAAGGTCAGCTTTTGGCTTAACAATGAATAGCTCGTCTAGACGAGATTTCATATTATCGATAAGCGCTGTTGCCTCATCAAGGTAACGTTGTTTACCTTCAGCTGTGTTAGGGTAGTAGAACTGCTTATCAGTTTTCATGAATTGCATGAATGCTTTAAGGTCACCTTTAAAGCCTACTTTGTCCTTAATTTCACGCATTTCGTCGTGAATACGCGCGACTTCAGCTAAACCGATTGTGTGGATTTCTTTTGCTGTTAAATCAGTCGTTGTGGTACGTGCTAAAGCATTATTGTAGAACGCTTCACCGTCAGGGAATTTCCAAGCACCATCGCGGTCATCAGCGCGTTTTTCTAACTGAGCTAAGAAGTTAATTAGCTTAGTGTAAGAAGGTTTTACTGCTGCTTTTAGGGCTTTTTCAGCATCGCTGATAAGTGCTGATTTTTCGCTATCGGCAATCTCTAACGCATTAACTTTGCGTTTAAAGTCAGCTAGTAACGTTGAGTCTTCACCGTCATGGAATGGGGCGCCGCGTAAGATATTATTGCTTGAATCAATCACGTGTGGGAAAACAAACTTAGGCGCGATAATGCCTTTATCTGCACGTACTTCAAGGTCTTTGATTAGTTGATCAATAACCGTTGTAACACCATTTAAACGTGAGATATACGCTTTAGCATCAGATACATCGGCAATTTGATGTTGGTTGATTAAAAACGCAGGGATCATCGAGTGAACACCAAACATTTGGTTCACAGGGTAGTTGTAATGACGCCATTTGAAATCAGCAATTTCGTTTTCTAAATCTTGCTTTTTAAGGTCATAGCTTACTTTTGTTGCGTCATCTAATAGGTCACGGTTAATTGCGTTAAGCGCAACTAGGTCAGCTTTAGTTTGTTCAAAGTCTTCTAAAACGCGCTCTTCGCTGCCATCATCCCATTTGTCGTAATCTTTTTTGATGCCCATGTATGTTTGATAGATAGGGCTTTTCATTACATCACGGTTAAAAGTATCTTCGAAGAAGGCATTAGCTTTATCGATTTCACTTTGTACAGGTTGGCTTTGTACACTTGGTGCAGGCTTCGGTTGCTCTTGCATTTGTTGGCAGCCGCCAAGTAATGCAACACTTACCGCCGCAGCGATGAAGGTCAGTTTACGCATTATCGTTCCTTTGTAGTTGTTAGAAATTTAATTATAATTCTTAAACGAATAATTCTAGCAGGTCATTTAAAAAGCGGTGGCCTTTATGGCTTACCTGCCAGTTATCTTTATCATCAATTAGTAAGCCTTTTGCAATTGCATCAGTCAAGGCTTGTTCCTGACTTTGCAGTGACAAACTTGTAAGCAAAGGTAAATCAGCTTTGGGGCAGGGTTCGACTAAACGAAAACGATTCATAAAGAATTCAAAAGCTAAGTCGTCTTCTGCTACTTGCCATTGTTCGTATAAATACGGTTTGGCAAGATCCATATAACCTCGTGGGTGTTTTACTTTCACCGTACGGGTGATGACTTTATTTTCATCAGTAATTTTACCATGGGCACCGCAGCCGATACCGAGATAATCGCCAAATCGCCAATAATTCAAGTTATGACGGCATTGGTAACCGGGCTTCGCGTAGCCTGAGATCTCGTATTGCTCATAACCTGCTGCGGCTAGTAACGCTTGACCTTGTTCTTGAATATCCCAAAGGGTGTCGTCATGAGGTAAGGTCGGTGGCTTAGAAGCAAACTGAGTATTTGGCTCAATTGTTAGCTGATACCACGAGATATGAGGTGGATTAAGGGCGATAATTTTTTCAAGGTCACCCAAGGCGTCTGCAACAGATTGCCCAGGTAAGCCATGCATTAAATCAAGGTTAAAGCTGTTTAGCCCCGCTTGATGCGCCTGTTTAGCCGCATAACTTGCTTCATCAGCACCATGAATACGGCCAAGGGCTTTTAGCTTGTCATTTTGCATGCTTTGCACACCAATCGAAATACGATTGATGCCAGCGGCAACATATTCTTTAAAGCGACCTGTTTCGACGGTACCTGGGTTTGCCTCTAGGGTAATTTCACAGTCATCAGTTAGGCCAATTAATCTGTCGACTTCACCAAGTAGGCGAGTATAAGCGTCACCAGTTAATAAGCTTGGGGTGCCGCCGCCAATAAAGATGCTATGGATTTTACGCCCTTGCACTAAGTGCAAATCGGCCTTGAGATCATCAATTAGATGCTGAACGTATTCTTTTTCGGGGATCGTGCCTTTTTGGCCATGGCTATTAAAGTCACAGTATGGGCACTTTTGCACGCACCAAGGCACGTGCACATATAAACTTAAAGGCGGTAAACTCACAGGCCGCCTTTTTGCTGCAATTGCGCAAGTAATTGTTTTAAAGCTTGGCCGCGATGGCTAAGGGCATTTTTTTGCTCCTTAGTTAACTGAGCGCTAGTGCATTGCTCAGACGGTACGTAAAAAACAGGATCATAACCAAAACCACCCTGACCATCTTGGCTATAGGTGATTTCACCTTCCCAACTGGCACTACAAATAAGTGGTGTAGGGTCGTCGGCGTGGCGCATTAATACTAACACACACCAAAAACGCGCACTGCGAACTGGGTTATCAGCAAGCTCTTTTAGTAGCTTGTCGATATTATCTTGATCGCTGGCACCCGCACCGGCAAAGCGTGCAGAGTACACACCTGGTGCACCATTTAGACCGTCTACTTCAAGACCTGAGTCATCAGCAATCGCAGGCAAGCCTGTGATCTTTGCTGCATGGCGCGCTTTAATAATGGCGTTTTCAACAAATGTGGTGCCTGTTTCTGGCACGTCTGGCACTTGAAAATCGCTTTGTGGAACTACGTTAATATTAAGTGGGCTGAGCATACTAGCCAGCTCTTTTACTTTGCCAGGGTTACCCGTGGCTAAAACCAAGGTGTTGTTCATAGGTCTATTAATCTACGTAAAATTTTTGCTGAAACTTCAGCGTTTGTAGTTTGCCATTTTGATTAATTTCGATATCAAAACGGTAAATTTCTTCGTTGCTGTAATCGATTTGCGCGAGGTAATAAATCGCATCGCCTTCCACAACTTCTTTAAATGTAAGCTGTTTTTTATTACCAAGTAGGTTACGTGCAGTGCCAGTTAAAGTTGCAGTCTGCGCTGTTTTATCGCTGTTTTTTAATACCGAAATATTAATAATCCCTTTGCTAGGGCTACGCTCTAAATCATAGTTTTTAGCAATGTTTGGCTGAATAAAAGTCGATGGAAATGCAATGTAATGAACTTCCCAAGGGCCAAGAACTTTGTACTGGGCGCCTGCTTGTTCATCAGCTTTGGCAAAGGTTGTAAATAAACTCAATACAATCAAAGAAAAATAAATAAATTGCTTCATGGTATATCTCACTTAACAAAAGAGGCCTTTCGGCCCCTTACTGCTTAACGTTAAACGCTTAGCCAATTAAATCCATTACTAAAAACTGTAAAAACTGTAGACCAATAATCAACACTAAGATTGATAGGTCTAGACCACCTAGTGGTGGAATAATCTTACGAATAGGGCGCAACATCGGCTCAGTCAGCTGGTGGAATACAGCCTCAATAGGGTTGTAGCCTTGGCTTACCCAGCTCAGTAAAGCACGAATAATTAATACCCAAAATAGTAAGTTTAGGCCTTCTTTAACTACCGTAATTAACGCTTGAATAAATACCGGACCTGGCGCCCAAGCGTTATAAAACATCAGAAAAATAACACTGAGTTTTGCTACAGCAACTAAATAAGCAAGCACTAACGAGGCAATATCAAAGCCACCCACTCCTGGGATGATTTTACGAAGTGGGTTCACTGCGAACGAAGTGGCTTTCACCACAAACTGGCTCATAGGATTGTAAAAGTCAGCTTTTGCCGCTTGTAACCAAAAGCGTAAAAGGACCACCATTAAAAAGAGATCAAAAATAATCCCAACTAAAAAGTGCATGGCTTGCATAGTTTTACCTTCAAAAAGTAAGCTTAAAGTTCTTTTTCCATCGCTTCAGCGCGAGCAATACAGGCATCCATTGCATCTGCAACTGTGCCGACTAAACCTTGTGATTTAAGATGCTCAACAGCTTCGTGAGTCGTACCCCCTTTAGAGGTTACGTTTGCACGTAGCTGAGAAATACTGATGTCTGGTTGCGAAAGAGCCATTTCGGCAGCACCCAGTGCGGTTTGTTGCACTAAACGGCGCGCATCTTCATCACTAAAGCCAAGTGCTTTTGCTTTTTCTTCAATAGCTTCCATAAATAAGAAGAAGTAAGCAGGTGATGAGCCTGTAACAGCAATGATGTCGTTGATTTGTGACTCTTGCTCAACCCAAACAACAATGCCTGTACACTCAAAAACTTGTTGTACAAACTCGTGCTCTTCAGCGGTTTCATCCGCGCCGTATAGACCTGAAACACCACGACCTAGTAATGATGGTGTGTTTGGCATACAACGTACCATTTTCACATCTTGACCTAACATTTCACGTAAACGGCTAACGGTAAGGCCAGCGGCCACAGAAATAAATAGCTTGTCGCTAAAATCAACGCCTGAATCTTGGAATGATTGGCAAAGATCGCCCATCATTTGTGGTTTAACAGATAAGACAATCACATCTGCATCGCGAAGTGCCGCGTTGTTATCCGCGGTAGTTTGCACCCCGAAATCAGCAGCAACCTTAGCTAATTTTTCTTGGTTGCGATTGGTTGCAATGATGTTTTTTGCTGCAAAACCGTTCTTTACCATGCCGCCAATGATGGCGTAGCTCATGTTACCCGTGCCTATAAATGCGATTTTTTTGTCTGACATATGTCTGTTATCACCTTTTAATTTCGTTGGCCAAATATATCCGTGCCAATGCGTACCATGGTTGAACCTGCTGCAATCGCCGCTTCAACATCGTTACTCATACCCATCGACAAGGTGTCTACTTGGGGATATTGGGCCTTTAGTTTATCAAAGCAAGCGCTTAATTGCTCAAAATATTGTAATTGTAGCTGGGCATCGTCGGTTTTGGCAGGAATCGCCATCACACCGCGCAGGCATAAATTAGGACATTGATTGACGAATTCGGCCAATGCCATTAGCTCGTCTGGGTGGCAGCCTGACTTAGCCTCTTCTAAACTAATATTAACTTGAATTAATACATTGAGCGGGGCTTTGTCGGCTGGTCGTTGCTCATTAAGACGTTTTGCAATTTTAGTGCGGTCAACGCTTTGCACCCAATCAAAATGCGTGGCTACTTGGGCACTTTTATTTGATTGAATAGGGCCGATAAAGTGCCAAACAATGTCTTTATAATCTGCCAGTGCTGTAACTTTTGTTACCGCTTCTTGAACGTATGATTCGCCAAACTGGCGTTGACCATGCTCATAGGCAGCAATAATATCGTCGGCAGGTTTTGTTTTTGAAACAGCCAATAGGCTGATTGATTGCTCATCGCGGTGATTATTTTTTGCAGCTTGAGCAATTCTTGCGTAGGCGGATGTAAGTCGTTCTGCTATTGTAACCATATAATTATCAGTTGGTTGTGGAGTCATAAATGGATATTACCGAATTATTGGCCTTTAGTGTGCAACACAAAGCCTCGGATTTACACTTGTCATCAGGCGTATCACCTATGATACGTGTTGATGGTGATGTGCGTCGTATTAATATTCCAGCATTAGAACAAAAAGATGTAAATAGTCTGGTATACGATATTATGAACGATAATCAGCGTAAGGACTACGAACAAAATCTCGAAGTGGATTTTTCTTTCGAAGTACCAAACCTTGCGCGTTTTCGTGTTAACGCATTTAATTCAAACCGTGGCCCTGCGGCGGTGTTTCGTACTATCCCAAGTGATGTTTTAACGCTGGATGATTTAGGTGCGCCTGATATTTTTAAAACTATTTCCGATAATCCACGTGGTTTGGTGCTAGTCACCGGGCCAACGGGTTCTGGTAAATCAACCACATTAGCGGCGATGGTTGATTATATTAACCAAAATAAGCATCACCATATTTTAACTATCGAAGATCCAATCGAATTCGTACACGAGAATAAGCTGAGCCTTATTAACCAGCGTGAAGTACACCGCGATACGCATAGCTTCTCTAATGCGCTTAGAAGTGCACTACGTGAAGATCCGGATGTAATCTTAGTGGGTGAGCTGCGTGACCTTGAAACAATTCGCTTAGCGATGACTGCGGCAGAAACAGGTCACTTGGTGTTTGGTACCTTGCATACTACCTCTGCACCTAAAACTATCGACCGTATCATTGACGTATTCCCAGGTGAAGAAAAAGACATGGTACGTTCAATGTTGTCAGAATCATTACGTGCCGTAATCTCGCAAACTTTACTTAAAAAAGTGGGCGGTGGCCGAGTTGCAGCTCACGAGATCATGATAGGTATTCCTGCAATCCGAAATCTGATCCGTGAAGATAAAATTGCACAAATGTATTCATCAATTCAAACCGGTGCATCGCATGGTATGCAGACCATGGATCAATGTTTAGCAAACTTAGTTAACTACGGCATTATTACAACCAATGATGCGCGAGCTAAAGCGCAAGATAAAACCCAATTTGGTGGTTAACGGAGCTATTTAAAATGTCTTTACCTTTAAATCATTTTTTACAAGTTATGATCGACAAAAAAGGCTCAGACTTGTTTGTTTCGAGCCAGCTGCCTGTCAGTGCAAAAGTAAACGGTGAATTAATACCTTTAAGCGATGAAAAACTCTCTGATGAGGATTCACTTGCTTTGGTCGAGTCAGCAATGAACGACAAACAGCGCAAAGAATTTCATGACAGTAAAGAGTGTAACTTTGCAATTGCAACTGATGAAGGCCGTTTCCGTGTTTCTGCTTTTTGGCAGCGTGATAGAGCGGGTATGGTTATTCGCCGTATCGTAACGCAAATCCCAGATGTCAACGAACTAGGTTTGCCATCAACATTAACAGACGTGATTATGGCAAAACGTGGTTTAGTGCTGTTTGTAGGTGGTACCGGCACAGGTAAGTCAACCTCGCTTGCTGCGCTGTTAGGTTATCGTAACCGCAATCAGCGTGGTCATATTCTTACCATTGAAGATCCTATCGAATTTGTTCACGAGCATCGTAAAAGCATCATTACCCAACGTGAAGTTGGTTTGGATACTGAAAGCTTTGAATCAGCTCTAAAAAGCTCGTTACGTCAAGCACCTGATGTGATCTTAATTGGTGAGATCCGTTCACAAGAAACCATGGAATACGCACTCAGCTTTGCCGAAACGGGTCACTTGTGTGTGGCGACACTGCATGCGAATAATGCCAACCAAGCCATTGACCGTATCATGCACTTAGTACCAAAAGAAAAGCACGATAAGTTAAAGTACGACTTAGCACTTAACCTTCGCGCCATTGTTGCGCAGCAGTTGGTGCCAACTTCCGATGGGGAAGGGCGTGTTGCTGCTATCGAGATTTTGCTTAATTCACCTATGGTGGCAGAGCTCATCAAGCGTGGTGATATTGGCTCTATCAAAGAAACCATGGCTAAATCGAAAGAAATGGGCATGCAAACCTTTGATCAAGCCTTATTTGAGCTTTATAAACAGCGCCGTATTAACTACGCTGATGCGTTACACCATGCTGACTCGCCAAATGACTTACGCCTAATGATTAAGCTGCAAAACAATGAACAAAGTGGTGCGGGCTTCTTACAAGGCGTGACTATCGATGGTCTTGATGGAAAGAGTGACGAATAAATGTGTTTGCGAGTAAATTTAATCGGTTGGTTATTTTTATTGCTGAGTACCTTTCAGGTATATGGCAATGATAATAAAAGTGTGGTTATTTTTATTCGCGATGATGTTTATGACGATTACAGTCGCTTTTTGAATGGTCGCAAACCTCTTGAAGTTAAAGACTTCAGTGGTGCTTACATTCGCCGTGATGTGGTCGATATGATCATAGCTCAACAAGCACTGAGTTTAGGCGGTTTTACCAAGCCATTTCGTTATCACAAAGGTAATGTTAATTATCGCAATACCAAGCTGTTAGAAGATGGCCAGCTACTATTAAGCTTCGATAGTGTTTGGTCTGTTGATGCAAAGCAGCTAGTTGAGTCGGTATATATCTCTGACCCTGTGATTCGAAATGGTGAGTATTACGCGGGCATATTTACTTCACCGAACAATAAGAAAGTGCAGCAAGTAAAACAGCTTGCTGACTTTAAACAATTAACCGCAGTGTCAACGCCACGCTGGCAAACCGATTGGCAAACGTTATCTGCTCTGCCCTTAAAAGAGTTGCTCAGAGAAGATGAGTGGCTTGGGCAAGTCCGCACTGTATCGATGCAGTGGGTTGATTTTATGATGATGCCCTTAATGCCTAGCCTCAATAATCGCTACACATTAGAAAACATTGAACTGGTAGCTGTGCCAAACCTAGTGCTCCAGCTTAATGATAGCCGTCATTTTATTATTTCGAAGAGTCACCCCGATGGAAAAGCGGCCTTTGTTGCAATTCAAAAAGGGCTTGCGCAGCTTCGTAAAACAGGCGCAATTGAAAAAGCCTACCGAGAGGCAGGCTTCATTCCAGATTTAAACAACTATACGGTGATTAATAAAGCGCCTTAGTCGCCATAAAACTGCTCAAAAAAGCTTTCTAAGATGATCACCGCTGACATATTATCAACATTACCTTTACCAAGGTTTCGGTAGCCACCTTGTTCAAATAAACGGGCTTTGGCATCTGCTGTTGTTAGTCGTTCGTCCTGCGTTTCAACCGGTATAGCAAAGTGGTTATGTAAGCGGTTAGCGAACTTCTTGGCTTTAAAGGTAACTTCTTGATTGGTGCCGTCCATATTAAGCGGTAAACCAACCACCATTAAATCTGGTTGCCACTCATCCACCTGTTTTTTAATAAGTTGCCAATCAGGGATCCCATCTCTCGCTTTTACAGCTTGTAAGCTTGATGCTGTTCCAGTGAGTTCTTGACCAATGGCAATACCAATACTTTTGGTGCCAAAGTCAAAACCCATTACGGTGCGTTCACCGAGTGGCTTAAAAGTTCGTTTTGTCATAGTCTTAAAATTTATAAATGTTAGGCGTGGCCAGCTTCAGAGCTTAATTGCCCGATATCAAAACCCAGCATAGAAACGGCTTTTTCCCAGCGTTTTTCAACGGGTGTGTTAAAGATGATCTCAGGATCTGCTTTGATAATTAACCATGAATTCTCTAGCAGTTCTTGCTCTAGCTGTCCTTGATCCCAACCAGCATAACCCAGTGTGATAATAAATTGTTCAGGTGCTTCACTCGTAGTCAGGCTTGCTAACACATCTTTTGAAGTGGTGATCATAATATCACTACTAAGTTTTTGACTCGCTGCATAACCTGGTTTTGGTGAGTGCAAAACAAATCCGCGATCGGTTTTTACAGGTCCGCCTGCGTACACAGCTAAACCTGCAGCTTGCTTGCTTTTGTCGTTATCAATTTCGATTTTATCGAGTAGCTCGCCCACGGTGATATTGATAGGCTGGTTAATTACCAAGCCCATCGCACCATCTTGATTGTGCTCACAAATGTAAGTGACAGCACGCTTAAAAAAAGGGTCTTGCATGCTCGGCATTGCGATTAAGAAGTGATTCTCTAATGACTGCATAGGTCGCCCCTTTTGTTGTTTAATTTAAGTATGGCTCAGTTTTCTTTCAATGGCATCAAATAAGTGACCAGTGATTGAAATGTCATAAGCGGCTTCAATCTCTTTTACACACGTTGGCGCAGTGACATTGATTTCAGTTAAACGGTCGCCAATGATATCTAGACCAACAAAAATAAGGCCTTTTTCTTTCAGCGTAGGTGCTACAGCCTCTGCAATTTTACGGTCTGAATCGCTAATCGGGCGTGCTTCACCTCTACCACCTGCTGCCAAGTTACCGCGCGTTTCGCCATTTTGTGGGATACGAGCTAGGCAATACGGCATTACTTCACCATCAACCACAAGTACGCGTTTATCGCCTTGCTTGATTTCAGGAATATAGTTTTGTGCCATTGCAAAACGACTACCATGTTCGGTTAGCGTTTCGCAGATCACACCAATATTGGCATCATCTTCTTTAACTCTAAAGATAGATGCACCACCCATACCATCTAGCGGTTTTAAAATAATATCTTTATGCTCAGCTAAAAATGCACGAATGTCTGCTTGGCTACGTGTTACTAAAGTATCTGGCGTATGTTCGCTAAACCAAGCTGTGAATAGCTTTTCGTTAGCATCGCGTAAGCTTTGCGGCTTATTGATTATAAGCGTGCCAGCTTGCTCAGCACGCTCTAAAATATAGGTAGCGTAGATGTACTCAGTATCAAAAGGCGGATCTTTACGCATTAAAATAACGTCTAAATCTGCTAAAGCAATGGTGGCTTTTTCTTCTAATTCATACCAGTGATTTACATCATCAAACACACGGGCTTTGGCGGCTGTTGCAAAGCCTTGACCTTGACGTAGAGAAAGGTCATCCATTTCCATGTAGTAAATTTCGTAACCGCGCTTTTGCGCTTCCATCATCATTGCAAAGCCAGTGTCTTTTTTAATATTAAAGCCACTAATTGGATCAGAGATTATGCCTAGCTTAATTGCCATATTTTTGCCTTAGAATCGTATGCCATACTATGTTTTGTTACTTTGATATATGGGTATTTTTACGGTTTTCAATTCGCTAAATCGCCAAACTGTAATTGTAAAGCGCTCAATACCGTCAGAGCGGCTGTTTCTGTTCTTAGAACACGTGGGCCTAAGCGAATATCAACAAAGTTTTGCTGTTTAGCAATGTCAATTTCTGCATCGGTAAATCCACCTTCTGGGCCGACTAAAAAGCGCACTCCTTCGTTTGGTACTTGAATAGTTTTAATACTGTGCTCAGCACGTGGGTGCAAAGTAAGTTTAATCGCCTCACTTGCTTGTTCTAGCCACTCTTTTATATCGATAGGAGGGTGTACAACAGGCACAAAATTACGGCCTGATTGCTCTGCAGCGGCAATTGCAATTTTTTGCCATTGTTGATGTTTTTTAGAAAGGCGATCGCCGCTTAGTTTTACGCCACAACGTTGGCTAAAAATTGGGGTGATTTCTGTGATACCCAGTTCAACAGATTTTTGAATAGTGAAATCCATTTTATCGCCACGAGAAATGCCTTGGCCCAAGTGAATTTTTAAAGGCGATTCAACATCATGATCAACAAATTCCTGAGGCTCAACGACGACATTTTTTTTGCTGACTTCAATAATTTCACTGAGGTATTCACCTCCTTCACCATTAAAAATCGAAACCTTATCACCGACTTGCATACGCAATACACGGCCAACATGACCTGCTGCATCATCATCAAGTGCTACTGGGGTGTTTAAAGAAATCGCTGAAGGTTGGTAAATATGTGGAACTCGCATGGCTGTCACTTATCAATAAATTTAGCAATATGGTAAGTATACAGCGGCTTAGGTGCAATTATTTATTTGTTATTTAAATTCGTCTTTGGCACTTAAAACATCTGCAGTGGTTTCGGCAATCTCAGATTGGCAAGAAAGGTGGTTAATGTGAGCAGCATCCGGGCAAGGTGTAAAACTAAAGCTATGTCCATCTTGTTGCACTAAGTAACGTATTTTGTGCAGTGAGTTATAAATAAACTTTTGAGCATCATTCGCCAGCTGATAGTCGGTGTGATTAATCAGTACACCTTGAATATCGTGGTGTTCATGTAAATAGCTGGCGAGTTCTGAGACACTAATTTCATTACTAAAATCGCAATAGCAATAATCTTTAACGAGTTGATCAAACATGAGTTTAACCATATGGCGGCTATTAGCGCCAGCCACAACTAGAGTCGAATTTTCGGCATTTGCAAAGTAGTGCTGAGCAAATGCGCGGCTAAACTCATCATCTATATCAACTAATAAATAATTATTAACTTTAAAGGGCATAATGCCTCACGATTCAAATACTTCCGTATCAAATTGAAAACATACTTATTAGTAAATAGCCTATTGCACCGAAAACGGCAAACTCTATACAGGCTATGCCAATGTTATCTTGGTGATCTACTTCTAACGATGTGTCGATATTAGGTAGAGAGATATATTTAATAATGTAGCTCAAAATATATAACAATACCCACATTGCACCGCAATGAGATACTAGAGTGAATAAATTTTCTACCATCTTACCACTAATAAATGATGCACTGGCAAGACCAGCATAGCCCGCAAGTGCTAGGCCGATAGACTTACCTGCGTAGCGAATGCCAATAGAGGTATTTTCAAGGTTAAAGTTACTTTGTAGTGATGCACCTTGGTTGGCTTTTGCAAAGCGGTATTCACGAATTTTACTATCAAGGGCAAACATACCTTGCAGCACAAAAAAGCTCACAGTGGCGATCAATAAGCTGCTGTAACCTTGGGTATGGCACCAGTTATAAAGGCCAAGAGCGATAATGCAGTTAGCGATTAACATGCCTGAATCGACCAAGGCGGCGCAAACATTTTGTTTGAGTATGGCTGCTTCTTCATTAAAGCGATGCAAAATCCATTTACGATGAATTAAATGACCTATTTTTATAAAGGCAAATAACAGCACAATGAGTAAAAGTACTTTTAGCGGATTAGATTGGGCTGCACTTAAGCTAATTTCATCGAATATATAAGCGATGGTGGCTATAACGACCATAATTTCGCTGGCAAAGCTGATCCCCATGGCAAAGTTATCATGTTGCGCAAGCTCTTCTTTAAGCGCTTGTTTTGCTTTGATTTGCGTTAGAATACGTAGCAGTACTATAGTGACGCAAATTACAGCGAAACTAATAGCAATCGCGACTAAACTAGTGTTAGATAGTGATAAATATGACATGCAGGTCCCTGCTAAATAATTCTTTGATAATCATTCTAGTACGGTTATTGGCAAGTTAAAAGAGAGTATTTAATGAGTAATTTACACGCGCTTCCCGAGTCACTTCATCAGTTAGGCCAAACCCGCTTCGCGAGCTTGTATAAGGGGCAAACTGAGCAACAAAAAATTATTAACTTGCTGTCTTTAAGTGACTTTGCGTGGAACTGCTTACAATCTCAGCCTGATTTAAAAGACTGGTTACTTGATGATAAGGAGCTTGCTAATCGTGCAGTTGAAGCTCCGTTAAGTAATTCTGAAATCAATGAACTGGACGACAATGCTGCGCTGGCAAAGCTGCGTTTGTATCGAGAAAAGTACTGGTTGAAAGTGGCTTTTCTTGATTTGTGCTGTGCAAACCCAATTGCCGATAGCATCGCTTATATCTCGGCCCTTGCAAACCAGCTTATCGATAGTGCTAATCAGTGGGCCTTTGCGCAGGTAGCTAAAGTCAGTGGTATGCCGCTTGATGATGACGGTAATGCAATGCCAATGTTAGTTTTAGGTATGGGCAAACTTGGTGGGGGAGAGCTTAACTACTCATCTGACATAGATTTAATTTTTTCTTATCCTCGCGATGTTGCAACGCAAGGGGGGCGCCGCTCCATTGAAGCCCAGGTGTTTTATACCAAAGTGGCGCAAAAGCTAATTATGGCGCTTAACCAGACCACGGTAAATGGCCAAGTATTTCGAGTCGATATGCGCCTGCGCCCATTTGGTGAAAGTGGGCCTTTGGTAATGAGCTTTCATGCAATGGAAGATTATTATCAAGAGCAAGGACGTGAGTGGGAACGCTACGCCATGCTAAAAGGACGATTAATTGGTACTGAAAACCGTTATTGGGATGAATTTTATGAATTGCTACGGCCGTTCGTTTATCGCCGCTATATTGATTTTTCGGTGATTGAATCGCTGCGTAAAATGAAGCAAATGATTGCCCAAGAGGTACGCCGAAAGCGCCTTACAAACAATATCAAATTAGGTGCAGGCGGCATTCGAGAAGTGGAGTTTGTGGTGCAAGCGCTACAAATGGTTCGAGGCGGCCGTGAAGCTAACCTACAAACTCAGTCACTGCTAATTGCTTTAAAAGAGCTGGTTAACAACCAAGTGATGTCGAATAAAGAAGCTGAGTTATTAACACAAAACTATTTAGACTTACGTCAAATTGAGCAGTACCTACAGATTTTCGATGATAAGCAAACGCAAACCCTACCTGATGACGAGTTAAACCAGCAACGTTTATGCTATTTGCTCAATAAAGATGATTTTGATCAGTGTTTAACTAGCATTGAGCAGACCATGTCTCAAGTCCATGGTGAGTTTGAACAAGTGATTGGCTTTGAAAGCGAAACAGCGGATCCGTGTGAAAGTGAGTACATTAGCGCTTGGGAAATGACAGATGTAAGCCTAATGTGTGAGCCGAATCTTGACTGGCAAGCGGCGCTTGAAGATTTTAAAGCGCGCTTAACTAAGGCGAAAATTGGCAGTCGAGGTCGTGATATCCTCGATAAATTAATGCCCCTTTTACTTAAACAGCTAACAGTTACAAAAGCCAGTAGCGATGCTTTTACCATGATCTGCCAAGTGCTCAACAAGATCATCTCACGAACTGCTTACCTAGAGCTGTTATACGAAAACCCAGGTGCCTTAAATCAACTGGTAGCACTTTGCTGCCATAGTAAATGGATTGGCGAGCATATCTCTCGTTACCCAATTTTACTTGATGAGCTGATAGATCCGCAGGTGCTCTATAAACCAACGCCTTTATCTGCTTACAAAGATGAAATTAGGCAGTATTTCTTACGTATTGAGCATGGCGACTTAGAGCTGCAAATGGAAGCACTTCGTCAGTTTAAACAAACGCATCAGTTACGCATTGCAGCAGCCGATGCAACCGGTGTACTGAGTGTGATGAAGGTAAGTGATCATCTTACTGCGCTTGCTGAGGCTATTGTAGAGCAAGCGGTCAATATTGCATGGCATGCATGTGTTGAGCGCTTTGGTCGGCCAGCGAATACCTCAGATCAAGAAAAGGGCTTTGCGGTTATTGCTTACGGTAAAACTGGCGGCTTTGAAGTTGGCTACGATTCAGACTTAGATCTGGTATTTGTGCATAACCACGATGGCAGCAGTTATACCGATGGTGATAAGTCGATTGACTCGCGTCAGTTTTACTTAAAGCTTGCGCAGCGTTTAATGCATCTATTCAACACGCGAACTGCGTCAGGCATATTGTATGAGCTTGATACTCGTTTACGTCCTGAAGGGGCATCGGGTTTACTAGCTATTAATTTAGAAAGTTACTACCACTATCAGCAAACTCAAGCATGGACCTGGGAACATCAAGCTTTGGTTCGTTCACGCATGATTTATGGGCAAGATTCGTTGCGAGAGCGTTTTGCACAAATCCGCAAAGACGTTTTGTGCCAAGCCCGCGATAATGAGAAGCTAAAGACTGATGTCGTTGAGATGCGCGAAAAAATGCGTGCTCACCTTGCTAAAGGCAATGATGATCTGTTTGATTTAAAGCAAGATAGGGGCGGTATCACAGATATTGAGTTTATCACTCAGTATCTGGTGCTAAATAATGCTATGCAGCACTCTGAGCTACCGACCTGGTCCGACAATGTTCGTATTTTAGCTGATGCTGCACGTTTAGGCTGTATTACTGAGCAAATGCAGCAAGAATTAGTGGCTGCGTATATTGCCTATCGTTCACGTTATCATGTAATGAGTTTGAATCAGCAAGGGCGTTGTGCGCCTCGTGCTGAGTTAACTCAGCACATCGACTTAGTAAGTCAGGCGTGGCGGCAGGTGTTTTAGCTTTTTAAGCGACGGCAGTTTTCGCGCACATAAGCAGAGGGCAGCTCAGTGATAACCGCGGCTCTTTGCTTAAAGCAAAAATAGGTGTAAACCTCATTTTCGAAATCATCGTTGATGGCGCGGCCAACCTGATAAAGGGTTGAAACAAAGTTACTATCAACACGAAAATGATCTTTTACAACATAATCTTTGCTTAAATACCAGTACAGTACGATATCTTCGTGACGGGCATAGTCAGAGAGTACATCTTTTAAGGTGTTACCGTTTTCAAAGCGGCGCGGTTGAATATCACCAGTCCAGTTAGGTGATGAAGGCTCTACGACCTTTTCGCGTTCAAAAAGTGCGACATCTAAGCTGGTTTCTGGCGTAGGTAATTTAAGAACGTATTTATCGCGCTCATTATTCTTGTTATTTACTTGGTTACGTAGCGCCGCATAAAAGCGCGATAATCCTTGCGCTGCAGCATTTTTGGTATCTTTAATGTCCATTACTGGACCACTACCAAATAAAAAGTAAATAGCAGCAGCAATCAAAATAACAGCTAATGATAAATGCTTAACCCAAAACCACATTTCTAATACTCTTGTTGTTGATTAGCTTTATAAAACCATACAAACAGCAAAATGTCACTCTACTTGTAATAAGAAGGTGCATTCTTATCTGGGCGAGTTTTAAAGCGACGGTGAAGCCACATATACTGTTCAGGCGCTAAATCGATAGCTTGTTCCATACGCTGATTTACGTGGGTAACGTCTGCAAGGTCATCGCCACTTGGGAAGTTTTCAAGTGCAGGTAATACCTCTAGATGGTAGCGACCCTCTTCATCACGACGGCTCGTTAAGCTTACTGTTTCGCAGTTACGGCTACTTGAAAATAACAGCGTTCCTGTTGTTGTTGCTGCTTCTTTTACCGCATAAAAAGGCGCAAATTCGCAGCGGTTACGGCCGTAATCCTGATCTGGCAAATAGTAGCAAACCTTTTTATTTTTAAGTGCTTGCAGTAAGCCTTTAACATCTTTTTTGCCAATTAAGTATTCGTTAGAACGAAGACGACCGTTAGTCGTGAAATATTCCATTAAAGGGTTGTTATGCGGGCGATAAAAGCCAATACCTTGGTGTTTTACACCCATAATACGGCTCGCCATTTCTAGGTGTAAAAAGTGTGGCACAAGTAACAGCACACCTTTACCTGATTGCTGAGCTTTTTCAAAGTGTTCTAGGCCTTTAACAGAACCAAACACTTTATTGATTCGCCATTGGGGCCACCACCAAGCCATGCCGGTTTCCATCATTGCAATACCGGTATTTTCCATATTTTTACGAACTAATTCGCGTTGTTCATGCTCTGGCATTTCAGGAAAACATAAACGGATATTTACCTCCGCGATGTGGCGACGACGTTTCATAAAACGGTGTACTAGACGACCAAGCAGTTTTCCAAGTGCTAATTGTAATTTATGTGGTAACCAAGAGATAAGATATAAAAAGAACACGCCAATCCAAGTTAACCAGTAACGAGGGCCTAAAAAAGACGCTTTAAAAGGAGAAGAACTAACCACAAAAAAATCTCTAAAAATAAAAAAGCTAGTTTAACTGTATGTCTATAAAAATACAAAAAAGCCAGCACGAGGCTGGCTTTACGATAAGGACTTTATAGAAGAAATGCTTAGATTTCTTTTAAACCTTGGTTAATTGCAACAAGGTCTTCGCTAGTTAGTGTACCAGCAGCTTGTTTCAAGCGAAGTGTTGAAACAACATAGCGGTAACGAACGTTTGCTAAATTACTTTTTGCATTGTAAAGGTTTTGCGTGCTGATCAGTACGTCTACGATAGTACGTGTACCAACTTCAAAGCCTGCTTCAGTTGCTTTAAGCGCACTTTCAGCAGAAACAACAGCTTGTTGTAGCGCTTTATAAGTAGCAATGTCAGACACTACTTGGTTGTACGATGTGATAACCGAGCGAGTTACTGCACGTAAGCTTGCTTCTAAATCTTCACTTGCCGCAACATAGAAAGCGCGTGCTTGATCTGTCGCTGCTGTTGTTGCACCACCTGAGTAAATAGGTAGGCTGAAGTTAACACCAATACTTGCACTGTCTTCGCGTGGTTGGTGTGAGTTGCTGTTTAGATCAGTTAGGCTGTCTCCGTATGAAGCGCTTAATGTTAGCTTCGGATAGTGACCAGCTTTTGCTAAATCGATTTGATCTTTAGCAATATCAACCGTTACTTTTGAAACTTGCAGATTTAAGTTTTGGTCTTTTGCAATTTCAATGTAGTCAGTTGACTGCTTTTTAGGTGCAACTGTTGAAAACGTTTCAGTATTCAACATGTCTAATTTCGCGTGGTATTTACCAGTGATTTCGCGAAGTTGCTCACGCGCTGTTTCAACACTGTTCTTAGCAACGATTTCTTGTGCAACAGAGTTATCGTACTGAGCTTGCGCTTCGTGTACGTCAGTGATTGCAGTTAAACCTACCGCATAACGCTCTTTAGTTTGTTGTAATTGGCGCTCGATGGCACGTTTTTCTGCTTGAACAAACTCAAGGTTATCGATTGCACTTAGTACATTGAAGTAACCCTCAGCTACACGAACGATTAAGTCTTGGCGAGCAAAATCATACTGAGCGTTTGCTTGTAATGCTTGTTTATCTGCAATACCCAGTGAATTCCACGCACCTAAATCAAACAGTGTTTGGCTTAAGCTAATACCACGGCTAAATTCATCAGGGTCATAGTCATAACCTGTATAACCCGTTGCATCATTACCCTCGTAAAGATCTGATTTGGTTGATTGGTAACCAAGACTTAGACCAATTTGTGGTAATAGTGCACTTAACGCGCGATCGCTCTCATAGGCTTGTGCATCTGCTTGGGCTTTTGCTTTAAGTACGGTAGGATCGTTTGCTGTCGCAATCTCGTAAACTTGTAGTAAGTCTTCAGCATAACTAGCTGTTGCAGTCAGTGCGCTTGAAAAACCGATCAGCGCAGCGAGTAGTGTTTTTTTCATTGTTCGTTCAGTCCTTAGACAATTTTGTACTGTGACCATGGTACTCTTTTTTAATGAATAACCAAAAAAAAATTACGTAAATCTGCATGTCCAAGTGTAACAGAATATAATTGGCCGTAACATTTACTTAAAACGCAAAGGAAATAGTGAATGAAAATATCAGCAATCTCACAATTTAATCATGATGACATAGAGTTAAAGCCGATTGAGCGTGTTTATGATGGTTTCTTTAAAATTAATACTTACCGCTTTCATCATGCATTGTTTGCTGGTGGCAAATCAGTAGAAGTTAAACGCGAAATTTTAGAGCGCGGCCATGCTGTTGCTGTACTTCCTTATGACCCTGCGACTGACCAAGTTTTGTTAATCGAACAAATTAGAATCGGGGCACTCGCATCAAAGCAGTCACCTTGGTTACTTGAGTGTATTGCAGGCATGGCAGATGGCAGTACTGATTACGAAGATGTAGCGAAGCGCGAAGCATTCGAAGAAGCCGGTATTGAGCTTAACGAGCTGGAATTTATGATGTCGTATCTTTCAAGCCCAGGCGGCACCACTGAACGTTTGTATTTATATTTAGCGCGCACTGACTTAGCAGGGTATCAAGGCGGTATTTTTGGCCTTGATAATGAAGATGAAGATATCAAAACCCATGTAATGTCATACGATGAAGCTATGCTGCGTTTAGAACAGGGTGAAATAGACAATGCAGCGACAGTTATCTCATTACAGTGGTTAGCACTGAATAAGCAACGTATACTGTCTGATTGGAAAAACTCATAGGGGATTATTTTGTCGTACGTCAGTGCCCAGCAGCGTTATATTCAAAGCTTACCTAAGTACTTAACTTTGTGTGAGCATAATTACGTGCGTGCGCTCAAGTTATTACCCAATGAGCGCCGCATAGGTCAGGAGCGAAAGGTACAATTAGGGCACAGCACTTTTGCGGTTAAAGTTGACGATACAGCAAAATACACCACAGATATTTCTATCAAACAAGAAGCCGGTCATTTACCTTCGGTTAAGCCTTTGTATTTAACGGTACGTATGTATCATGATGCGAAAGTCGCTGAAATTGTGCATCATGATTTTCATCAGCGCATCAAGCCTTCCTATGCTTACCCAAATCCGAATATGCATCAAAAAGATGAAAAATATCAGCTTAACGCCTTCTTATATGACTGGCTGGTGGCTTGTGTTGAAAACGGCCGAGCAGTCTTAAATTGGGATGTAAATAATGGCTTGGTATAGTAACGCCTACCATTTTGATAAAACAGCACTGAAAGTTGCCCATATCACTGATTGCCACTTATCAAAAGACACAACGGGTGAATACTTTAGCGTGAATACGGCAGCGTATTTTGGGCGCTGTTTACAGGCTATTGCTGAGCTCGATGTGGATTGTGTGGTATTTGGTGGTGATTTAACACAAGATCACAGCACTGAGTCTTACCAGCTTTTTGCTAAATTAATAGCTGACTCAGCGCTGAGTTGTCCGGTGTTTTGGTTGCCGGGTAATCATGATGAACTTGGTGAATATGAAAAGCTTTCAAGCCCGCAAATTTTAAACAATAAGCGCATTACCTTTTTAGGTGGGCAGTTGCTGTTGGCAAACTCAAAAGGCCCGACGCCAGCAGGTTGGGTAACACAAACGCATTTAGATGAATTAAGCCAAGCGGTAGGGCAGGTACCTAGCGTGGTGTTTTGTCATCATAACCCGCTGCCTATTCAAGCCTACTTAGATAAACATATGCTAGAAAATGGCCCACAGTTTTTAAATACCTGTGTTAATACTGAGCAGTGTGTGGGGGTATTTCATGGTCATGTGCATCATGAGTACACGCAAACCTACCGTAACCTTAGTGTGTATGCGACACCTGCCAGTTCAATACAGTTTACCAAACACACTATGGCGTGGCAGCAAGAGGATTTAGGCCCCGCATTTCGAATCATCGACTTAATAATTGATGAGCAACAAAACTTACTGTTAAGCACGGATGTAGTATGGCTAAACGAGTAATTTATATTCATGGCTTTAATAGCTCTGAGCAATCTTACAAAGCAGTTCGTTTTGGTGAGCACATGGCGCAATTTGATGTCGATTATCAGGTGCCGCGATTAACTCATGAGCCATTACATGCAATTTTACAATTAGAACAACTGCTAAATGATGATACTGTATTACTAGGTAGTTCATTAGGCGGTTTTTATGCGACCTATTTGTCGCAACGTTATTCGATCCCTGCAGTGGTTATTAACCCTGCGGTTCGCCCATTTGAGTTACTCGATAACTATTTAGGGGAAAACTATAACCCGTATCAAGACAGTCACTATGAACTTGGTACTCGTCACATGGATGCATTGCGCAGTTTATATTTGCCGCAATTAGACACCCCTTCATTGATTTATTTGCTACAGCAAACGGGCGATGAAGTACTACCGTTTCAGCAGGCGGTTAAATATTATTCTCAGTGTAAGCAACACGTTGAATTTGGAGGCGATCATAGTTTTATCGGCTTCGAACAAACCTTTGCAAGTATTGTAGATTTTCTTAAAATCACGTAAAACATAGCTAAGCGCATAAAAGATATAAAAACTATGAGTCAGCAAAATTATAACGCCGAAGCAATTGAAGTCTTAAACGGATTAGAGCCCGTAAAACGCCGCCCAGGTATGTATACCGACACGGTTCGACCTAATCATTTAGGTCAAGAAGTTATCGATAACAGTGTCGATGAAGCAATGGCAGGTCATGCCACTAAAATAGATGTCATCCTTCATGAAGATAACTCCCTTGAGGTTATCGATGATGGCCGTGGTATGCCGATTGATATTCACCCTGAAGAAGGTATTCCGGGGGTGGAACTTATTTTTACCAAGCTGCACGCCGGTGGTAAGTTCTCTAATAAAAACTATCAGTTTTCGGGTGGTTTACACGGTGTAGGTATTTCGGTTGTAAATGCGCTATCGACTCGTGTTGAAGTCACTGTGCGCCGTGATGCGCAGCAATTTCGTATGGCCTTTGAAAACGGTGACAAGGTTGAAGACTTAAACGTCATTGGCACTGTAGGTAAACGTAACACAGGTACAACCGTGCGTTTTTGGCCTGATGCTAGCTATTTTGACTCAGCTAATTTTTCTATCACTAAGCTTAATCACTTATTAAAAGCCAAAGCGGTATTATGCCCAGGCCTGCGCATTAAGTTTACTAATAAGCAAACCAAAGAAAGCCAAGAATGGTATTACGAAACAGGTTTAAAAGATTACCTAGTTGAAGCAGTTAAAGGTTTTGAAGTATTACCAAAAGAGCCGTTTATTGGTGACTTTTCAAGTTCAACAGAAGGCGCTGACTGGGCGGTTGTTTGGCTACCTGAAGGCGGTGAATCAATCGCTGAAAGTTATGTAAACTTAATTCCTACTGCACAAGGCGGTACACATGTTAATGGTTTACGCCAAGGCTTGCTTGAAGCTATGCGTGAATTCTGCGAATTCAGAAACTTATTACCGCGTGGTGTAAAGTTAACGCCAGATGATATTTGGGAGCGCTGTAGCTACGTATTATCGGTTAAAATGCAAGACCCACAATTTGCAGGCCAAACAAAAGAGAAGCTTTCATCTCGCTCATGTGCTGCATTTGTATCTGGTGTAGTGAAAGACTCATTTAGTTTATGGTTAAACGAGCATACAGAAACGGCAGAATTATTAGCTGAGTTATGTATCTCAAATGCGCAGCGCCGTTTACGTGCCGCTAAAAAAGTTGTGCGAAAGCGTGTTACCTCAGGCCCTGCATTACCGGGTAAATTAACTGACTGTAGCGCCCAAGATAATGACCGTACTGAACTGTTTTTAGTAGAGGGTGACTCAGCGGGTGGCTCAGCAAAACAAGCGCGCGACCGTGAGTTCCAAGCAATTATGCCGCTGCGCGGTAAAATCTTAAATACCTGGGAAGTTGAATCTGGGCAGATTTTAGCATCGCAAGAGGTGCATGATATTTCTGTCGCTTTGGGTATTGACCCTGATTCAAGTGATTTATCTGGTCTGCGCTATAACAAAATTTGTATTTTGGCCGATGCTGACTCGGATGGATTGCACATTGCTACCTTGCTTTGTGCGCTGTTTGTTCGCCACTTTCCATCGCTTATCAAACAAGGCCATGTGTATGTAGCTATGCCGCCGCTATTTCGTATCGACATTGGTAAAGAGGTTTACTACGCCCTTGATGAAGACGAAAAGAACGGTATTTTAGCGCGCATTGAAGCTGAGAAAAAACGCGGTAAGGTTAATGTTCAACGCTTCAAAGGCTTAGGTGAAATGAACCCGTTACAATTACGCGAAACCACCATGGATCCTAATACGCGTCGTTTAGTGCAATTAACCTTAGACGAAGAAGAGCAAACCATGGAAATGATGGATATGTTACTTGCGAAGAAACGTTCGTCAGACCGTCGCCAATGGTTAGAAGATCACGGTAACCGCGCAGAAGTTTAATAAAGGGTGTAGCAACCTAGTTGCTAGCAAAGAATTAAAGGGCAAGACAAAAATGAAAAAACTACTGACCTCATTATTATCGCTGAGCTTGTTATCAGCGCCTGTAATGGCAAAAGATATTCTTGATAAATTAACAGTTGCTGATGGTTTTGCTATAAGCCTGTTTGCCGATGATGTTGAAAACGCGCGTCAAATTGCGGTATCAAAAAGAGGCATTGTTTACGCAGGTTCGCGTAAAGCAGGTAATGTTTATGCACTGATTGACCACAACAGTGATGGTGTTGCAGATAAAAAGATTGTCATTGCTACAGGCCTTGAAATGCCATCAGGTTTAGCAATTAAAGATGGTGATTTATATGTGGCTGAAGTGTCACGTATCATTCGTTTTAAAGACGTAGACAAAAACCTAAAAGATCCTAAGTTTGACGTGGTATACGACAAGTTTCCGACTGATCGTCACCATGGTTGGAAGTTTATTAGTTTTGCGCCAACCGGTGAGCTAATTGTGCCAGTGGGTGTGCCATGTAACATTTGTGCGGAAGACGACAAATACGGCCGCATCTTCTCGTTAGATGTGGATACAAAAGAAATTAAAACCATAGCCAAAGGTGTTCGTAACTCAGTTGGTTTTGATTATCACCCTACAACGAATGCATTTTGGTTTAGTGATAACGGCCGTGACATGATGGGCGATGACATGCCACCTTGCGAAATTAACCGTGTTGGTGAAGGTGAAGAGGGCGCGCATTATGGTTTCCCTTATGTTCACGCTGGTGCGATTTTAGATCCTGAGTTTGGCAAAGGTAAAAGTATTGCTGACTACAAATCGCCAGCCCTTGCACTTGGTGCTCATGTTGCTCCTCTAGGTATTCATTTTTATAACGGTAAGCAGTTCCCTGCTAAATACAAAGAGCAGCTTTTTGTTGCTGAGCATGGTTCGTGGAACCGTAGTAAAAAATCAGGCTATAAAGTGATGCTAGCAAATGTTGAACAAGGTCGTATTACTAATTACACCCCGTTCATCACAGGCTTTATGCAAAACGAAGAAACATTTGGTCGCCCGGTTGCATTTGCAGAACTTGCAGATGGCAGCTTATTGATCTCAGACGACTTTGCTAATGTGATCTATCGCGTTAGCGCTAAGAAAAAATAGGTAAGCGTTAATGAGTGATACAGATAGCTTGCTGATGCAAGGCGTAGAACAACAAACAATGGGGCGCTTTACTGAAGACGCCTACTTAAACTACTCAATGTACGTCATCATGGACCGTGCCCTACCTCATGTAGGTGACGGTCTTAAGCCTGTACAGCGTCGTATCATCTATGCAATGAGCGAGCTGGGGCTATCGGCGCAAGCAAAATACAAAAAATCAGCCCGTACCGTGGGTGATGTATTGGGTAAATACCACCCCCATGGCGATAGTGCATGTTACGAAGCGATGGTGTTAATGGCGCAGCCGTTTTCTTACCGCTACCCGCTGGTGGACGGTCAAGGTAACTGGGGTGCAGCTGATGATCCTAAATCATTTGCTGCAATGCGTTACACCGAAGCGCGTTTATCTAAGTTCTCAGAAGTTCTACTAAAAGAGCTGGGTCAAGGCACTGTCGATTGGACCGCAAACTTTGACGGTACACTTGATGAGCCAATGGTGTTACCTGCGCGTTTACCACACATCTTACTTAATGGTGTAACGGGGATTGCAGTAGGTATGGCAACCGATATTCCACCACACAATGTGCGTGAAGTTGCTAGTGCCTGTTGTTTATTACTTGATAAGCCAAAGACAGAAATCGAAGAGTTGCTTGAGTTAGTGCATGCGCCTGACTACCCAACAGAAGCTGAGATCATCACACCGAAAGACGATATTCGTAAGATTTATCAAACCGGACGTGGTTCTATCAAGATGCGTGCAATTTACACTGAAGAGCAAGGTGACATAGTGATCACTGCGTTGCCTCATCAGTGTTCAGGTGCAAAAGTACTTGAGCAAATTGCAGCGCAGATGAATGCTAAAAAGTTGCCAATGGTTGCTGATTTACGTGACGAATCTGATCACGAAAACCCAACTCGTATCGTGATTGTACCGCGTTCAAACCGCATTAAAGCTGAGCCATTAATGGCACACTTATTTGCAACTACAGATTTAGAAAAGAACTACCGCGTAAACTTAAACATGCTTGGCCTTGATGGTCGTCCGCAAGTTAAAGATTTACGTAGTATTTTAACCGAGTGGTTAACGTTCCGCCGTGAAACAGTTCGCCGCCGCTTACAGCACCGTTTAGATAAAGTATTAGCTCGCTTACATATTTTAGAAGGTTTATTAACGGCCTTTTTAAATATTGATGAAGTTATCGAAATTATCCGTACTGAAGATAAACCAAAGCCTGTATTAATGGAGCGTTTTGGTTTAACTGATATTCAAGCGGAAGCGATTTTAGAGTTAAAACTACGTCATTTAGCAAAACTTGAAGAGTTCAAGATTAAAGGTGAGCAGGATGAGCTTGCTCTTGAGCGTGACAAGCTAGAGCAAACGCTTGGTTCAGAGCGTCGTATGTCAACCTTGATGAAAAAAGAAATTCAAGAAGCGGCTGAAATGTATGGCGATGATCGTCGCTCGCCAGTTGTTGAGCGTGTTGAAGCGAAAGCGTTAAGTGAAAAAGACCTTATCCCTTCAGAATCAGTGACAGTTGTGTTATCTGAAAAAGGTTGGGCACGTGTTGGTAAAGGTCATGATTTAGATGTTGAAGGGCTAAGTTATAAGTCAGGCGACAGTTATAAAGCCTCAGCGCGAGGTAAGAGTAACCAACCAGCAGTGTTCTTAGACTCAAGTGGTCGTGCTTTTGCTACTGATGCACACAGTTTACCTTCAGCTCGAAGCCAAGGTGAGCCAATGACAGGGCGCTTTAACTTAAGCGCAGGAGCCAACTTTGAGCATGTGGTGATGGCAGAAGACAACCAAGTGTTGTTAATGGCCTCAGATGCAGGTTATGGCTTTATAAGCGACTTTAAAGATCTGGTGAGTAAGAACAAAAACGGTAAAGCGCTGGTCAGTGTTCCTAAAGGCGGTGAATTACTTGCGCCAATTAGAGTAACTGATGTAGCAACAGATTACTGTATGGCAATTTCTAACGAAGGCCGCATGTTGTTATTCCCACTGCGTGATTTACCTAAGCTTAGTAAGGGTAAAGGGAATAAGATTATTTCTATCCCAAGTGCGAAAGTGCAAGCCCGTGAAGAGTTTGTAAAAGTACTGGCTGTGGTGCCTGCGGGCAGTAGCGTAACCCTGCATGCAGGTAAACGAAAACTGACACTGAAACCGGCTGATCTTGAGCATTATCATGGTGAACGCGGTAGACGTGGTAACAAATTACCCCGTGGTCTGCAGCGAGTTGATGAGGCTGTAGTCGAAGTGACTCAAACAGATGATAGTGATGAGTCGCCAAGCGAAGTAACAGAGTAAAAACCAGAGGCCTGCAATTGCAGGCCTTTTTATTGTTAAAACGTTATGAAATTTTAAGCGTACACATGTGCGCTTAAAGCTATGGAAATGGTATTTTTCACGTTATAATGCGCGCTGATTAGTACGAGGAGAATTCGTTTGTTAGCTATTTTTCGCATAATTTTCATGGCGTTATTCATTGTTTTAAGCTGTGTTTTTGGGCTGCTTTTATGCATCGTTAAGCCGTTTCATACTAATAACGTGCATATTATTGCGGGTTGGTTTTGCAAGGTAGCTAAAATTTTAGGTGTCAAACTAGAGCTTAAATATCACGAGACTCCAAAAAATATTGGCCCTGCTGTCTATGTAGCAAATCATCAAAATAACTATGACCTATTCACTTTACCTGCCATGGTGCCGGAGAACTGCGTAAGCCTAGGTAAAAAAAGCCTTAAATGGATCCCGTTTTTTGGTCAGCTGTATTGGTTATCGGGAAATATCTTAATTGACCGCGCTAACCGTTCAAAAGCAGCAGGCACAATCTCTAAATCAGCTGAGAAAATAAAACAAAAAGGTCTATCGGTTTGGATGTTTCCTGAGGGTACGCGAAGCTATGGCCGTGGTTTATTGCCTTTTAAAACAGGGGCATTTCACACAGCAATGAGTGCTGATGTGCCAGTAGTGCCAGTTTGTATGAGTACAACGCATAAAACTATTAAGCTAAATCGCTGGGATAATGGTACAATTTACCTCGAAATGTTAGCGCCGATTTATCTTGATAAAGACGTATCTGCTCGTGACCATGCTTCACATGTTCATCAGATTATGGCTGCTAAAATAACTGAATTAGATGCTCAAGTGAGAAACAAATAATGGAAAATTGGCGCGAAATTACTGAAGACATCGTTACTTCATTACTTGAAGATGGCTCAGATCCTGAAGTACTTTATGAAGTGGAACACCACTTTGTTAGCGAAAATTTTGAAAAGTTAGAGCAAGCCGCTTTAGCCGCTTTTAAACTAGGTTACGATGTTGAAGAACCTGCAGAACTTGAGCTAGAAGACGGCGAGAAAGTGTGGAGCTTTGACGTGGTTGTTGAGTGTGAACTTGACGTAGAAGCCATTATGGAAGACGTAGACAAGTTAGAAGCACTCGCTCAGCAAACCGACGTTGAATACGACGGCTGGGGCACTTACTTTCAGGAATAAATAGCTAGAGAGCTGTCAGCTATCAGCCGTCAGCTATCAGCCGTCAGCTTTCAGGGATAAAGTTAGCGAGTTGCTACTTTCTAACTTTACTCTTTCTAACTTTCCCCTTTCTAACTTTACTCTTCCTAACTTTACTCTTTCTAACTTTCCCCTAGAAACTTCCCCCTTTCCCCTTTCTAACTTTCCCCTTTCTAACTCCGTATCTCATACCTATTTCGTATTCGCTACCCAATCTATAGACATTTGTAATCAATTAGCGATAATAAAAAACTCGATGTTTTTATGCGCTAAGCTCACATATGCTTATTACCTTACCCATTGCCGAACTTGTACCAGGGATGTTTGTTGACAGTGTCAGTAAGCAACAAGAGCATGTAAATAGTATTAAAATCAAAACACGTGGTTTAGTGCGTGATAAAACGATTATTCAACGCCTTATCTCTGAGGGGGTTGAAGAGCTACTCATCGACTTTACACAAAGCGATGTTGCACTCCCTAAAAAATACCAACCAAAGCCTGAACCGGCTAAACCTAAGGTTGAACAAAAGCCTGCAGCTAACGAAGCACCACAAGGGATCACGGTTCAACAAGAGTTTTTAAAAGCCAGCGTGCATTACGAGCAGCACAGCCGAAAATTGCAAGGTTTCTACTCAGATATCACATCGGGTTTAAAGATGAATGTCGCTGTGCTTGATGATATCGCCGTTGATATAGTCAGCTCGGTATTTCGTAATCACAATGCCTTAACTATTTTAACTCGCCTTAAAGATAAACATATTTATAACTGGCGGCACATGATCAACACCGCTATTTTGGTGAGTGTGTTTGCTAAGTACCTAGGTTACAAAGAAAAGACAATTAAAGAGCTGGCAATGGGTGCATTGATGCACGATATCGGTCAGGCGAAAATGCCACAAGGTGTATTGTCTAAACCAAGTGCCTTGAACGACAACGAAATGCAAGTTGTTAAAAAGCATGTGGCGCAGAGTTTAGGTTTAGTGAAAGGTGAAAAGGGCATTACGCCGTTAATGCTCGATATGATAGTGAATCACCATGAGCGTTTAGATGGTACAGGTTACCCTCGCGGTATTGCAGCTGAAAAGCTGAGCCGTGCAGCCCGTATGATGGCAATCGTCGATGTTTATGATGCAATGACTGCAGACAGGCCGCATCAAATGGGTGAAGAGCCAATCTCAGCGCTGCGTTATTTACTTGCCAATAAGCAATTGTTTGACTCTGAGTTGGTGCAACGCTTTATTAAATGCCTAGGGGTTCACCCTGTTGGTACGATTGTGAAGTTGAATAATGAGCGCTTGGCGTTAGTGATGGAAGGTAACCACGAAAACCCAATTAAGCCGAAAATAAAGATCTTCTATAATGCCAAGCATAAGCATCATATTACTGCCAAAGATGTCGATTTAAGTGTAGAAAAAGAACTAAAAATTATCGCGAGCATTAAGCCTCTAGATTATCAGCTTAATTTGGCTCGTTTGTTAAAAGAGCATCTGCTTGTTTAGACTTAACACAGCGTTTTTTGGCACTGCGTTTTGCTGATATAAATGCACCACTAAAACAACTCGTCATTAATACCAACCACAGCAATGTGCCTTTTTCGACATGTAAGGCCACACAACATAACAGTAGTGATAAAACAGCACTCAGCATGGCGCCTAGCCAATAGTGATTAACTGGGTTATCGCAATCACCTGCTTTAGTGCACGCGCAATAGTTTGCTTTACAAAAATAATGAACACTCACACCGCATAACATCAGTGCCGCAATAATCAATGCGATTTCCATACTCAAACTCAACAGTAAAACCTTTATTTTTAGTCTAAAGGGACAAGAAATAGATGTCAATGCAAATGATAATTACTACTGTTTGTTGTTTTTGTAATCAGAGCTCTGATGAGTTTTAATAAGTTGTTATCTTGTTGTTAAAATGCGGGTTTTTTACCTATTTCTAACGAAAAATTACAGTTTTTTGATCTTAATTAAGGTAATGTTCGAAAGTTTGTAATCATTAGAATAAAACATCTAATACCAACATACAGCGCTAATCTTTTATGCTTAACTAATAGGTTGCCCTCATTGTTGGATTAGCTTTCGCACAAGTTTGCAAGAGGACACAGATTTATGAAGTTCACTAAAACACTAATTGCAGCATCACTTGCTGTTGTTTCTGCTGACAGCTTCGCTGCAGCTTTCCAATTAGCAGAGCAAAACGTTTCAGGTTTAGGTCGCGCATACGCTGGTGAAGCAGCTGTTGCAGATGACGCATCAGTTGTTGCTCGTAACCCTGCACTTATGTCTTTATTCAAAGACAAGCAAATCTCAGTAGCAGGTATTGCTGTAATTCCAGATGTAAGCTTAAAAGGCGAAAGTGCTGCATACGGCTTAGATGAAAGCTCTATCGATGACGATAGCATCGCACCATCTGCATTTATCCCTGCAGGTTACTTCACAATGCCTTTAAACGATAAAGTGTCTTTAGGCTTTGGTGCTTTTTCAAACTTCGGTCTTTCAACTGAGTTTAAAGATGACTACGCGGCAGGCTCTATCGCGGGTGAAACTGAAATCGTAACAGTTAACATGAATGCTAGCGCTTCATATAAAATCAACGAACAGTTCAGCTTAGGTCTTGGTTTAAACTATGTTTATGCTGATGCAAAAGTTGTTCGTAATGCAGGTACTAACCCATTTGGTTTACCAGCTAGCACGCAAATTGCTCACCTTGAAGGTGACGACTACGGCTTTGGTTGGAACATTGGTGCGATGTATCAGTTAGACGAAAACAACCGTTTTGGTTTTAACTACCGCAGCGAAACAGATATCGACTTTGAAGGCGAGTACTCAAATCAATTACCAGCTGCAGTTGGTGGTTTAGCGGGTACTACAGTACCGGGTGAGTTAAAACTGACTTTACCAGCAATTGCTGAATTTTCTGGTTCACATCAACTTGATAAGAAGCTAGGCGTACACTACAGCATCTTATGGACTGGTTGGGACAGCTTCCAAAAATTAGAAGCTTATACACCAAGCCTTGAAACGCCTGTATTCTCTAAAGAAGAGAACTTCTCAGATTCAATGCGTTACTCTATCGGTACTGACTACCAGTACAGCGATGCACTTTTACTTCGTGCAGGTATTGCATACGATGAGTCACCAGCAGACCAATCACACCTTTCAATCTCTATCCCTGATACAGATCGTTTCTGGTTCTCGTTTGGTGGTAACTACGCATTCAGCGAAAACTCAAATGTTGACTTAGGTGTAAGTATCCTTCGTGGTAAAACACAAAACTTCTCTGAAAAAGACAGCCTAGCTGCTTCTTTAGGCCAAGATGTTTCATGGGAATATGAATCAAAAGGTCACGCAGTTCTAATTGGTGCTCAGTACAACTACAAATTTTAATAAAGTCGCTGTTACAGAGCATTAAAAAGCCGCGCTATAACAATGTTTATAGCGCGGCTTTTTTGTAAGCGCGAATAAATCGCGCTTTATATATGCTGTTATAGACTTTCGATTTTCGCTTTTTGCGCTAATAGTTTGTCTTTCGCATCTGTAAACTCAGCCAGCTTAGCATGCTCTTTAGCAAGTACAGCTTCTGGCGCGTTATTTACGAACTTCTCGTTAGCTAATTTGTTATTAACTTGAGCTAAGCCTTTCTCTGCTTTTTCAAGCTGCTTCGCGATACGAGCTAGTTCAGCTTCAACATCGATTAGGCCAGCCATTGGGATCATGATCTCAAGGTTACCAACATACGATGTTGCACACGCAGGTGCTTCGTCTTTGTTATCAAGTAACGTGAACTCTTCAAGCTTAGCAAGAGACGCTAAGAAAGCTTCGTTTTCCGTTAAGCGGCGCTTGTCTTCGTCAGACGCATTAGCAAGCAATACCGATAATGGTTTGCTTGGGCTGATATCCATTTCACCACGGATGTTACGAATAGCAAGAATGAATTGTTTAACCCATTCTAGGTCGTCCATCGCTTGGCTATCAACATTAGCTTCATTGTATACAGGGAAACCTTGAACCATGATGCTAGTGCCCGCAGTTTCGATACCTGCAAGTGGTGCCACGCGTTGCCAAATCGTTTCTGTGATGTATGGCATTAACGGGTGCATTAAGCGAAGTAGGCTTTCTAATACCGTGATTAAGGTATGACGAGTGCCACGTTGCTGTGCTTCGTTACCTTTAAACAATACTGGTTTAGTAAGTTCTAGGTACCAGTCACAGAATTGGTTCCAAGTGAACTCATAAATGGTGTTTGCAGCTAGGTCAAAACGGTAGTTTTCTAGATGCTCAGTATAGGTTTTAACAGTTGCTTCAAACTGGCCTAAAATCCAACGATCAGCGAGTGAATACTGTTTCTCAGCATCTGTAGCGAAACCACAGTCTTGCTCTTCTGTGTTCATCAATACGTAACGACTTGCGTTCCATAGTTTGTTACAGAAGTTACGGTAACCTTCAAGACGGTTCATATCCCAGTTGATATCACGACCCGTTGAAGCCATTGCTGCAAGGGTGAAACGCAGTGCGTCTGTACCGTGTGCTTCGATACCGTTTTCGAATGTTTTACGAGTGTTCTTCTCAATCTTCTTCGCTAGTTGTGGCTGCATCATATTACCAGTGCGCTTTTCAACTAGGCTTTCAAGATCGATACCGTCAATCATGTCGATAGGATCAAGTACGTTACCTTTCGATTTAGACATCTTATCGCCGTTTTCATCGCGGATAAGGCCAGTTACGTAAACGGTTTTAAATGGTACTTGTGGCTTGCCGTCTTCATCTTTGATGAAGTGCATGGTCATCATGATCATACGAGCAACCCAGAAGAAAATGATATCGAAACCTGTTACCAATACGTCAGACGGGTGGAAAGTTTTTAAATCATCAGTGTTTGCCGGCCAACCTTGCGTTGAGAAAGTCCAAAGCGCAGATGAGAACCAGGTATCTAAAACGTCTTCGTCTTGCTTAAGTGCAACATCATCAGCAAGGTTGTTATCGCGGCGTACTTCAGCTTCGTCACGACCAACGTAAACGTTGCCTTCGTTGTCGTACCAAGCTGGGATGCGGTGACCCCACCAAAGCTGACGTGAAATACACCAGTCTTGTACGTCGTTCATCCACGAGAAGTACATGTTCTCGTATTGTTGAGGCACGAACTTAATGTCGCCATTTTTAACTGCTTCTTTTGCAGGCTCTGCTAGAGGTGCTACGCGCACGTACCACTGATCAGTAAGAAGTGGCTCAATCACTACGCCAGAACGGTCACCGTAAGGAACTGTTAGGCTGTGATCTTCAATTTTTTCTAATAGACCAAGTTCTTCAAATTCGCTCACAATCGCTTTACGTGCATCAAAGCGGTCAAGGCCGTGTAAGCGCTCAGGAATTGGCGCATCTAATTCAAGCTCTTTACCGTCGAATGTGTAGCTTTCGCCTTCGCTTAATACTGCAGCATCTTTGTTGAAGATGTTGATCATAGGAAGTTGGTGACGTTTACCTACTTCGTTATCGTTAAAGTCGTGGGCAGGCGTGATTTTCACACAACCTGTGCCTTTTTCCATGTCTGCATGTTCATCGGCAACAATTGGAATACGACGGTTTACGATAGGCAGTAAAATTTCTTTACCGATCAGATCTTGGTAACGCTCATCATCAGGGTTAACAGCAACACCTGAATCACCTAGCATTGTTTCAGGACGCGTTGTAGCAACAACGATGTAGTCTTTACCATCTTTGGTTTTTACGCCATCAGCAAGTGGGTAACGTAGGTTCCACATGTGACCTTGTTTGTCTTTGTTTTCAACTTCAAGATCAGAAATAGCCGTGTGAAGTTTAGGGTCCCAGTTAACTAGACGCTTACCACGGTAAATTAAATCTTCTTTGTGAAGACGTACGAATACTTCTTTAACTGCTTCAGAAAGGCCTTCGTCCATAGTGAAACGCTCACGGTCCCAATCTACAGAAGCACCTAAACGACGTAATTGTTTAGTGATCGTGCCGCCAGAGTGGTTTTTCCACTCCCAGATTTTATCGATAAATGCTTCACGGCCTAGGTCGTGACGTGTTTTACCTTCTTCAGCAGCAAGCTTACGCTCAACAAGCATTTGCGTTGCGATACCTGCGTGGTCAGTACCTACTTGCCATAAAGTGTTGTTGCCTTGCATACGCTTTAAACGCGTTAGCGTATCCATGATGGTATCTTGGAACGCGTGGCCCATGTGTAAGCTACCCGTGACGTTTGGTGGCGGGATCATAATTGAGTAAGCGTCACCTTGGCCAGACGGTTTAAAGTAGCCATTTTCTTCCCAGCCTTGGTATAAAGACTGTTCAATATCTTGCGGATTATAGGTTTTATCCATTACACAGAACCTTAAATAAATGCTTAAATGTCAATTTCTTGCGTTGCAATATGGGCGCCCAGTTGGCGAAGCTTTTTAAACCGCTCACGGGCGGCTTGCTTAGCATTTGGCTCAACGGGTACGAAATCATAAACCTGCTGAAAACGGCGAATAAAATCCGGTAGGTGTTCAGCTAAGTTGATTAATATTTTTCTGTTGCCGACAGGTGGAGTCATACCAATTTCAACCGGAGCGCCACCTTTAGGGCCTTCACCTTGTAAGTTATGTGGTACAAAACTATCTGGTTCAAATGACCAAATGATGTCGTCGATTGTGTGGGCCGTGTCGGTGTTATCAGCGTAAATAAATACGCGATGACCTAGACGATACTGATCCGCAGCAATTTTAGCTGCCAGATCGAAAACAGCGCCAGCCGTTTGGTGGGCACTATCATCTTGTTTTAGAACGTAAAATTGTGCGTTCATATTCATAGTGACTTTCGTCCCCACAGATACACAGATCAAAGCAGGGATTTTGACATAGAACGCGAATTGCTTCAATTAATAAGGCGCCATTTGGCGCCTTATTTAGGGTTAGTTTAAAGCTTGCGGTAAGGCTTAATCGTGACTAGCTTCACTCACGCCTGCGCGGTTCAGTAAATACTGAGTCAACATAGGCACCGGACGACCGGTTGCGCCTTTGTTTTTACCGCCGCTGCGCCATGCTGTACCTGCGATATCTAAATGCGCCCAGTTATATTTTTTGGTGAATTTAGATAAGAAGCATGCCGCTGTAATCGTACCTGCAGCACGGCCACCTAAGTTGGTGAAATCAGCGAATGGGCTTTCAAGTTGCTCTTGATAGTCATCCCAAAGAGGTAACTGCCATGCGCGGTCGCCACTTTGCTCAGACGCTTTTAGTAGGTCATGGGCAAGTGGGTTGTGGTTTGATAGTAAACCTGTGGCATGTGAACCCAGCGCGATAATACATGCACCTGTCAGTGTTGCTACATCGACAACGGTATCTGGTTCAAAGCGCTCAACATAAGTGAGTGCATCACACAGTACTAAACGGCCTTCAGCGTCGGTATTTAACACTTCAACTGTTTGCCCCGACATAGTGGTTAAGATATCACCCGGGCGATAAGCGTTTGAGCCTGGCATGTTTTCACAACCAGCTAAAACACCGACAACGTTAATTGGTAATTGCATTTGCACTAAAGCGCGCATAGTACCAATAACACCTGCTGCACCACCCATGTCGTATTTCATTTCATCCATGGCTTCGCCTGGCTTGATCGAAATACCACCTGAGTCAAAGGTTAAGCCTTTACCCACTAACACGATTGGCGCTTGGTCTTTGTCGCCACCTTGATAGTTGATCACCGACATAACCGATTCATTAGCACTACCACGGCCAACCGCTAGGTATGAATTCATGCCCAGCTCTGCCATTTTTTCTTCACCAATAATATCAACGCTTACATTATCGAAATTATCAGCAATTTCTTGTGCTTGCTCACCTAAATAAGCTGGGTTACAGATATTTGGCGGCATGTTAGCAACGTCTTTACATAACTTGCTACCAGCAGCGATGGCTAAGCCATGCTCAATTGCACTTTCGCCAATGGTTAACTCGCGACGCGTTGGTACGTTGAAAACAATTTTACGTAGTGGGCGACGTGGGTCGCTCTTTTTGCTTTTCAGTTGATTGAAGGTATACAAGCAGTCTTGAGTTGTTTCAACTGCTTGGCGTACTTTCCAATAAGTGTCACGGCTTTTAACGTGTTGCTCAGTTAAAAAGCATACCGCTTCCATCGAACCAGTTTCGTTTAGCGTGTTAATCGTTTTTGAGATGATTTGTTTATATTGTTTGTCATCAAGCTCACGCTCTTTACCACAACCTACTAGTAGTACACGCTCGCTCAGTACATTAGGTACATGATGCAATAGCAATACTTGGCCTGGCTTACCTTCAAGGTCACCACGGCGTAGTAAGTTAGAGATATAACCATCACTGATTTTATCTAATTGTTCACCAATGGGGGATAAACGACGTGGCTCATAAACGCCTACTACAATACATGCGCTACGTTGCTTTTCTGGACTACCACTTTTTACGCTAAATTCCATTGTTACTCCTGATATTGAGTCGTATAACCTTAGTTTATAAGGGTAAGAAATTCTTTTTCGAGTCCTTTCTTACATTTTTTAGTTTAATAGCACTAATCTTAGTACATAAACTATGACTCTATTTATGTGTTTTTGAACTTTATCTTAATGTGAATATCAATATCACATAATAGACGCCATCTGCACCATTTATGCAAGATTATATGTTCTTGCTAGGTATGATATTTAACTTTGATGGCATATAATAAAGTGAGTAAAATAACTAGTTTACTCAAAATTCCTTACTATTCCAGTGAAACTCGATGTTTAACAGGGGCGAGCATTGCTAATTTTTCGTTATTTGACCACTGAAGTCTTCAAGTCGCAGGTCGCCGTATTTTTAACTTTGATGACTATTTTTGTGTCTCAAAAGTTTGTTGTTATTTTAGGAGACGCCTCTGAAGGGGGTCTTCCAGCTAAACTTGTGCTTTCGATGATTGCACTAAAACTTCCTCAACTTGCTTCCCTTATTCTGCCCTTGAGTATCTTCTTAGGGATTATTTTGGCCTACAGTCGCATTTATGCAGACAGCGAAATGACTGTTTTCAAAGCCTGTGGTGTCAGTGAGTGGTATGTGGTTCGTGTCACGCTTATCTCAAGTACTGCGATGGCTATTTTAGCCGGTGCGCTTACTCTTTATGTTGCGCCGTGGGCCAGTGAGCAAGAATATCAATTAAAAGAGCAAGCCAAAGCTGATGCAGGCTTATCGGCATTACGTGCAGGGCGTTTTCAGCAAACGGGTAATGAGAAAGCCGTAGTCTTCATTCACAACATCGAAAATAGCGGTAAAGAGCTACACAAGGTATTTGTTGCGCAGTTACCAGATCGTGAAAAAGGTGACTTAGCCCGTTTAGTATATGCAGAGCGTGGTGTGGTGATTGAGCAAGATAACGGTGAGCAGCAACTTGTTCTTAACGATGGTAAGCGCTATGAAACAGATGGCGAGTCTGCTGCGTTAAACTTAACAGAGTTCGATGGTTACAGTGTGCAAATTCAAGATCAAGAAATAGAGCACCAGCGTCGTAAGTTAGAAGCTATACCAACGTTTGATTTATTCAAAATGAAAACCTCTGAAGCTATTGCACAGTGGCAGTGGCGTTTAGCTATTCCGCTTTCAATTCCATTATTAACTTTACTCGCAGTACCTTTGAGTGTGGTGAATCCGCGCCAAGGGAAATTCGCTAAATTAGTGCCTGCAATTAGCTTGTATTTAGGGTACTTCATTTTATTGAATGCAGCTAAGTTTGCTGTTGAAGATGGTAAAATTCCACCTTCAATTGGTTTATGGTGGATCCATTTATCAGCCTTGTTTATTGGTGGTTTCTTGATTATCAAAGGTCGTCCGCTCGGCGCATGGTTAAAGGCAGTTGTGACTAAGCGGGAGTTAAGCGCATGATGAAAACACTCGACTGGTATTTAGGTCGCAGCATAATTCAAACCACCGGTTTTGCTTTAATGGTTCTGGTAGGTATTAGTACCCTGATTAAGTTTATTGAGCAGTTAAAATCAGTTGGCCGTGGTAGCTATGATATTGCAACTGCGTTGATTTACACCTTATACAGCATGCCGGGTGATTTAGTTATCTTCTTCCCAATGGCAGCCTTGATTGGCGGCTTAACAGGTTTAGGTGCATTGGCCTCAAACAGTGAGCTGGTCGTTATGCAAGCGGCGGGTATGTCACGTTTGCAAATCATTGCATCAGTCATGAAAACCGCGATGTTTATGGCGATTTGTATGATGGCGCTAGGTGAATGGGGTGCTCCAGAAGCACAGCTCAAAGCAAAAGAAATACGTAACCAAGCGATTTATGGTGGTGATGTATTTAATGCTAAGCAAGGTGTGTGGGCGAAAGATGGCAGCAATTTTATTAATATTGAAGATGTCGATCAGCAAGGCACTTTACGTGGCGTGCATATGTATCACTTTGATAAATCGTTGCAACTTACTCAAATTACCAAAGCAGAAGAAGCATTAAACCGTAAAGATGGTTGGTTACTTCGTGATGTAAATAAAGTCATGATCACGCCAGAGCAGATCAGTACTGAGCAGCACAAAGAAGAATTTTACGATTCGCAACTGACCGCCGAAAAATTAGGAGTGGTGTCGGTTAAGCCCGAAGCGCTGTCGTTTACTGGGCTTTGGTCATATTTAGGTTATTTGCAGCAAAATGAGCAAGACACCAGCACTTATGAGCTAGCGCTATGGCGTAAGATCATGCAGCCTGTATCTATCGCCGTTATGTTGTTAGTTGCTTTATCGTTTATATTCGGCCCGCTTCGCACAGTAACTATGGGCGCACGTATCATCATGGGTGTAATAACCGGTATTACTTTCCACTTAACCAATGAGATATTTGGTCCTGTGGTGATGGTTTACCAAATTCCAGCTGTGGTTGGTGCCGTATTACCAAGCCTACTGTTTATTGGTTTTGCGACTTACCTATTGAATAAACGAGTTTGATAGTCGTTTAAAAAGCACAAAAAAAGCGTGGTTTGAGCCACGCTTTTTTGTGCTTGATGTGTTGCTTAATCAAGTGAGCGATAAATACGTTTATTTTCTTCTTTGGTGAGAGTGATCACTTCCGTTTTTGCGATGTAATCTTGCAATGCGCGCTTATTTTTAAAATCGACCAACACCACTAAATTACCTAAACCTAATAGTGCAGTAATGGCTCTAAGTGCGCCTTGATGCCAGCTAATTAAATGACCATCGAGGGTTTGCACCTTCAAACGCCATGCACGCATACCAATAGTTTGGCCGCTCTTAGCCCAAAAATAGCTAAAGAAACTAACACTCACTATCACCAATAACACACTACGAATGCCATACAATATTGGTGAATTTTGAATGAAAGCAGATACATCTTCAGCGTCACCAATACTTAGTAAGTCTAAAGAAATTAGCCCTTGAACAGCTAATAAATACAGTACGGTTGTCAGCATCGCAAAGGCAATGATAACCAAGGTATCGTAGATTAAAGAGGCAAAGCGGCGCCAGAAACCGGCACGTGGAAACTCAGCTGACATAAACAATCTCGTCCAATTAAATTGCGCAGTAGTTTAGCAAAGTCCTTCGCAAACAAGAAATACTTAACGGCCGTTTAGCAAGTCGACAAACAGGTCTGACCTGCTATAGTTGAGAAAATAATAAAAATGAGCACACAGTTATGGCCGTTTCTCAAAGCGAAACTCACCAAGTATTCAATCAACCCAAACCACTTGAAAACTACAACGCCTATGAGGCCGATAGGGTACTTCAATATTGGCAAAATCGTTTTGCAGGACAATGGGGAACTGCGCACTTAACAGCGTTTGGGGAGCAAGTGGGTGGTGCATTACTGCAAGCAGGCTTTTTAGCAAACAAACACTTACCCGAATTAACCACTCACAGCCGCTTTGGCGAACGCATAGATCAAGTTGATTATCATCCAAGTTACCATCAGCTAATGCAGCATGCTATAGAGCAAGGGCACTGCGCTTTGCCTTGGCAGCAAAAGAAAGCCGGTAGCCAGGTTGTAAGAGCGGTAATGGCGGTGCTACACAATCATGCTGATCCGGGCTCTGGTTGCCCATTAACCATGACGTTTGCTAGTGTGCCTGCCATTGCGAGTCAAGAAAATGTAGCGACTATGTGGCTACCTAAAATACTGGCAAATCATTACGATTCTGACAATAAGCCTTGGACAGAGAAAAAAGGTGTCACCATAGGTATGGCGATGACCGAAAAACAAGGCGGCTCTGATGTTCGGGCGAACACCACCAAAGCAGACGCCATCAATGAAAGTGGTGCAGGGCAATTATATGCTTTAACCGGCCACAAATGGTTTTGCTCAGCGCCTATGAGCGACGCCTTTTTGGTACTCGCTAATACCGATGACAAGCAGTTATCTTGCTTTTTAGTGCCGCGCTGGCTCGAAACTGGCGAGAAAAATGCCATGTATATTCAGCGCTTAAAAAGTAAATTAGGTAATCAATCAAATGCGAGTTCTGAAATTGAATTTAGAGGCGCGCATGGCTGGTTACTCGGCGAGCCGGGACGAGGCATTGCCACTATTATTCAAATGGTTGCTCTAACTCGTTATGACTGCATGTTGGGTTCAAGCTCGCTGATGTTACAAGCAGTAAAAGAGGCAATTTGGCATACCGCTGGGCGCAGTGTGTTTGGTAAAAACTTACATCAACAGCCACTCATGCTCAATGTATTGGCAGATTTAGCTATCGAAGCAGAGGCTGCACTAGCCATTTCAATGCGTATTGCCAACGCCCTTGATAACCAAGATGATAGCAATGAAGTGGCATTAATACGTAGCGCCACAGCAATCGGTAAATATTGGATCTGTAAGCGGGCAGTTCAGCATACTTATGAGGCTATGGAATGTATTGGTGGTGTGGGTTATGTACAAGACAACATTACCAGCCGACTGTATAAAGAAGCGCCGGTAAACTCTATCTGGGAAGGCTCTGGTAATGTGCAATGCCTCGACCTCCTACGCGTGTTTAGCCGTGAGCCCGAGTCACTTGAGGTGCTTATCAATGAACTTGAAAAAGCGCGCAGTTTGCACCCCGATTTTGCGATAAAGCTCGATGAACTAAAAGAGATGCTCACAGATACTGCAAACCTCGAAATGCATGCTCGACGCATAATTGAAAAGCTTGCGCTACTTTGGCAAGCAGCAACGCTATTACAATTTGGCGAGCCACTTATTGCCGATGCGTTTGTAAAAAGTCGTTTAAGTGGTGCAGGGTTTAGTCAGTACGGCTGCCTGAGTCATGATATCGATTGTCAGGCGATTGTTTCGCGAATGATGCCAAAACTCTAAAGTTAACAACTTGTTTAATTATTGTGCGGTTGATCAGTGACGCCGCACAAAACGCTTGCTGCCTTACCCATTCTTTGTATAATGCTTGGCATAGAGACAAAAGCAGTTAAAAAAGCTCTTGCTCTAAAGTGGTTTTTCTTTATCTTCTCGTGTTTAGAAGGTTAAAGAAAAATGAAGCCAGTATGATGGAATTGGTAGACATGACGGATTCAAAATCCGTTGCCTTCGGGCGTGGCGGTTCAAGTCCGCCTACTGGTACCACTTTTGAACCCTAGCCAATTGGTTTGGGTTTTTTTATGCCTGAAAAAAGTAGTTAGCGGACTTGAGCGCCACGCAGGGCGTGGCACTGGAATAAGTAAAAGTCCACCTACTGGTACCACTTTTATGACCCCAGCAGTTTTGCTGGGGTTTTTTTATGCCTGAAAAGCTTTCAGCCATCAGCCATCAGCTGTCAGTTTTTAGCCGAGCGGTGCGGTTGTTGGGTTTTGAAAACAACCCTTACGTAAAAGCATTGTAGGAGATGTATGGACTCCTCCCCCAAATAGGGTGAGTACGGTATAAAGAGATTGAACATTTACTTTTACCAATAAGGAATCCATACATGTCAAAATTTAACCTAATTAGCATCGACTTGGCAAAAAATGTTTTTCAA
>NZ_JAYMDY010000012.1:0-144201 GCF_037027245.1 Pseudoalteromonas sp. CH_XMU1449-3
GCTATCAGCTATCAGCTATCAGCTATCAGCTATCAGCTATCAGCTATCAGCTATCAGCTATCAGCTATCAGCTATCAGCTATCAGCTATCAGCTATCAGCTATCAGCTATCAGCTATCAGCTATCAGCTATCAGCTTCGATCCTATACATAAGAGATGTCAACATTTTTGATAGCTCTTCCGTTTCACTCACCCAAGCTCTACCTATGGCGGCATCGATATATTTAATCTCAATTCCGATATAAATTTGCGTTCGTGTTTCTGCTATTGACGATCTTGATATATCTAAAAAACGTACCCGCTCTTTTTTGCTGACTCTCGCCATACCTTCTGCGATATTACTCGGTATTGATAAACCAGAACGAGTGAGCTGATTGCGAAAGCCAAAATCATTTAGATCTGTCGTTTCTTTGTAGATGTCAGCACTTAATCTTGCTGAACGCTTCCATACCTCTAATTTTTCAAAATTCATACTCGCATCCTTTTAAGTATAAAAACTTTATATAGGCACGAATTTTTCAGAATGCAAATTTCAAACTGACGGCTGACGGCTGACGGCTGACGGCTGACGGCTGACGGCTGACGGCTGACGGCTGACCACTAACCCCTTCTTCTGAAATTAAATCAACAACAAAATCAGAACTGTACAAAAAACAAACTAATTTATTCGAGTTTATTGTTTACTTTACGCTAGAAATCGCTAGAATACGCCGGCTTAAATATATTCGTTCTTTTACAACCCAAAGGTAATGCTATGCATCCAATGTTAAACATTGCGGTTCGCGCTGCGCGTAACGCAGGCAAAATTTTACTTCGCGCAAGTGAAGATTTATCAAAAGTTGATGTACAACAAAAAGGCACTAACGACTTAGTGACTAACATCGACAAAGAAGCTGAAGCCGCAATTCGTGATACCATTTTAAAATCTTACCCAGATCACACTATCGTAGGTGAAGAGCTAGGTGAGCATAAAGGTAAAGATGCAGATTACCAATGGATTGTTGACCCACTTGATGGCACAACTAACTTCATCAAGGGTATCCCTCATTTCGCAGTATCTATTGCACTTAAAGTTAAAGGTCGTTTAGACCAAGCTGTTATCTATGATCCAATCCGTGGTGAATTATTCACTGCTTCTCGTGGTCAAGGCGCACAGCTTAACAGCAAGCGTTTACGCGTAACTAAAACTAACGAGTTAGCAGGTTCTGTACTTGCAACTGGTTTCCCATTCAAACAAAAGCACCACTTAGACGCATACTCTGAAGCGTTTAAAGCACTTTTCGTGCACACTGCTGATATCCGCCGTGCAGGTTCTGCTGCATTAGATATGGCTTATGTTGCAGCGGGCCGTGTTGATGGTTTCTTTGAAATTGGCCTTAAGCCATGGGACACAGCAGCAGGCGAGCTTTTAGTTAAAGAAGCTGGCGGTATGGTTGTTGATTTCGCAGGTGGTATTAACTACAACCAAAGCGGCAACATCATTTGTGGTGCACCTAAGTTAACTCAAGCAATCATTCGTGAAATTCGCCCAGTGTTAACTGAGTCACTACTTCGCTAATAGCGGGTTGTAATGTAAAAATGCAAAAAAGGAGCTAAGGCTCCTTTTTTTGTGGCTGAAAATAATCGTTGTCGAGTTTTATCTCTATGAATTCACCTTCTTTAAATGGCAACTTAGCCAAGTCTTCAGCAAAGTAACTGGCAAATAACTGTTCAAATTCGCCCGTGCTTTTCATCACCTTGAGTCCTTTTAACAGAGCTTCTGCCAATTCAGGTTTGTGGTTACTGACAAAAAAGTAAAATGCCGTTGGATAGCTAATATAAAGGTCAGGCACTATAACCAGCTCGTCACTTTTGATTTGTTCCATTTCAGACATGACTTCAATGAACGAACGCGGAAAATAATCAACTCGCCCTCTGATCACTAAGCTGAACATTGCCTGGTAATTTGCCAGCGGTCTGACTGTTAAGCCGTTTTGAGCAAGGATTTTAGTATCGGGCCAATCATGGCCTTGAATGGCACTAAACTGCGCTAAATCTTGTTTCGTTTTTACATCTTTAAAACGCGGTAAAAACGCTCGCTTAGTTAGTAATGCGCGTTTACCAATGTAGCCTTTAAACAAAGGTACTTTAACTGCTATTGCAAGGTGTTCTCGCTCGGGGCTTGTCATACTCCAAAACACATCGGCTTGCTTTTCATCGAGCATCAGCAAGGTACGTTGTTGATGAGGATGAACCAGAACTTCGTTGATTTCTGCTTGATAATTACTGGCGCGTAGAGCCGCTGCCAGCAATTCATGAAGATAATAATCGCGTTTATACAGTGGGCGTTGCTCAATCGCTAAATTGACCACATTGTTAGCTTCTGTGGTAAGGCTGTATCCTAGGCTTAGCAATACTAGGATTGCACTACATAGTCGCTTCATTGTTATTTTTGTTTATGTGTTTTTTTTAAGCTACACCCAGTTAAACAGGGACACAAGTAAAATTAAGCGAACTTAAAATTTCTTCATGAACTAATAGGGAATGCTTCATCTTTTTGGCTGCTTAAACGCACCACTGCGGGGGCTGGTCGGCTACGTTTACATACAAACAAATGACTACTCTGATAACGCTTGGCCTCTTTTTTCGCATCTGTTGCCAGCGCTGCAACTTGGTGGCTGTTAATACATAGCTCTAAGTCAGGCTTAACTAAACCGATTGATAATGTAAGTAGTGGCACAAACTGCTTTTTACCTTCTCGATTGCTTGCCCAATAACCCCCTTGCTCAATATGTTCTGGGGTGAAAAAGGCCCGAGACTGCAGCTCAAACTTACTAATGATGTCATGGCAAACTTGCTCTGCATCATTTTTATCGAACACCACCATAAAGTCATCACCGCCAATGTGCCCGACAAACCCTTTGCTAGTACTACAGGCCTCTACGATGACTTCTGCAAGTAATTTTATAACGCTGTCACCACTAGCATAACCGTACAAGTCATTGAACTGTTTAAAGTGGTTTAAATCAACGTATGCGAGTGAGAACGGATAATTATTACGAAGCCTCAGCTCAATTGCTTCGTTAATTGCGACATTACCCGGCAGCATAGTAAGCGGGTTGGCATGTTGTGCATGGCGGATTTTTTCTTCGGTAATGTGTTTTAAGATATTACGTAATGGTGCCAACCCTAAGTATTCACCACTTCGGGTGATAACAATGTGGCGTCGAATATCAAACTCAAACTCAGTAATTTGCTGACTCACCGTATCGAGTAACTCGTTTTCGTCAACGATTAACGGCTGTTTATCCATTAAAGAAGTAACTGGTTGCTTATCATAAAGTGCATGGCCATAGGGAGCAGCAAACACTTCAGTGAGTTGATCTCGGTGCAATAAACCAACAGGAATATTGTGCTCCAATACGGCAAGACTAGTTAGCGTTTTATCTTGCTCAAAGATACTGTGGGCATCTTTACAGCGGGTTGTTGCTTCTATGCTGGCGTGCTCGACTGCCAACCAACCGATTGCCATAGACTGCTCAAAAGTATTGCTATTGTCTGATGACTCTAAGTGTTTTAAGCAGTGGATATTAATTTCGTAACTTGGCTGTAAGCTCGGCCTTTCGAGTAAAAAGCCTTGTGCATGTTGCACACCTAAGCTCTCGAGTAAACGAAGCTCTTCTGCCCGTTCTATGCCTTCTGCGATAACTTGCGTATTGGTGGCTTTTGCAAGCTCTATAATTGACTTTAAAAACTCTTTTTTAACCACACTCTGATCGCAGTGGTCGATAAAGTAGCGGTCTATTTTTACAAACTCAGGGCATAGCTCAGACCACTGCTTTAAGCCCGAATAGCCAGCCCCTAAGTCATCAATGGCAATCGAAAAGCCTAACTCACGATAATGGGCAATGGTCTTTAACAATAAAAAGCCATCATCGACTTTTTCTTGTTCTGTAACTTCAATTACTACCCGATTAGTTGCTAGGCCAAAGTGCTCAACTAGGTGTAATGTTTCACCTTTAGGATGGCAAGGGTCAAGTAAGGTTTTAGGGCTTACATTTAAAAATAGCTTGCCTTGTAAATTGAGTTTCACAAAGTTCTCAATTGCTCTACTGCGGCAAAGTAGCTCTAATTCAGAGATCTTATGGCAAGCAATAGCTGCACTGAATAATGCACTCGGCATTTCTAACTCAGACCCTTTCGGGCCGCGGCTTAATGCCTCATAACCCAAAATATGTTGATTAGAAATATCAAAGATAGGTTGAAACAAGGTCTCAATTGCACTGTTATCTAAGATCTGCTGTAGTTGTGCGTTCACCTTACACCTAGCGTTAGTAATACAAATAGGTGGGTAAATTATCAACCTTGTATGACAATTTTATGGCAAGGCTATGACGAGTGCAGATTACTCAATAGCGGTGATCAGCTCAAGTTGCTTAATGCGGGCAAAACTATCTGTCATTTTTAATTTAGCTTTTTGGTAATCACTCTGTGCTAAATCAGCTTGTTGCGCAAATTTATAAACTGCGAGCGGATTAAGTAATAACTTTTGTGCGTGATAACAGCTTGGCGCAGCAAACTCAGGTAGTTCAGGCTCTACATTAATTGTTATTACATTCTTCAACGCCTCTATATCATCACTTTGTTGTTGCTGAAACTCTGTAGCGCCTGCCATCGCTTGCAAGCTTGCCTCACACTCTGGCAACTGTGCTTTTAGATTTAAGAACAAACCTGTTGATGAAGTAATTAGCTTAAGTGTCAGCTCTTGTAATTGCTGAGCAGTTGATTGGTTTTGTAGTGCTTCTACAACTTGCCAAGCCAACCCTTTATAGCTGTCGAACTGCTGCTGAAGTGTTACCTCAGGTATTTGCTGCACATCAGTCTGTTCTGGCTCAGGCTTATCGTCACAAGCACTAAGCATTAAAAGTATAAACACGCTAAACATCAGGTGTTTCATAATTTCTCCCATAAAAAAACCGCCCTAATTAGGGCGGTTTCTTTTTGTATCACTTATTAAGGCATAGGATCGAGATCCGCACCTTCTTTTTCAATTACTTCTGGAATTAAGTCTTCTTTACTTACACCCATTGCAATTGCTACAGCTGAAGCAACATAAACAGATGAATAAGTACCGATGAACACACCAAACAGTAATGCCGTTGCGAAACCGTGGATCGTTTGACCACCCCAACCAAATAACGCAATCAATACTAGAATAGTGGTGATTGATGTTACTAGGGTACGGTTTAACGTTTGCGTTAATGAAATATCGATAATTTCAATCGTGTCATCAATACGCACTTTACGGAAGTTTTCACGGATACGGTCAGATACAACGATAGTATCGTTCAGTGAGTAACCTATTACCGCCAAAATAGCCGCAAGAATCGTTAAGTCAAACTCTAGGCCAAGTACTGAGAATAAGCCTAATGTGATGATAACGTCGTGTAATAGTGCCGATACAGCACCTACCGCAAAACGCCATTCAAAACGAAACGCAACGTAAATTAAGATACAGATAAGTGCAGTTAACATGGCAAGGCCACCCTGCTCTTTTAGATCTTCACCAACACTTGGGCCAACAAATTCGATACGACGCATTTCTACTGTCGACTCTACTTTTTGTAATGCCGTAATGATTTGGTTACCAATTACTTCTGCTTTTACGCCAGGACCTTGCGGAGCAAGACGCACTAAAATTTCTTTACTTGAGCCAAACAGTTGCACCGAAAAATCTTCAAAGCCACTTTCAGTGATTGCATCACGTACTTCTTTAAGATCAGGTGCTTGTGTAAAGCCTACCTCAACAGCGGTACCGCCAGTGAAGTCGAGACCAAAATTCAAGCCTTTAGTAAAAAACGACACGAAAGAAGCCAAAATCAACAAAGTTGATAATGTCATGGCAAACTTTCTTAACTTCATAAACGGGAGTGTTTTACCACCGAGTTTTAAAATTTGCATGCTGACTCCTAAATCGACAACTTATCAATACGCTTACCGCCAATGAATAAGTTGATTACCGCACGGGTACCAACAATGGCTGTAAACATAGAGGTGATAATACCAATCGCTAGTGTTACTGCGAAACCAGCAATAGGACCAGTACCCACTGCAAATAGGATCACTGCTGCGATAAGTGTTGTGATGTTAGCATCTAAAATTGTGCTAAACGCGCTGTCGTAACCAAAGTGAACGGCTTGTTGTGGACTACGGCCATCAGCAAGTTCTTCACGAATACGTTCGAAGATAAGTACGTTGGCATCAACGGCCATACCGACGGTTAATACGATACCAGCAATACCCGGTAGCGTTAACGCTGCACCAGGAATAAGCGACATCACACCAACAATTAATACTAAGTTTGCGCCCAGTGCCAAATTTGCCACCATGCCGAAACCTTTGTAATAGAAAAGCATAAATACAAGAACAAACACAAAACCAAGCACAACCGCTGTCATACCTGCTTCAATGTTTTCTTGACCTAAGCTTGGACCTACCGTGCGCTCTTCAACGATTTGAATTGGCGCTACAAGTGCACCGGCACGAAGTAATAGGCTTAGGTTATGTGCTTCAGCTGGGTTATCGATACCAGTAATACGGAATGAACGGTCAAGACGCGCTTGAATCGTCGCTACGTTAATCACTTCTTCAACTTTAATTGGTGGAAGTGCTTTTCCGTTTTCATCTGTTTTACCTGATGGCTTGTATTCAATGAATACCGTTGCCATGCGTTTACCGATAGCACGCTTAGTGAACGCATTCATTTTTGCGCCACCTTTGCTGTCTAGCGTAATGCTAACTTGTGGACGTTGATACTCATCCATACCTGATTGCGCGCCAGTGATGTGGCTACCTTCAAGAATGATGCGCTGCTTAAGTACCACAGGGTAACCTTCACGCGCCATGATCATTTCTGTACCTGGCGGTAAACGGCCTTGCAGGGCTGCACTTGCATCTGCATTTTCATCAACTTCGCGGAATTCTAGGGTTGCTGTTGCACCCAGAATCTCTTTAGCACGCGCTGTATCTTGTACACCCGGAAGTTGCACGATGATACGCTCAGCACCTTGACGCTGTACGTTAGGCTCTGCAACACCGATTTGGTTAATACGGTTACGGATAATTGTTTCATTTTGTTTGATAGCGTAGTCACGAATTTCTTTAAGCTTTTGCTCGCTCATGCTGGCATAAAAAGCATTGTCGCTGCTGCTATCATCAACGTAAACGTTTAATGGGTAACGTGTTGATAAGAAACGCTCTGCTGCATCTTTATCTTCTTCGTTACGCATTTCAACACGTAATCGCTCACTGTTCGCTACACGGCGAATGGTGCGATAACGCAATTTTTCTTCACGTAAGTCACTTTTGAAATCTTGTTCCATTTGCTCAAGCTGAGTATCAACCGCCGTCGCCATGTCGATTTCCATAGTAAAGTGAACACCACCGCTTAAATCTAGGCCTAGTTTCATTGGGTTACCACCCAATGACTTTAACCACTCTGGTTGAGCAGGCGCCATATTGATTGCAGAGATATAATCTTCACTAAGGGAATCACGCAGTAGATCTTGCGCTTTTAGTTGGTCTTCAACATTCTTAAAACGAACGAGGATTTGTCCGTCTTCAAGTTTGCTTGATTTAACAGTAACGTTATGTTCTTTGAGAGTCGCATTTACTTTATCGAGTACGCTGAGGTCAGCATCAGTACCTTTAGTGCCCGATACTTGTATGGCCGGATCTCGGCCATACAAATTTGGAGAGGCATATAAAATACCAACGACTAACACTACAAGAACAAGTAAATACTTCCATAATGGAAACTTGTTTAACACGTGTGAGTCCTTATTTTTATTGTTATAGCGACTTCATAGTGCCTTTTGGCAATACTGCAGAAACAGCTGATTTTTGTACTGTTACTTCTGCTTGGTCGTTTAATGAAATCACGATGAAGTCTTTGTCATCAGCGATTTTAGCAATCTTACCTACTAAACCACCTTGCGTTAGTACTTCGTCGCCTTTCGCCATTGCGCTCATTAGTGCTTTATGCTCTTTTACACGCTTAGCTTGTGGACGGTAGATTAAGAAATAAAATACCAGACCAAAAATACCCAACATGATTAGCATTTCCATGCCACCACCTGCTGGTGCTGCACCTGCCGCACTTGCGTGGGCGTTTGAGATGAATAAACTCATTTCACTTCCTCTTTAATTTTTCTAAAAATTTAATCTGATGTATCTGCAAGCTCTGGCACTTCTTGGCCGCGGCGTGCATAAAAATCTGCAACAAATTCGTCTAGTTTGCCATTACTGATGGCATTACGTAAGCCTTCCATCACGCGTTGATAATAACGTAAGTTGTGAATCGTGTTTAGACGTGCGCCTAAGATTTCATTACATTTATCAAGATGATGCAAGTATGCACGTGAATAGTTTTTACACGTATGACAATCACACTCAGGATCCAGTGGACCGGTGTCTGTTTTATGTACTGCATTACGGATTTTAACAATGCCGCCAGTTACAAATAAATGACCGTTACGGGCATTACGCGTAGGCATTACACAGTCAAACATATCGATACCACGGCGAACCGCTTCAACTAAGTCTTCTGGTTTACCAACGCCCATTAAGTAACGAGGCTTGTCTTCAGGCATTTTGTAAGCACAGTGATCAAGAATATTGATCATCTCGTTTTTCGGCTCACCAACCGATAAACCACCTAATGCATAACCATCAAAGCCGATTTCTTCTAGGCCTTTTTGTGATTGTGCACGAAGCTCAGGGTACATACCACCTTGGATAATACCAAATAGCGCAGCTGGGTTATCGCCATGACCTTCTTTTGAGCGTTTAGCCCAACGAAGTGATAACTCCATAGAATCTTTAGCTTCTTTTTCTGTCGCAGGGTATGGCGTACATTCGTCAAAAATCATCACGATGTCAGAGCCTAGATCACGCTGAACTTGCATCGCTTTTTCTGGCGAAAGCATGATTTTTTCACCGTTAACTGGTGAACTGAACATCACGCCTTCTTCAGTGATTTTACGCATTGCGCCTAAGCTGAATACTTGGAAACCGCCTGAATCAGTTAGAATTGGACGATCCCAATTCATAAAGTCGTGTAAATCACCGTGCTGCTTAATGATTTCTGTGCCAGGACGCAGCATTAAGTGGAAAGTGTTACCTAGGCAGATTTGTGCGCCAGTATCTTTAACTTCGTCAGGCGTCATACCTTTAACAGTACCGTAAGTACCTACAGGCATAAATGCTGGTGTTTCTACAACACCACGTTCAAAAATCAAGCGGCCGCGGCGCGCTTTACCGTCAGTGCGGTCTAATTCAAATTTCATATTATCCTCAGTGTCGGAAAAACAGTCCAACAAGCTATAATTTAACCGCTCGATTCTACCCTGTTTGCGGGTTTATTACTATAAATTGGGCTAAATTCGAAAATAAAAAGCCCAGTTAAAAAACTGGGCTCTATATACCCAAACCACCTCAAGATGCGAGTTTCAGTTGGAATTAAAAGCGATTTAGGCAAGGCATTGATTGCAAGTAATAGTGGTTCTATTATTAAAATCAATAACGCAGTATAAATCGCTTTTAAACCAACCCTTTGGGCGCTTCACAGGCACTCACTCTCATCGTTGTTACTTCTTAAAAGGGACTGCCATTCTTGCAAAGTAACGCCTTGATATTAAGCACCTGTGAAACGCTGAATTCTGCACCTTGAGGAGGCTTGGGTATAAACTATTTGTTGTTATTTGCGCGTTAAGAACATCGCATCACCATAACTAAAGAAGCGATACTGCTGCTCAATAGCCGTGTGGTAAGCACCCATTATGTTCTCTTGACCTGCAAAGGCACTGACTAACATGATTAACGTTGATTCAGGTAAGTGGAAATTTGTCACCATGGCATCAACCACATTGAACTGATAACCCGGGTAAATAAAGATATCGGTATCGCCAAAGTAAGTATCTAGTTTGCCGCCATGCACTTTAGCAGCTGACTCTAATGAGCGAACTGATGTAGTACCTACAGCAATGACACGACCACCTTTTGCTTTCGTTTCGGCTACCGCTTTAACCACTTCATCTGGTACTTCGATGTACTCTGAATGCATAACATGCTCATCAACTGAGTCAACGCGCACAGGCTGGAAGGTACCTGCACCTACGTGCAAGGTCACAAAGGCCATGTTAATGCCCTTGTCTTTTAAGGCTGCCATTAATTTATCATCAAAATGCAGGCCTGCCGTTGGCGCTGCAACTGCACCTGGTTTTTCACCGTATACAGTTTGATAGCGCTCACGATCTGACTCGTTATCAGGACGGTCAATATAAGGTGGTAATGGCATGTGACCGATGTCGTTTAGGATATCTAATACATTTTCGTCTTTGGCAAATTCAAGCTCAAAAAGTTCGCCATGACGCGCAACCATGATTGCTTCGGCTTTACCTTCAAGAATGATTTTTGAGCCTGGTTTTGGCGATTTACTAGCTCGCACATGCGCAAGAACACGGTGTTCGTCGAGTACACGTTCTACTAACACTTCAAGCTTACCGCCTGACTCTTTTTGCCCGAACATGCGAGCAGGGATCACTTTGGTGTTATTGAAAATTAATAGGTCATTTTCATTAACGAGCGATAAAATATCACTAAATACTTTATGCTCAACTTGGCCTGATGGGCCATCAAGCGTCAGTAAACGACTGCTAGTTCGATCTGCTTTAGGAAAACGAGCAATTAATTCATCAGGAAGGTCAAAGCTAAAATCAGCTACGCGCATAGAGCATATCTCTCATTAATAAAAACGCGCCAAGTTTACTCTGATACGCCCACCACCTCAAGCAAAGCCCTGCGTCAACTTGGTACTAGCTTAAAGGATTACAAACTTAAGTACTTATTAACCGCTTTTGGGTAAAGTTTGCTTGTAGATTAGGCAAAATGTCATTATTCTAGCTTATTCACTAAACATGGGTTAAGTAAGAGGTAGTAGCGCCATGGCAAAGCAGTTAAAGCTGCTAATTTTGAACGCGAGCGTTGCTGAGCGTGAAACAATTAAGACCACATTAAACAAGCTTAATGTCTTCACGTTTATCGAAGCCAGTGACTCTCAAGATGCGCTTAAAATTCTTAAAAGCCACCCGGTGGATATTATCATTACAGGCCTTGAGGTCGGTAAGATTGATGGTTGGCGCTTTTCGCGCATGATCCGTTCAGGGTTATTAAAAACACCAAAAAACACACCAATTTTACTTACTCCACCAATCTATTGTGAACGCATAGCCGAAACCACAGCGCGCAGCTATGGCATTGATGCAGTATTGCCATTTGAGCGCCAAGATATGCTGCCGCAAGTGCTTGCCAACGTATTATCAACTCACCTTGAAAAAAGTAGTCGTCTTAATTTATTACTACTTGAAACCGATAACCGTAAAGCAAAAGATATCAGCGAACAGTTAAAACTTAGCTTCGCGATAACCCATACCACTTCAACAAAAGCGACACTTGCGACCTATCTGCAGCAAAAATTTGCCATTGTATTGATTGACGCCACCGAATCTCATTCTGATACCGCAGCTGGGTTAATTAGCGAAATATTACAACACAACCCAAAGCAAGCGATTGTAACTATCATTGATAACAATGATGCAGATTATGCTGAGCAGTTGTTACTCTCTGGCGTTACTGATTTTATTCGCGCCCCTTACGATCACTCGTTATTGAGTAAAGTGTGTGACCACGCTGCCCGTCGTGAAGATTTCATGGTGAGCTATGCAGAGTTTGCGCAAAAAGTAGAGCAACTAAGCCAAAGTCAAAGCCGCTATAAAGAGCTGTTTTCTGCCCACCAACGTATTTTATTACATCTAAATACTGTGGTACTTGAGTTTAACCAAGAGGGTAATATTCGCTTTATTAACCCTGCCTGGGAGCACCTAACAGGCTATGGCATTAAGTCTAGTTTAGCAAAGTCATTAACTGACTTTTGTTTACCTGAGTGTAAAACAAAGCTACAAGATACCATTCAGCGTATTCTGCATGGTGGTGAGCAACAGCAACAGGTAGAGATCCAGCTAAAACATAAAAATGGCAATGCCATTTGGGTTGAGTGTCGCTTACAGCTGATTAAAAACAGCCAAAACTCAGCGACTATTACCGCCACCATAGATAACATTCATGAGCGTAAGCAGGCAGAGTTACAACTTCGTCATTTAGCCTTGCACGATACGCTCACAGAGCTCCATAACCGTTACTACTTTGACCAACAATTACAACGTATTTGTAAAGCACAATACACCAGTAACGATACAGAGCACGCGCTGATTTATATCGATTTAGATCACTTTAAAATCATCAATGACAGTAAAGGTCACCAACAAGGTGACATCGTTTTAAAAGAAGTTGCCCAGTTATTCACTGCGAATATTAGTGATGAGCACTTAGTGTGCCGCATCGGTGGTGATGAATTTGCCGTGATCTTAAAAAATACTAACTTACTCGATGCACACTTGGTGGCAGAAAGTATTTGTATGGCGATTGAAAAGCACCGCTTTCATTCAGAAGGTCAAGAGTACTCAATTAGCTGTTCAATTGGTTTAACACAAATCACCGAGCAAAATAACGACCCAAGTGAGTGTTTAAAACAAGCTGATATCGCCCTTTATGTAGCAAAAAGCTTAGGCCGTAACTTAGTACACTGTTATTCAAAAGAAGATAGTCATCACAATAGTTTACAAGCCGGTCTTGAATGGGGTCATAGTATTCGCCAAGCATTACAACATGATGCTATCGAACTGCACTATCAACCGATTTGGGACTTTAAACGCGGCCACGTCGCCTACTTTGAAGCGCTATTACGCTTAAAGCTTGATAATGAACTCATCTACCCTAATCAGTTTATTCCTGCTTTAGAGCTTCTAAACGATACTTTCTTGATGGACCAATGTGTTATTCGTAATGCTATTAAGAGCGTTGCCGAGTACCCAGAGCTTAACCAAGTCGCAATTAACTTATCAGCACAGTCGTTTTTAGATGAACGTTTACTGCCGCACATTGAATCGAGCTTAAAAGAATACAATGTTGAACCAACACGCATTATTTTTGAGATCACCGAGTCTGCGAGTATTAACAACCTAGTTGCAACCCGTGCCATGATCGAGCGTTTGAACGGCTTAGGCTGTCACTTCTCTATTGATGACTTTGGTACTGGCTTTAGTACCTTCAATTACCTTAAACAGTTACCGGCTCAACACGTAAAAATTGATGGTTCATTTGTTCGCGACATGTTGAACGACCCAATCGATTTAGCGCTTGTAAAAGCGATTAATGATATTAGCCGTTCGCTTGATAAGCGCTCTGTTGCTGAATATGTTGAAAACAAAGAAATATTCTTAGCACTAAAAGAAATTGGTATCGACTATGGTCAAGGCTACTTTATTGCCCGCCCAGTACCGGTTGAAAAAATTAGCGACGAGCTGAAAAAAATATCTGAAAATAATCTTTTTAACTAACAAATATCTAGCCTTAAAAAGCCTAAATTTAATACATTTTTAAACATTTTTTCTTAGTTTTTAAACTTCCATACTGACAATACTCATCTATACTTAAATCCACAGCAAGATAAAATGTCGTGTTTTTATAGTGATTATCTATAATAAACATGACATTGCTTATTACATTAAACATACTGAGTATGACTTAACATCGTTAAGTCCATCTATTGGCGGTATAAAGGAGAAAAGTGATGACACAACTAATCGTTTTGTTGCTGATTGTGAATCTAGGGATAGCGTATCAATGTTACCGTAATGCGACCTTTAAGGGGTATCCGGTAAAAACATTTACAGGGCTAGGTTTAGTACCTTACTTTAACTTAGTCGTGTGGGTTTACTTGTTGTTTTTACCCGATTTAAAACCATTTTCAATGAATGAAAAGCAGCCACTTTAGGCTGCTTTTTAGTTGGGAGAATTTAAAAACTATAAGTTGATGCTTTTTCGAGTAATTGCGCGGCTTTTATATCGCCAACCACACACTTTTTAATGTCTGACTTTTTAAATACTTTTACTTGCTCAGTTTTACCTTCGCTAACACCACGGATGATAAAGCTCACATGTTCATCGTTAGGCAGGTTTCTTAAACCGCTACCATAATCACATAAAGTCAGTGATAAGCTCTTATCTACTTGCTTAGCTAAAGAAGCCAGCTGTTGCTTTTGCTCTTTTACACGAGCTTGTTTTTTCTCGGCTAACTCTTTGCGCATTTGTTGCTGCTTTTGTGATAACTTTTGCTGCTGCTTTTCAAGCTCTTTAATCGATGCTTGCAATGCTTGTTTACGCTTCTCGAGCTCTTGCTCTTTGGCATCTTTATCGTGGCGACGGTCAAATTCAAGGTCACGCTTTTCACGTTCAAGATCACGGATTTCACGGCTCACATCGCGCTCTTGCTCAGCAACTTCACGTACTCGCTCTGCGCTTTCGCGCATCACTTCCATGGCTTGCTGATAGGCTTCTTGCGTTTTCACGACTACTGCATCGCTGATCACTTGCACATGTTCGCCTAACACTTCGATTTCAGTTAGTTCTTCAAAGTCGATATCTGGCATAGGTGGCAGCGGCGCATCGGGTACAGAGGCAAACACTGTAGACCAGCGCGAACTGCCTCGTACATCAAAGCTAAACACCACACCTTGATGCTGCAAATAACTCGAAGACACATTTCTTACCTTGTTATCGGTATCTTGTTTTAACGCCGCTGAGAGGATTTTTTCCATGATCCCGACTTCACGCTGAATTTTATCTAATTCATCACTTGCTTGTGCCGGTAAGCTTACTGCTGTGCAAAGCAATAAGGCTGCCGTAGTTGATTTGTATTTTGACATCTTAATACTCCAAATTGTTGGCAACGGTTGGCAATGGTCCGCCATCCACTTGCTCTGCTAAATCATTTAACTGCATACGTAAGTACGCTTGGTCTTGGGCGCGCTGCGTCTTTATATATGCAAGTACGCTGGCAATATCTTCTTGGCGCTCGACTCGCCCAGTTTTTATTGCTTCTTTGGCCAGTTGGTACATCTGTTGTTGCTGCACTTCGTTTTGCGCAGTAATGATGTTTTGCAACTGATCAATTTGCTTTTGTTGTGACTCTAGTAAATTGGTTTGCTTGGCCACTTGCTCAAGTAACTGCTGATTTCCTTGCTGTGGATTACTAACAAAAACCCATGCGCAAAATACTATTGAAGCAGCCACTGCCCACATTCCAGCACCAAAAAACAGACTTTGTTTTTGCACTTTCGGCATCGTAGACTCTCGATCCCAATTTGGTACGGGCACTGTTTCATAATGTTGACTTTGCTGTTGCCACTGCATTGCATTGTTCATCATTGATGCATACTCAGCATTGGCTTGTAGCAACGCAATTTGCTCATCAGTGAGGCTTTCGCCCTCTAACCATGCGGTAAATAATGAATCTAAATTAGCCATCTACGGCCTCCAAATGCACTTTTAACTTACCAAGCGCACTGTATAGTCTTGATTTAGCTGTATTGGTCGAAATACCTAATTGCTCAGCGATTTCTTCAAATGTACAGTGCTGAAAAAACTTTAACTCCACCACCAAGCGTTGCTCCCAGGGTAAATTGTTCATCATTGCTTTGAGTTCATGATGCTGCTCAGATTGCAGTTGATTGGTTTCTAACTCACTATGCTCGCAGCTTTCTTCTGGTATACCATCTAAACCTTGATGCAGCTTACGGCGGCGGTAATATTCAACACTACGCCGGTGCACAATTTGATAGAGCCAAGTATTAAAACTCGATTCACCACGAAAACTCGGCAAGCTTTTATAAACAGAAATAAACACTTCTTGCATTAAATCCATTGCATCATCAGGGTGACTTAACATCCTTAGGCAATAGTTATATACCTGTGTTTCGTGCTGCTTGACTAATTTCAACCAGGCCCGTTTATTGCCCTGTTGCGCTTTAGCAATTAGTGTCTCAAGTGATTGAAAAAACACGCTAGCCTCGTCATCTGATCTGCCTTTAATGGTTTTGTTATTATGTTAGTCGAGGGAAGGAAAAAAATAGTTTGCTTAAATAATAAAAAACTCCAAATATTTTTATTTGGGGTTTTATTTAGAGGTTTTATTCGTTGTCACACTGACCGTCTAAGCTACACTGCTTATTAAGAAACAGCTCTAGTTGCTGACTAAACAGCCTAAAGTCTCTGATCCGGCCTGTGGTTTTACGCCACACAATGCCAATATCTCGGTATGCATCGCCTTGTGATGGCGTAGCAACCATATCTTTTTTATCTAAAATACCGGCATTGATAGCCATTTGCGGTAAGAAGGTAACACCAAGCTGGTGTTCAACCATACTTAATAAGGTATGTAAGCTTGCCGCTTCAAATGGGTTAATACAGCTTGAGCGATTCAAATGGCAGGCACTTAACGCGTGGCCTGTCATACAGTGCTCACGCTCTAGTAAGAACACACTCGCATCTGGTAATAGGTTAAAGTCTTCCACGCCATCTGCTGGTGTGTAATCTTTATGGTGCACTAGGCTGAACTGATCTTTAGCGAGTACTTGGGTATGAAACTTTTCAGTGTCATACGGTAAAGCAAGTAATGCCATATCAATTTGGCCATGCTCAAGTTTATCGAGTAGCTTGTCACTGGTGTCTTCAACCAAGACTAGCTCTAACTCGGTAAAGGTCTGTTTGCAGAAATGATATAAAGGCGCAGCAATAAAGCTGGCAATCGTCGGGATCACACCAAGCGTTAGTGTGCCACTTAAAGGCGTTAAAAAGCTTTTTGTCAGCTCTTTAAGGCTAAGGGTGTCGTCAATAATCTTACGTGCTTTTTCGACAACCTCTTCACCAATTGCGGTAAACATTAAGCTGCGGTTTTCACGCTCTATAAGCTGGCAACCTAAGGTTTCTTCTAAGTTTTGAATTGCACTACTTAAGGTTGATTGACCGATAAAACAGGCGCTTGCTGCGCGGCCAAAGTGTTGATGTTGGTGGACTGCTAATAAATACTGTAGTTGTTTAATACTTGGTAAGTTATTCATTCTCTACCTGCAAATAAAAAGACCCCAATACCTAAGGCATTGAGATCTTTTCAAGCTAAAAGTCTTTTAGTACTTTTTATACCCCGAAGGCAGTTCTCAGTACATAGAAAATAACAATAGCAAGGGCTGCGCCAACTGGCAATGTAATTACCCAAGAAACTACAATGTTTCTTACAACACCCATGTTAAGTGCTGCAATACCGCGTGCCATACCTACACCTAAAACCGCACCTACAAGTGTTTGCGTAGTAGAAATAGGTAAACCAGTACCTGATGCGATAACAACTGTAGAAGCAGCAGCAAGCTCAGCAGCAAAACCACGGCTTGGTGTTAAGTGCGTGATACCTTCACCGATTGTTTTAATTACTTTCTTACCTAAAATAGCAAGACCAGCAACAATACCTAAACCACCTAGTGGTAAAATCCACCATGCGATAGCCGCTTTCTTAGCGATTTCACCGTTGTGCTCAACAATGTTTACAACAGCAGCTAGTGGACCGATTGCGTTAGCAACGTCATTTGAACCGTGTGCGAAAGCCATACAACATGCCGTTAGTACCATTAGTACTGCGAACACTTTCTCAACGTTGTTGAATTGCATTGCTTTGTCAGCTTTAGGGTCAATTTTAAGGCGAGCAATCGCAATCTTACCGATGATAGCAACTACAACAGCAATCGCGATAGAAAGGGCATAACCTTCAACAGCACCTAAGTTAATACCAATGTGCTTTAAGCCTTTCTTGATTGTTACAAGCGACATGATGAAGCCCGCTAGACCCATATAGATAGGTACGAAACGCTTAGCATTTTTAAGTGGTGCATCAGTGTCAAAAATTAGCTTTTGCGCACTCATGAAAATCAAGTAAGCAATAAAACCAGAGATAGCAGGGGTAACAATCCAGCTACCTACGATACCCATTACCTTGTTCCATTGGATTGCTTCGCTACCTACTGCAACTAATGCGAAACCAATGATGGCACCGATGATTGAGTGAGTCGTAGATACTGGCCAGCCTAAGAAAGAGGCAATTAATAACCAGCTACCTGCAGCGAATAACGCGGCAATCATACCTAGTATCATTAACTCAGGTATGTCCATAAACGGCGTGGCATCGATAATCCCTTTACGGATTGTAGATGTAACCTCACCACCGGCAAGGTATGCGCCAGCGAATTCAAACACCATCGCGATGATGATTGCTTGTTTAATTGTAAGTGCTTTTGAGCCTACTGATGTACCCATCGCATTGGCAACGTCATTTGCACCAATACCATAAGCCATGAAGAAACCGACTGCGGCGGCAGTTAAAACCAATAACGTGCCGTAATTTGCAATGATATCCATTGTGTGAACCTTTAATTTTTTTCGTGTTTGAACTGATTTTTAATTAACGAGCTAACATCAGCTCAAGACGAGAACCTACGCGCTCTGCAATATCTGCAAGCTCGCCTACCCACTCAATGATCTTGTATAAGAACATCACGTCAACAGGGTTAAGTTCATTTTCGATGGCGCGCAATTGACGGCGAATTTTGATCTGCATGTCATCCGTGTCTTGTTCAATAGCGTCCAATTCAACGAGCATTTTTTCAACTAAAGTCACTTCGCGACCTTTGAAGCCCGTTTCAAGCAGCTCATCTAGCTCATTGATTGCTTTTGACGCTTGTTTAGTCGCATCAACACAACGAGTTACATAAGCAAGGAAATCTGTTTGGATTTCGGTAGGTATGATCATCTCACGACCAACTACACGACCTGCGATATCTTTTGCTTTGTTAGCAATTTTGTCTTGTTGAGTAACAAGCTCTAGCAAATCGGTACGCTCAACTGGCATAAATAAGCCACGAGGTAGTTGAAGGCGGATGTTACGTTTCATTTCATCAGCTTCACGCTCTAAATTACGAATGTTTAGACGGATTTCTTCCGCTTCTTGCCATTCTTCTTTAAACACGTGATTAAAGAAAGGGATCAATGCTTTACTTGCTTGATGTACTTTCTTAATGTGATCTTCCATAGGCTTAATAGGTGATTTAGCAAAAACCCCTAAAAATGCATTTGTAGGCATAACTGACCCTTTATAAATTAGTATGCTTTGGCAGCTGCGAATTTTACAGCATTGTGTTCGATTGTGAACGCTTTTTCTGCCTTACATCACCAATAATAGACAAAGCGGCCAAAGGCCGCTCGTTTTAATAATGAAAAGTTGCGGTTAAATTTACAGCGACTTTTCGATATCTTCTTGAGATGTATGACGAATATCTTTGCCGTTAACAAAATAGATGATGTATTCAGCAATATTCTGGCAACGGTCGCCAATACGCTCTAATGAACGAACTGACCACACTAAATCCATAATTTTCGGGATTGAGCGTGGATCTTCCATCATATATGTCATGATTTGACGGGTAATTGCTTCGTATTCGCGGTCAACTTTGGCGTCTTCTTTATGTACTTCAAACGCACATTGCACATCCATACGTGCAAATGCATCAAGTACATCATGAAGCATTTTCGATACTTGGCGACCCATGTTTTCAATGTTCACCAGTAGGTCTTGCTGATCTTTTGTGAATGAGTCCAGCGCAACTTTAGCAATACGCTCAGCTTCATCACCAATACGCTCTAAATCGGCAATTGTTTTTGCAATAGCAATTACAAGACGTAAGTCACTCGCTGCCGGCTGACGGCGAGCGATAATGCGTGTACATTCTTCGTCGATGTTCACTTCCATTGCATTTACTTTGTAGTCGTTTTCACGAACTTTTTGTGCAAGATCGGCATCACCATTACTAACAGCATCCAGTGCACTGTTTAGTTGTTGCTCAACTAAACCACCCATGTTTAATACATGGTTACGCACATTTTCAAGCTCTTCATTAAAGCGGCCCGAAATGTGTTTATTGATATTATGTTCCATTGTCTACCTCTATAAATTTCGTTTACGGTACCAAGTGACTTTATTGACTAACCGTAACGGCCTGTAATGTAGTCTTCTGTTTTCTTTTTGCTTGGTGTTGTAAATAACGTATTGGTATCTGAATACTCAATCAACTCACCCATGTACATAAACGCAGTTTGGTCTGATACACGAGCAGCCTGTTGCATGTTGTGAGTAACGATTACCACGGTAAACTTATTCTTTAAGTCGTTAATTAGCTCTTCGATAACTAAAGTAGAAATTGGATCTAGTGCCGATGTAGGCTCATCCAGAAGTAGTACTTCAGGCTCGATAGCAATTGAGCGAGCAATAACAAGACGCTGTTGCTGACCACCCGATAGGCCAAATGCACTATCGTGTAAACGGTCTTTAACTTCATCCCATAACGCCGCGCCACGTAAAGATTGTTCAACCACTTCGTCTAGTTTACGCTTTTCTTTAATACCTTGTAAGCGTAGGCCATAAACGACATTTTCGTAGATTGATTTTGGAAATGGATTAGGACGTTGGAATACCATCCCGACATTTCTTCGTAGTGCAGCAACATCTACATTCTTATCATAGATATTGTGACCATGTAGTAAGATCTCACCATCGATACGACAGCTATCAACAAGGTCGTTCATACGGTTGATACAACGTAAAAGTGTTGATTTACCACAACCCGATGGACCGATAAATGCTGTTACCTGACCTTTTGGGATGTTCATATTTACGCCGCTAAGCGCTTGTTTATCACCGTAGTATAGATCTAAGTCTTTAATCTCTAACGCTGTTTGTTCTGCAGTTAGGTTATCTAAATCTAGCTTTGCCGCGCTTTTCGCTTGGTTTACTTGTGGTGCAACTGTAATCATCTCTGTCTACCTATAAAAATTCTGTATTAATGCTCAAGAGCTCTAAACTTTTCGCGTAAGTGGTTACGAATACCAATCGCGGTGATATTCAGGGCGATAATTACTGATACCAGTAAGAATGCCGTGGCATATACCAGCGGACGTGCCGCTTCTACGTTAGGGCTTTGGAAACCAACATCGTAAATGTGGAAACCTAAGTGCATAAATTTTCTATCTAAATGTATGTATGGGAAGTTACCGTCAAGTGGCAGTGTTGGCGCCATCTTAACAACACCAACAAGCATTAGTGGTGCTACTTCACCGGCTGCACGTGCAACCGCTAAGATTAAACCTGTCATAATCGCTGGGCTTGCCATCGGAATGATGATACGCCATAGCGTTTCTGCTTTTGTTGCGCCAAGTGCTAATGAACCATGACGAACCGTACTTGGAATACGCGATAAACCTTCTTCAGTCGAAACAATAACAACAGGCAGCGTTAAAATTGCTAGCGTTAATGCAGACCAAATCACACCAGGCGTACCAAATACTGGGCTTGGCGATGACTCTGGGTAGAACAATTGGTCAATGCTGCCACCGAGCATGTATACAAAGAAACCTAGACCAAATACACCGTATACAATCGATGGTACACCCGCAAGGTTGATTACCGCGATACGGATCATCTTAGTCACGGCATTTTTTGCCGCGTATTCATGTAAGTAAATCGCTGCAACCACACCAAACGGCGTCACAATCACTGCCATTAGTAATACCATGAACACGGTACCGAAAATCGCTGGGAATACACCGCCTTCAGTGTTTGCTTCACGTGGGTCATCTGCTACAAACTTACCAAGTTGTACAAAGTAATGACCAAGCTTAGCAAAGAAGCCCATGTCATTAGGGAACCACACATCAAGAACTTGATACAGAGGTAAAGTAACCACTTCACCACGCATGTCTCTTACTGTTACTTGGTCACGCTTTGCTTGTTTACGAAGCGCAAATAACTGCTTTTCTAACACTGTGTACTCAGCACGTAGCTCAGCACGCGCTTGTGCAAGCTCAGCAACACGCTCATCGGTTAGTTCGTTATCAAGCTGGTATGCCTTTTCTCTTAAGCGTAAACGCTCAAGTTCATAGTTAATATGACCAATATCACCATTTTGTAAGTCTAACGCTTGGTCATTCAGGTCAACAGCACGGTCTACAAGATCATAAAGCACGTCGATTTTGTTATCAGTGATAACTTCACCGTCTTTAATAACCTGTTCTACATAACCGTAGAAGTTACCGTTTTTACTACGCTCGAATACAGCAAGCTCAGCTGGCGCAGTACGCGATGTGATGTCTGTCTCTAGTACCCAACGGAAATCTAGAGCTACGTACTCACGGTTACCTGTTTTAATCAATAAACGCTCTAGTTGCTCTTTATCGTAATGAGATAAATCAACGCCCGTCGCCTCAATACGTGATTTTGCAACTAGTTCACGGTCATAAATTTCACCGATAACAGTTTGTTTTTCAACTGAGCCTTGCAGCTCAAATTGCACTACTTCTGATGGCCAGAAAAAGCTTAAACCTTTCCAAGCAATCATGGCTAGTAAGCCAAGAACCGAGATTAAACTGATGCTTACCGCACCGCCGGTCATCCAAATCCAAGGAGAACCAGACTTAAACCACTGCTTTACCATGTCGTGTCTCTCCACCTACATTGAACTGTATTTATCACGCAGTTGCTGTCGAACAAACTCAGCCACTGTGTTGAAAATGAATGTGAATATGAATAATACAAATGCTGCTAAGAATAGAATGCGATAATGCGAGCTACCTACCTCAGACTCAGGCATTTCTACCGCGATATTCGCTGCAAGTGTTCTCATACCCTGGAAGATACTCCAGTCCATAATAGGTGTATTACCTGTTGCCATTAGTACAATCATTGTTTCACCTACAGCACGGCCTAGACCCATCATTACTGCTGAGAAGATACCTGGGCTTGCTGTTAGTAATACTACGCGAACCAATGTTTGCCATTGCGTTGCACCTAGTGCTAATGAACCGTTTGATAAGTGCTTAGGAACACTGAATACCGCATCTTCAGCAATTGAGAAGATAGTCGGGATAACAGCAAAGCCCATCGCAATACCAACAACTAGTGAGTTACGTTGGTCAAACGTCATACCCAACTCATTGGTTAAGTACTGACGCACATTGCCGTCAAACATCCAAAGCTCAATTGAGTTACTCATCGCAAACGATAACCAACCAATAAAGATAACCACTGGAATAAGTAAAATTGAGTGCGAACCTTCAGGAATACGGTGACGAATTGACGCCGGTAGCTTATTCCAACCAAATGCCGTTAATAAAATAGCGATTGGTAGCAACACCAATAATCCGATAATCGCAGGTAAATGCTCTTCAATTAATGGTGCTAACCAAAGACCCGCTAAGAAACCTAGGATTACCGTTGGTAATGCTTCCATGATTTCTACAGTCGGCTTAACCACTTTACGTAATTCACTCGACATAAAGTACGCCGTGTAAATTGCCGCTGAAAGCGCAATTGGTACCGCAAATAACATTGCGTACATTGCCGCTTTAATTGTACCGAATGAAATTGGCACTAATGAGAACTTAGATTCAAAGTCATCACTTGCAGACGTTGACTGCCAAATGTAGCCCGGCTCTGGGTAACCTTCGTACCATACTTCTTGCCACAAAGCAGACCAAGTTACTTCTGGGTGCTCGTTATGAATTTCAATTACTTTTAGCGCGTCATCAGCAAGAATAAGTGCCGCATTTGAACGTGGCGCAATTGCAAAGTTTTGAATTGGACCTTCGCTTACTTTACCTTGCCACAGTTTTGCATCACTGGTTGTGTAATAAATACCTAGCTCACCGTTAGCACCTGCTGTGAAGAAGGTACGACGATAGAACTCTGTAAAAATGTTTAGTTTCGATTGCTTGCTGGTTTCAAATGCACGAATCTTTTGGAACTCACGGCCATTTTCAGTGTTTACTTCAAACCACTGTGATACTTCGCCATTATCGTTAGCAAGCATTAGTGAGTTTGCACCCGCTAATAGCTGAGTTGAAACTAGGTTCGCGTTTTCTTCATTAGCTGCAAGCAGTTGAATTTGCTCAACTTCAGAAGGGTAACGGGTATCATATACGTAAATTTGATTTGCTGAACGCACGAATGTACGTGTTGTATCTGGTGAGATTAATAGCTCATCAACACGACCTTCGATATCAAGCTCAGTACGCTCAACAACCCACTCTACTTCGCCGGTGAACATGTTTTCTTCACCCACAAAGCTGCTGAATATAACGCGCTTGTCAGCCGTTAAAGCAACAACAGCTGTTTTATCTTCGTAGTGGCTAAATGCAAATTTAGTGATTGCCGCACCTTGCTCATCAACTTCAAGCGCCATATCACCCAGCGGGTAATCTAAACGTGGTGTTAACTTGCGTTGATTGTTCGGGAATGTCACTAAGAATTTTGGCGCAACCACAACCACAGAGCCATTTTCTAGGCCGTATGCGTATTGCCCCTGAAACGGTGCAGAGCTTGCGAAGCTGCTTACATCGCTTGGTAATTCTGTATTAAGAGTGGTGATCTTTTTACCAAATTGCTCTTTTTCAACATTGTAAAAGTCCACATTACCTTTTTCACCAAGTAAAAAGGCAATTTCTGTTTGTTCTTCAATGCCAAGACCCACAACTTCTGACGCATTTTGTAGTTTTACACTGTTACGTGTATCTACTTTTGCTGACTCAAAAATAGGTTGAACAACATAAAGAAGGTAAAAGAATATAAGTAGCAGTGCTACTAGCACCATTACGCCACCTGCGGAAATACCCCACTTGGCAAACCTGTCTTTAAATAGACGGCTTCTATCCGTATGAAAGGTAGGTTTATTCGGATTGGAAGTCATCAAAACACCCTTAAATCTTAACGTTGCGCGCATTATATTTCACCAAGATGACAGTAATGTTACAAACGTCATAATTCAGTGTAATAAAGCGAGTATTTCAGGGACGTATTTTAAAGTTAAAAAATGACCAAATTGCGACATTGCTCTGCGTATTTATAACGACCAAATTGACAAGCTAACAAACTGTTATAACTAATTTTTTATAACTATATGGAAAAAATTGGACAAACAATAAAACAGCATCAATACTCAAGATGACTTATTTTTTTCGACAATAAGAATCATTTTTAACCAACGCCTCCTTCCTTTTATTGCATTTTTCAGAGGCATTTTTATAGAGATATAAGTATGAAGCAGTTAGTAATTACTATTTTGGGGCCAGATAAACCCGGCCTAGTTGAAGACCTTTCAGCCACAATTTTAAACCATCATGGTAACTGGTTAAGCAGTAATTTGAGCCACCTTGCAGGTCACTTTGCAGGGATCATTGAGGCAGCAGTGCCTGAAGAGCACCTGCAAGAGCTGCAAGACGCATTGCATAGTTTGCCGTATTTAGAAATCAGAATTGAACGCGGCGCCGAAACACTTTCAGAAGAAAAATCTGAACAAATCAATTTTGTCATTACTGGCAACGACAGACCTGGCATTGTGCAAGAGCTTGCCAGCGTTATTCGTCACAAAGGGGCGAATATCACTCACCTAAATTCAAAACAACAAAGTGCACCTAACTGGGGTGTGCCAATTTTTAGTGCTGTTGCCACCGTCGCTTTGCCAATAGGCATGAACAAGGACGAAGTAATCACGGCACTCGAGTCTATTACCACAGACTTAATTGTTGATATTGAGGACGCATAACAAGCAAGTTTATAGGGATATTTAAACTTAAACTAAGCTTTAAAATTAACGGCATACATGTCACATAACTGACATGTATGTCATAAAAGTGATAAATACGTCATATAAACGTCATCTGCATCCTCTATATTCTAACTAGCTATAAACGTTGGAAAACCAGATGAACGCATCACATTCTTCTTCTCAAGCCGTTAACTACTTTGCCAAAGAGCTAAGTTGGCTGTCTTTTAATGAGCGCGTGCTGCAAGAAGCTAAAGATAAATCTAACCCGATTATTGAGCGCATGCGCTTTTTAGGTATTTATTCAAACAACATGGATGAGTTTTTCCGTGTCCGTGTTGCTGATGTAAAGCGCCGCATATTACTTAATAAAATTCCTGATGCGAACTTTGAAGAAGACGAAATATTACTTCATCAGATCCAAAGCAAAGTGCTACAGCTTGGTAAAAAGTTTAACCAAATTCATAAAGATATTTTAAATGACTTAAACGAGCACAATATTCACGTTGAGTTACCTGAGGAGTTATCTGAATTTCACTTGAGTTGGCTGAAAAAATTCTTCCACGATAATGTGCTACAACACATATTGCCGATTTTACTCTCTGAAAAGAAAGACTACTCAGATCAAATCAACGACACCATGACTTATTTGTTTGTCGAGATGACTAACCAAAAAAGTCATTATGCCATGATGGAGGTGCCAACCGACCGCGTATCTCGTTTTGTTATTTTGCCACCAGAGAAAACGCGCCGTCACAAAACCATTGTGATGCTTGATGACATTATCGCCTACTTTATTCGCGATGTGTTTAGCAGCTTTTTTAGCTTTGATGATATTCAATGTTATGCCATCAAATTGACCCGTGATGCCGAATACAACTTAGATGACGAGCTTGAAGAAGGCTTGCTCGATAAAATGTCAAAAGGTCTAAAACAACGTATTTCTGCAGAGCCTGTGCGCCTTGTTTATGACGAGAGCATGCCTGCTGAAATGCTTAAAGTGATGAAAAAGCGCCTTAATATAAGCCAACATGATGCGTTGATCCCCGGCGGCCGTTACCGTAATTTCCGAGATTTTATTGCGTTTCCGAATGTTGGCCGTCAGTATTTAGAAAACAAACCACTACCGGCATTACAAAGCACGGCTTTTAACAATCACTCAAGTGTGTTTGATGCCATTTCAGAACAAGATATTTTACTGTATTACCCTTATCACACCTTTAATCATTTACTTGAATTTGTACGTCAAGCAGCATTTGACCCAGATGTAACCCAAATTAAGGTCAATATTTATCGCGTTGCGAGTCAGTCTCGACTTGTCTCTACGCTTATTAATGCCGCAAAAAATGGCAAACACGTAACCGTTATGGTTGAGCTGAAAGCGCGTTTTGATGAACAAAACAATATTGAATGGGCAAAAATCCTAAGCAATGCCGGTGTTAAAGTGATCTTTGGTATTCCTGCGTTGAAAGTTCACAGTAAGTTATGTGTTATTCACCGTAAAGAAAAGAACAACATCGTGAAATATGCCCATATAGGCACGGGTAACTTCCACGAAAAAACCGCCAAAATCTACACTGACTTTAGCTTATTCACCAAGTTTGAGGGCATTAGTGAAGAGTGCGATAGTGTGTTTAAGTTTATCGAAAGCAGCTATAAACCATTTCAATTTGATCATTTGATGATTTCGCCAGTCAACGCACGACAAACTATTATGTCGCTAATTGATGCTGAAATAACAAATGTAGAACATGGTAAGGCTGGCCGAATTACGCTAAAAATAAATAACCTTGTTGATAAAGAGCTGGTTGATCACCTTTACTTTGCCGCAAGACGCGGTGTGAAAATTCGCATTATTGTGCGTGGCATGTGTTCGTTAGTGCCCTCTGCCGTTAACGAAAACATTCGCATTATTAGCATTGTTGACCGCTTTTTAGAGCACCCTCGGGTGATGGTGTTTCATAATAATGGCGACGAAAAAGTGTATATTTCATCGGCAGACTGGATGACCCGAAATCTTGATCACCGTGTTGAAGTAGCCGCACCGATTTATGATGAAAAATTAAAACAGCTTATTATTGATATTCTTGAGCTACAGTTTAAAGATAGAACAAAAGCACGCATAATCGATAGCGAACAAAAAAACAGCTATGTGCGCCGCGGCAATCGTAAGAAAATTCGCTCGCAAATTGCCATTTATGACCACCTTAAGAAATGGGAAAGTAACTATAATAATGAATGATTATCCCTCAATTGCTGCCGTTGATTTAGGCTCAAACAGTTTTCATTTAGTGGTGGCAAGAGAGGTCGATGGCTCTTTGCAAATCTTACACAAAGAAAAACAACGCGTTTATTTAGCTGACGGTTTAGATGATAAAAATCATTTAAGCCAAGAAGCAATCGAACGCGCGCTGGCGATTCTTAAGCAGTTTGCTACTACCTTGCAGGACTTCCCCCTTGAGAATGTCAAAGTGGCGGCAACTTACACATTACGCCGCGCTAAAAACATTCATTCGTTCTTAACCCAAGCAAGTAAAGTGTTTCCTTACCCAATTGAAGTAATATCGGGGCAGGAGGAAGCGCGTTTAATTTATCAAGGTGTTGCCCATTACATTCATCACGATGAAAACCGCTTAGTTATTGATATCGGCGGCGGCAGTACTGAACTCATTATTGGCAAACACTTTAAACATAAATTACTTACTAGCCGCAATATGGGCTGTGTTAGTTACACCAAGCAGTTTTTTGCAGATGGACAAATCACCGCTAAGCGCTTTGCCAAAGCTGAAGTTCGCGCAGAACAAGAACTCGAAGTGATTTTTGCCAACTACTTATCGGCTGGCTGGCAATCAGTGGTGGGAACATCAGGCACTATTAAATCTATCCTTGCCATGATCAATGCTAACGATGCAGAGCAAGAGCTAATTACTTTAGAGCGATTATTAGAGCTAAAAACTCAGTTTATTGCTGCTAAACAAATAAAAGCGCTACAAATTGAAGGTCTTACACCTGAGCGGCAAGTGAGTATTTGTGGTGGTTTAGCTATTTTAATTGCGGTATTTAGGCTGTTTAAAATCGAAGCGTTGCAATACAGCGACTTTTCACTTCGTGAAGGCCTGCTACATGAAATGCAGCAAAAGCTCGCCCATAAGGATATTCGCACTAATACGATAGCGAACCTATCTGAGCGTAATGCCATAGATAAAGAGCATGCTAACCGCGTCTCGACAACTGCAAAGTGGCTGTTTGAACAAGTAGAAGAGGCATGGCAACTTACCGATCCTGACTACATCAACTTGCTGGATTGGGCCGCGCAGCTGCATGAAATTGGCTTAGGGGTTAATTCATCAGGGATACATAAGCACAGTGCGTATATCGTTGCGAATAGCCAATTGCCTGGCTTTACGCAGCAACAACAAACCTTGCTTAGTTGCATGATCCGTTTTTATCGTAAAAAAATTCGTTTAGAAGAGTTTCCGGCACTGCATACCATGCAGCATTATGAAATATTGCAGCTTATCGTGATTTTGCGCTTAGCAGTACTGCTAAATCAAAAGCGCATTACTGACCAAGGCTTTAAGCTTGAGGTAACAGCCAAGCAAAATAGTATGTTCTTAAAGTTTCACAATAAGTGGCTTAAAGAACATACCTTGCTTTTAGCTGACTTACAGCAAGAGCAAAAATACCTTAAAAAAGTCGGCTTCTTACTCGATTTTCATTAAAGACTACATATCCATATGGCGGTTTGAGCTTTGCATCATTTGCTTAAGGCCTTGATGTTCAAGCTCAAGTAAACGTTCGAGCTTTTCTTTGCTTTGCTCTGTATCAGCTCGCGATACCAAGTACTCGTATAAGTCGATTACTTTTTGGTGTTGCGTGGTTAAGTAAACCTGAATCGCCTTTTCATCAATTTGCTGATCTGTGCTGATATCGTTAAAAGTAATTAACTCTGGGTTTTCAGCAAAATACTCATAGCAATAGGTATCAAGCGTGTTTATTTCTGTAATAGCTTTAAAGCCAACGAGATCTTCTGCTAGTTTCTTCTCATATTGCAGGTAATAATCCACCAGCATTTGATTATGCTCGTCCAGTAAGTCTTTAACACTGTGGAAGTTAGCTGCCATTTGAGTATGAAATAACACGGTCCAATCATAAACTTGTTGTATTGTTTTAACTTGCATGTGCATTCCTTATCAAAATCAATTTAATATGACTTTGCATAAATCACACCAGCAATAAACTCATTAATTTTCAGCACTTTAAAAATAAAGTGTGTAACTTACAGCAAGGAAAAGCGTACAAGTTACACACTGACTGTAAAATTTATAGATGGCGTTTACGCCATATAAAATAAAGCGCAGGTAACACAAGTAGCGTTAAAACTATAGCGCTGAGCATCCCGCCGACCATAGGCGCTGCTATTCGGCTCATCACTTCACTACCCGTTCCTGTGCCATAGAGCACTGGCAGTAGACCAATGATAATGGTAGCAACAGTCATCATCACTGGCCTAACCCGAAGGCCTGCGCCATTGATGATTGCTTGGCGCAGCTCTGTAACCGTGAACTGTGCTGATTGCGCTTTAGCATCTTGATAAGCTTGGTTGAGATAAACCAGCATGATCACGCCAATTTCCACAGCAACCCCAGCCAGGGCAATAAAACCAACCCCAACAGCAACCGAGAAGTTAAAGCCTTCAAGGTACATCAGCCAAATACCGCCTATCATCGCAAGCGGTAAGGTCAGCATAATCATTGCCACCTCAATAAAACTTCTAAAATTGAGGTATAACAGCACCACAATAATTGCCAAGGTTAATGGCAATACGTAACTGAGTTTAGCTTTTGCGCGCTCCATATATTCATATTGCCCCGCCCACGTAATTGAGTAACCAGCAGGTAGCTCGAGTTGCTCATGCAGCGCTTGTTGCGCACGCTCAACATAACTGCCAATATCACTGCCTTCAATGTCGATTAAGCTCCAGCCATTAATGCGGGCATTTTCACTTTTAATACCCGGCGGGCCATCTTCGATAAAGACATGAGCTACATCGGCCAATGCGATACGCTGTCCGTTTGGTGTCACTATCGGTAACAACTTAAGCTCTTCTGGCGAGTCGCGATAATCTTGTGGATAACGTAAGTTAACCGGGTAACGCTCTTGCCCTTCAACCGTTTCTGTCACATTCATACCACCGATAGCAGTAGCAACAACCTGTTGCACATCAGCAATGTTTAAACCGTACCGTGCTGCTTTTTCACGGTTGATATCAACTTTGATGTAGCGACCGCCGGCAACGCGCTCAGAATAAACCGAAGCCGTGCCCGGTAAATCTTTTAAGATGACTTCAATTTGCTCACCGATTTTTTGAATTTCGCTCAGCTTTGGCCCTGCTACTTTGATCCCCACAGGCGTTTTAATCCCAGTGGCAAGCATGTCGATTCGGGTTTTGATTGGCATAACCCACGCATTGGTAAGCCCTGGGAACTTAACCAGATTATCGAGCTCTTTTTTGAGTTTTTCGGTTGTCATGCCCTCGCGCCAATGTGACTTTGGCTTTAACTGAATAAAGGTTTCGATCATGGTCAGCGGCGCAGGATCTGTGGCAGTGTCTGCACGACCTACCTTACCAAATACCGACTCGACCTCTGGCACACTGGCAATTAACTTATCGGTCTGCTGTAAGATTTCACGGGCCTTACCAATTGAAATACCTGGGTAAGTCGTTGGCATATACATTAAGTCGCCCTCATCAAGAGGAGGAATAAACTCACTACCAATTTTATTAACCGGGTAAAAGCCAATAGCAGCCAACACTAATGCCAGTACCAGTGTTGTTTTCGGCGCTTTTAATACCGCATTTAACAAGGGTTTATAGGCTGCCACTAATAAGCGGTTTACAGGGTTTTTCTGCTCCGAAATAACCTTACCGCGAATAAAGTAGCCCATTAATACCGGCACCAATGTAATCGCTAAACCAGCCGAGGCCGCCATTGCATAGGTTTTTGTATAAGCCAGAGGCGAGAACATTCGTCCTTCTTGTGCTTCAAGAATAAACACCGGCATAAAGCTGACAGTGATGATCAATAAACTAAAGAATAACGCGGGCCCGACTTCTGCGGCTGAGTCCATCACCACTTGCCAACGATTTTCATCGGTCAGTGGAGTTTTTTCCATATGCTTATGCATATTTTCGATCATCACGATAGCACCATCTGTCATTGCACCAATGGCAATCGCTATCCCGCCAAGCGACATGATATTGGCGTTTATACCTTGCCAATACATCACCACAAAAGCCGTTAAAATGCCCATTGGCAGCGTGATAATGGCTACGATCGATGAGCGTATATGGAATAAAAACACCACACACACTAAGGCCACGACGATTAATTCTTCAATTAACTTTGAGCTTAAGTTATCAAGCGCTTGGGTAATAAGGTTTGAACGGTCGTACACAGGGATGATTTCAACGCCCTCAGGCAGGCCTTTTTTGAGCGACTCTAGCTTTTCTTTTACGAGTTTAATGGTCGCTTCGGCATTTTCTCCAAAGCGCATCACCACTACACCACCAGTTACTTCACCCTCGCCGTTTAGTTCGGCAATACCACGGCGCATTTGCGGCCCAAGTTTTATATCAGCCACATCACGTAATTGCAGTGGCGTGCCATTGGCATTAGTACCCAGCGGAATGGCTTCTAAATCTGCGACACTTTTAATATAACCTGTGCTCGATACCATGTATTCGGCTTCTGCCATTTCGACCACTGAAGCACCACGCTCTTGGTTACCTTGCTTAATCGCTGTTTGAATTAAACTTAGCGGAATACCATAAGCACGCAATTTATCCGGGTCGACATTCACCTGATACTGCTTAACCATACCGCCAACAGACGCTACTTCTGATACGCCCGGCACAGTTTGCAGCTCAAACTTTAAAAACCAATCTTGCAGGCTGCGTAGCTGGCTAATATCGTGCTTACCGGTTTTATCCACCAGCGCATACAAGTAAATCCAACCCACACCTGTTGCATCAGGGCCAAGTTCAGGCCTTGCTGAATCTGGTAAGCGAGCACTTACTTGACTCAAATACTCTTGCACCCGACTACGGGCCCAATAAAGGTCGGTGTCTTCGTTAAAAATAACGTATACATAAGAGTCACCAAAAAACGAAAAGCCCCTTACCGTTTCAGCTCCTGGCACCGACAACATGGCTGTAGTGATAGGAAACGTTACTTGGTCTTGCACCACTTGTGGCGCTTGTCCTGGGTAAGACGTTTTTACAATAACCTGTACATCAGATAAGTCAGGCAAGGCATCAACTGGGGTATTCTTTAAAGAAAAAACCCCAAAGCCTGCCAACATTAAAGACAGCAGTAATACAAAGAAGCGATTACCGACTGACCAACGGATCACGGCAGCTATCATTGCATTTCTCCTTGCATAGGGTGGCTCATGGTCATGATGTCAAAAATCACAAACTCACCGTCTACCAACTTAAAGGTAAAATGCACTTCATCATCACTTTGTAAACTAGACATATCGATACGCGGCGAAAAATGAAATTCCATAGTTGCAGCCTCGCGTCCCCACTTAGGGATAGCCTCACGACTGATCACAGCAGTGCGAGCTTCGCGGTCAATACTGTTGATCACGCCATTCACCATTGCGCTGTCACTATCAGGTTCTTGCATACGCATAAAGTCAGAACTCTTACTTGATTCGGAATCTATTAAGAACTGCGCTGAAACCACTACGTTATCGTCTTTCAATAAGCCTGATAAAATTTCGACATCATGATTATCACTACGACCTAGCGTCACTGCGACTGATTTAAAGCGCCCTTCACCTAAATCAATCACGACACGGTCTTGGCTACCGGTGCGGATCACCGCTTCTTTGGCTATCACTAATTGCGGCTCTGTTGGCTTAGTAGTAATACTCACTTCAGCAAACATATTCGGTTTGAGTAAGCCATCTTGGTTGGCAAAGCGTAAACGTACGCGAAGGGTACGGTTTTTCTCATCAAGGGTTGGATAAATATAATCGACCTTGCCTTGCCAGCGCTTACCCGGTAAGTAATCTAAGCTCATAGTAACTGGCAAGCCTTTATGAATAAGCCCCGCTTGACGCTCAAAAACTTCAGCCTCGACCCATACTTCTTCTAAGTGAGCAATACTCATCATGGTTGTGCCCGGTTTCACAAAGAAGCCTTCGCGGATATTTAGCTCATCCAATACGCCACTTTGCTTGGCATAAAAGGTAATGTTTTGTCTGACCTTTTGGCTTTGCTCTAATCGCGCAATAAAATCGTCAGAAACATTCAGTGAGGCTAAGCGTGCTTTTGCCGCACGTATAAGCACAGCATTGTTACGCTTAAGGGCAAGCAGTAGCTCTTCTTGTGCATTCACTAGCTGTGGAGAATACAAGGTATAAAGTGGCTCACCTTGCTTAACTTGGTCACCTGCAGCTTTTACATATAAGGTTTCTATCCAACCTTCGACACGAGGGTGAATATGCACGAGTTGGTCTTGGTCGTATTGCACATAACCAACCGTATCAACGGTCGTTTGTAATGATTTAAACCGTACGGGCGCTGTTCTTACCCCTAAGTTATTAACGACCGCGGGTGAGATCCTCACTGTACCAGGGCTGTCTTCAGCGCTACTTTGCTCCTCATAAACGGGGACTAATTCCATACCCATTGGCGATAAACCCGGTTCATCACGGCGATAATTGCTGTCCATAGGCGCCACCCAATATAGCGGCTTTTTCTCAGCGCTTGGCATTTGTTCATGCTCTGGCTCAGCCAATTTATTTACAGCCGTTGCCAATGCTGCACCTACCGCCAAAGCGATAACTAATTTCACTGTATTATTCATTGCTAGCTCCTTGGCTTTGTGCTGCATTTATTTGGTTATCTTTTGCTGCTGCGTAATAGTTAAGGCGAGCGAGGGTTATTTGTTTGTCTATTTCGATATTCAACGCATCAATTTTTGCGTTAAGTTCGCTGATGCGTGCACGCATCACTTCTGAAAAGTCACCATCATCGTTGGTGTAAGCATTTAAAGTCGCCTCAGCCTGCTCTGCCATTTGCGGTAATAGCTGCTGTTGATACAACGCTTTGCGCTGAGCAAGTCGGCTCAACTGGCTAAGCTCTTTAAAATACTGACCTTGCAGTTTTTGTAGAGTAATAAGTTTGTTGGTCTTTACCGCCTCGGCATTAGCTATTGCCGCATTAACTTGTTGGTCTTGACGGTTATCAGTAAACAGCGGTAAATCAACACTCACCCCAATAGAGAGTAAATCAGCGCGAGAGTCCCCCATAGGGGTATCGTCACGATAGCCATAGCCTAGGTTCATACCAAATTGCGGCTTATACGCTTCTTTCGCCACTTGCACTTGGGTGTTTTTAGCACGCATTGCATGATCAATAGCAATAATTGCCGGGTGACTCATGAGCACTTCTGTGACACCCGATGGTGCAAGCTCTTGATAAGACATTAGTGCTGCCACCTTGGTATTTTCATCGCTCACGGCACCGTTTAGCATTTCAATAGGTAGCCATTGAGCTAGACGCTTTTTGGCACTATCAAACTGTTGCTCTAACATCACCAGCTTATCTTCAAGCCGAGTCAGCTCTAACTGAGCGCGAATAATATCCTGCTGGCGAGTCGCACCAAGTGTATTGGCATAGCTTGCTTCTGTAATATCAATAAGCTGATTAAATAAGGCTTTATCTTGGTTGATCAGTTGAATACTTTTTTGTGCACGATAGGCATTTAGCCATGCTTCGCTAACAATGGCTTTAACCTGTGCTTGGCGGTCAGCTCTTAGCCAAGGATATTGCTCAGCCGATTGTTTTAAAGCTTGTTGCTCTAAGGCAAGGCTATCACCTCGGCTAAATTGTTGTGACAAGCCTACTTTGAATTGCGTCATACCCTCTTGATCAAAGGCAAAGCCATTGGTTGGTAAATTCATTAGCCCAACGGTTAATACTGGATCTGGCAAGGTACCGGCGGCAATGCTTTGCGCTTCTATCGCCTGTTGCTGGTATTTATTTGCCTGTAACCAAGGCTCGTGAGTCAATGCATAATCAATCACCTGATTGAGCGCCAATGGCTCTGCTTTCACTAAACTTGAGGTTATCAATACTGCGCCTAGAGAAAGCGCCTTAATCAATTTGCTGTGAATCATCACATGCTCCAAAAATCTTAAAAATGGTTAAAAAACAATAGATTTTGGGTGCAGAATAAGGAGTATTTCAGCGTTTTACTGAATTTTAGACAGACCTATCCTGCTTAAGCAGTAATAGGTGGACGATATAAAGAACTTGCGTGGAAACTAAGCTGGCTGGCGCCTAACACGGTGACTTTTTCTGACTGCTTAATTGATTTAATAACTAAATCATTTAGCGGCAGGAGTGAGTGAGCTGTACAGGCATTGAACGGACACGCACAATCGCTGTTATCCATTGCATCTTCATGGCAACAATCCATATCACTCATGTCGCTGTCAGCATTCATATTAGCATGATGATCCATTTGCATGCTGGCATGTGGCATATCACATACCATAGCAACAGACGCAACTGACTGACCCACAAAAGTGAGCAGCATCATAGCTATCAATAAGTAGCTTGAAAGTCGCGTCATCATCATACCTTAAAAATTAATTGCCCAAATTGTAGCCCGAAATTTACGCGCTCGACAAGGGTTTATCTATTTTAATGCTACTGCTGGCGGCAATAGCAAACAGGCAATAGCCAGTAAAATACCAAAATCCATCGCCCAATTCGGCATGCATTTTGATTAGCTCGCCCATTTGCCCATCGGCATTACCTGCTAAATAAGACACGATTAATGCAATCACAAACACATCGACCATGCTCCATTTACTTAGGCCCTGTATGAGTTGACCGAGCAAATGCTTAAATCTATTCACAGGTAAGAAACAATAAAGCAATTGCATCAGGAGTTTTAAAGTGGGAATAACAATCGAGAACACTGCAACAAGCGCGGCAACAAGGTGGTTTTTGTTATTGGCTAGCTCATTCACGGTGCCCCAAATGCTGCGTGTTTTTTTGTAGGCATCTATTTCACCTTCAAGCTTATCAAGCCCCAACATGCTTGAAGCCATCATTAACACGCTACGGGTATTGCGATCGCCTTCATCGGCAATCATTTCAATACCTGTTTTGGCAAGCTTAGATTTATCGATTTTTCCTTCTAGGGTGAGCACAGGCTGGGTTACACCAGGAATTAGTAACGCCAAGGCAATTAAAATAGCCAGTACTGGAAAAACAACACGCATTAGTTACAAACCTTTTTAATACTCAGAGCCCGCATCATAACGAACTCTGCACTTTTAGTCTGTAACCGATGATAAGCTTGCGAACACTTCATCAGCATAAGCACGGGCATCGTACATAGCTTGAAAAACCACATCCATCTTTGACGCAGGGCGGATCATCATTAGTAGCTCATGGGCTGTGTGCCATTGCTCTTCTTCCATCGCCTTAACAAGTTGTAAGCTCGCACCTTGCATGCCATTAAAGTTTAATAGTGCGCTCGAAAGCTCACTACCCAGTGAAAACTCTTTGGCAATGATATCAAGCTCCATATCTAAAATAGCATCAAGTACGGATAGTAAACCGACTAAATAACCCTGCTCAGCTAGGTCTTTACCACCGGGTTCAAGCATCAGCGCAATAAACTTAGCTCTTGTTAAGCCCAGTTTAGTTAGCTCTTGCGGTTTATCATTGCCTAACTCGCTCAGCGCTAATACCCGTACAAATTGTCTAATCGCGTCTTCACCAAGGTAAATAACCGCTTGTGAAATAGAACGAATTGTTTGCTGACTATTGCTGATCCGCGCATTAACTAATTTTAAAATGCGTGCTGTAAGGCCTATATCTTTAGCAACTCGTTGTTGAATTGCGTCAAAATTTAAATCTGTTTGCGCAGTACAGTTAAGTAATTCAAGCACGGCAACTTTTGATGGTTCAACATTACCAAAACTTAAAAGCTCTGGCTTGGCAAAAAAGTAGCCTTGAAACAGGTCGCAACCAGCCGCTTTTAGTTGCTTAAAGTCTTCATAAGTTTCAATGCGCTCCACTATGATAGTGGTTTCTGGGAAGCTGCGTTTGAGCTTTTTGATCATCATGTTGGTTTTGATAATCGGCTGCGTAACTTCAAGCTTAATAAAATCCATCAAAGGCAAAATATCTTGCCATTTATCTGTGCCATCGTAATCATCAAGCGCGAACAAATATCCTTCTTGTTTTAATTGCTTAACGCGGCTTACTACTTTGGGAATGCTAGTAGCCCGCTCCACTATTTCGATAACCGCACTGCGTGGTTGCAGCAACTTAGGGAAGTCATCCAAAATAGCGTCAGTCGATAGATTGATAAACGCAGGTTGAAAGCCCGTTAGCTTCTCGAGTCCCATCAACATTAACGCGTTAAAAAACAGTCGCCCCGTTGCTTGGCCATCACTCGTGCCTACCGGAAAGACATTATCACTCGATTCTCTATACAATAATTCGTAAGCATACAAACTTCTATCAGCATTAAATATTGGCTGCCGGGCTATATACTGAGTCATGCTCTGACTTTTGTTACCTTCCATACTTAATTCTGACATTCTACTTCTCACTTAGATGTGGCTATCTCCACATTACTATTGTTATAAGTATAGTGAAAGATGTTTGCCTTGCTAAAAAACAAAAACCCAACCAAACTAGGTACATGAAAACGAATTCAATCAGACCATTGCGCTTCTCTAACTCGATTTTCTTAATTTTACTTTTTCTTACTCAAGCAGTTTTGGCTGAGCAGCAACCTGTACTGAAATACAATGTAACCGGCTCTGGGAACTACTATCCTTACTATATTGATAATAAAAGCAATCCAGGGATCCTTCCTGAAATTATCAAACAAGTTATGCTGCTTGCTGATATTCAAGTGCAGCATGTCGAGCTTCCTGCAAAACGAACCGTTAAATACCTTCACCAAGGACATATCGATTTTGATGTCATAAGCCCCGAATGGCTGAGCCAGACAGAAAAACAAAATCCACAGTTTAGTTACTCAAACACCCTGTTTGCCGTTGAAGAGTATCTAGTGAGCTTAAAAAGCTCTGTGGCTCAATGGCAGCAACTCAACAGTATTCGTAATCAACCCGTAGGGACTGTTTTAGGCTATTACTATTATGACGATAACCGCTTTAAACGGGTTGATTTTCACTCTGAACAACAACTCATTCAGGCGTTAAAAATGCAACGAATTGAGGTCGTCATAATTGATAAACTGCCAGCATTATATTGGGCTGAGCAATTTGATGCAGATATCAGCTTTGGTGCATTACATTCGCTAGGTAATCTAAAAATTCGCCTGCGCAGTGAGCATCAATCATTGTTACCAAAAATAAATACAGCAATCAAAGAACTTAAAAATTCTGGCCGCTTAGATGCCATAATCAATAAATACACAAAAAGCATACCCCTACAATAATTAGGGATATTCCGCTTTGGACCTGCTTTTGCTATAATGCGCGCTGTTTTTGTTTTTCTTACCTTGTTAACTAAAAAGAGCCTCCTATGAGCATTGAACAAGCCCTAATCGAACGCAGTAATAACCAATGTGAACTTTGTGCCGCTACAGATAACCTGTCTGTATACGAAGTGCCGCCTGTTACAGAGGCTCATTCTGATAAATGCATTTATGTTTGCCAAACTTGTAAAGATCAAATCGAAAACAATGCTGATTTGACTGCAAACCACTGGCACTGCTTGAATGACAGCATGTGGAGTCAAACTCCTGCTGTACAAGTTGTGGCTTATCGCATGTTAAAGCGCTTAGCTGCTGATAACGGCTGGGCACAAGATGCACTAGATATGATTTATCTTGAAGAAGACACGTTAAAATGGGCGCAAACAGCCCTAGCTGAAGATGACGATATTAAGCACATCGACAGTAATGGTGTTGTACTTCAAGCGGGTGACACTGTGACACTTATTAAAGATCTTGATGTGAAAGGCAGCAGCCTTGTTGCTAAGCGTGGCACAGCAGTAAGAAACATTGGCTTAACGAGCAACCCAGAACATATTGAAGGCCGTGTTGATGGTCAACGCATTGTTATTCTAACCAAATACGTGAAAAAATAACGAGCACTCAATTTGCTTTTTAAAGCGAATCCGTAATTAAGAAAATGGGCCTAGTGCCCATTTTTTGTTAATTAAGCTATGATTAAGTCAGCGAACTTTATGCTTATTCAATTACAAAGACGCATAACCCTAAAACGCAAGGAAACAATCATGGCTTCGGATACCATCTCATCTTTCAAACGCGCTTCTCTATGCAGTTTAATGATCTTAGGGAGCAGCTTAGTATTAACAGGTTGTGGTGAAGACTCTGCCGCACCACAAGCTGAGCAATCAACAATGAAAACCCTCAATACTCAGGTTATTTATTTAGACCGCAGCATGCTGCCACCGGGTTCAGTATTAAAAGTACAACTTGCTGATGTATCAAAAATGGATGCCAAAGCAGAGGTTATCAGCGAACAAGAAATTGAATTAAATGGTGCACCACCATACAACGTGGCACTTGAGTATGACGAAAGCAAAATTGCTGACCGTCACCGCTACAGTGTGAGTGCACGCATTGAGAATCAAGGTAAATTACTTTACATCAGCACCACTCATAATAATCCATTTGCCGAAGATGCCTCTGGTGATGTGTACAAGGTGACAGTGACAAAAGTATCAGCGAAAAAGCCAGACGTGACATTGACCAATACGTATTGGAAAGCAGTTACAATCAGCGGTGAGGCTATCACCGTTGAAAATAAAGAACCTTTCGTACAGTTTAAAGACGATGGTTCAACCAATGGTCACTTAGGATGTAATAACTTCTCAGGTAGTTACGAGGTTAACGAGCAGACGCTTACATTCAACCCATTAGCAAGCACCAAAAAAATGTGTGTATCACAAATGGATATTGAAGCGGCCATGTCTGCAGCGCTTGCGGCAACAGCTAAGTACTCTATCAATGGTGAACAGTTAACCTTGTTAGATGATAGTGATGAGCCACTTGCGACCTTCGCAGCGACTTATATGAATTAACAACAGTTAAATAAAAAAAACGCCCAGCAATTGCTGGGCGTTTTTGTATTGAAGAAATTATTCTTCAACTAACTGTTCACTGCGATAAAAACCACTGCTATCGCTTAGTAATGAAACAAGCTCTGGTAATACCGCATCCATTGTTTGCTTTAGTTTCCATGGCGGGTTGATCACTATCATACCCGATGCTGTCATACCGTGAACGTCGGTGTCTGCCTCTGTTGCAAGCTCGAAAAGCTGAATGTTACGCATACCCGATGCGATTAAACCCGCTTCCATTCTGTCAATTCGCTCACGATCTACAACCGGATACCAAATCATGTACGTTCCAGTTGCAAAGCGTTTATGCGCTTTCACAAGGGTATTAACAACTGTATCGTAATCGTTTTTAATTTCGTAAGGAGGGTCAATAAGCACACAAGCTCGACGTGATGCTGGTGGTAATAAACCAATTAAGCCTTGAAAGCCGTTTTCACCACGTACGCGAATAGAACGCTTACCTTTCATGTTGTCTTGCAGTAACTCTAAGTCACGTGGATGCAACTCAAAGAACCAACCGTTATCTTGGCGACGTAAAAAGTGCTCTGCAATTTTTGGCGAACCGGGGTAAAAATCTAAATTACCATTTGAGTTAAATGATCTAATCAACTCAATGTATTCATTAAGTGCATTGTGTTCACTGTTATGCTGCCAAAGCTTAGCAATCCCATCTAAATACTCTTGTGTTTTTTGTGCATCACTGCCTGCAAGTTCAAAAAAGCCAGCACCTGAGTGGGTGTCCACATAATCAAGTGGTTTATCTTTAATTGTTTGGTATTTAAGAACTTCAGCTAGAACAAGATGTTTTAGCACATCAGCAGGGTTGCCTGCATGAAAAGAGTGTCGATAACTAAGCATATTTATAAATCGCCAAATGCAAATCTGCATTAAAAATGAATAGCCATATTGTACATGATAAACAGAAAATGATCCTAGCATCTGCCGCTTTGGTGAATCATAAATGAATAAAAAAGCCGCTACGCTGAATTACACCTTAATAATAAATAAAAATCCTCTAAAACGGCCGTAAATGCTGGCATATCAAGACACTTTCCTTTACATTTGCATGACAATAATCACAGTTTTATGAGCGCATTTATGAATAACGAAACTCTTTCCCAACTCGAACAACTGATCGACAAGTTAATTCTTCGCAACAGTGAACTTGAAAGCGAAGTTAAAAGCTTACAAGAGCAAAACTCTAAGCTTTTAGATGAGAACGAAACTCTGCAACTAGAAGTACTAGAAAACGAAGAGAAACAAAAAGATACAAGCAGCACACTAACTGGCCTGCTTGAGAAATTACAAAGCGTTCAACAGGCTAGCTAATGAGCGGCCCACAAAGTCAGCGGGTCACCGTAGAGCTACTAGGTAAAGAACATGAGTTCTCTTGCCCACCTGGGCAAGAACACGCCCTAGTTGCTGCTGCACAAAATTTGAATGACTTAGTGGAGCAAATGAAACAACGCTCATCGGTTCGCAATGACCAAAAAGCGTTGCTGATGGCAGCATTACATTTAAGTCATGAATTGCTTGAAGTTAAATCTCAACAAGCAGAACAAGAGCAACAACATGACAGCTTAATAGATAAGCTCAGCCAGCACCTTAGTATTTAGAAAAAAGCGCATCCTGCGCTTTTTTTGTTTACAATCAATTCTACTAACCACTATCAGAGCGAAACACTATGCGATTTTGTGCTTTTTTGATCTGTCTTTTCGTAAGCTATAGCGCCCAAGCAAGCGTTAGCTGGCATAGCATCACTCCCGAAATCCAATTTCTACAACAACAAAATAAACTGCGTTTTTACGATTCGAATCAAGTGCTGATTGAAGGTAAAGAATGCGCATTAATGTTTGATGCCAGTGGTAACTTTGCCGAAGTAGAAAAGCTCGCAGTGCAGTTAAAAAAACGCTTAAAAACACCATTATGTTATTTAGTGGCGAGCCATTATCATGATGATCACCTGCTAGGCTTGGCCGTTTTACAGGCTGAGTTCCCTGAAACTAAACTTATTGTGCATCAGCAAGTAGCAACTGAGTTTGTAGCAATGCAGCAAGCATTGACAGATAAATTAGATGGTTATGAAAAAAGTATTGAATTGAGCTATCAACGCCTTGCCAATCAACCTGAAGATCAACAAGCTATTTGGCGCGACAAACTAGAACTTGCTAAAAAACGCTTATTTCGCTGGCGAGAGCTCACCTTAAAGCCACCGGCGATTAGCATTCCTGAACCAACAAAGCTAAACCTTGGTAATTACCCTATCGTTATTACACCGTATCAAGCGCACACTAAAGGCGATCTTACTTTAAGTGCAGATCAAGGTCGCGTGCTGTTAGGTGGCGATATAGTCGACAGCTTACCCTATCCTGGGCATGGTACATTCACTCGCTGGATAACCACGCTGCAAGGTATCCAAAAAAATACCACACTGACAACTATTTTACCGGGTCACGGTAAGCCACTGACACCTGCTGAACTTGCACTCCCTTTGAGGTTTTTAAAAACCATTCAAGAGATGACAAATTCCTCGCCAGATAAACCAGTGAGTGAATTAATTCCGCTTTTTCCTGCAGAGGTTAAACAGCAATACCAACTTGATGAAGTGGGCGAAAGAGCGTTTTCTATGTTTCTAGAAGCTGGACTTAAACAAAGCAAATTGTCAAAATAGGGCTAAAATAGTAAAAGGATTTTATTATATGGCTCAAGTAAGTTTGAAATATTTACTTTTGCTGAGCTTGTTTATTGGCTTACAAGGATGCCAAGTAACTCAGCAAGAAACAGAACAACAACGGGCAAGGCCGGAGATTTTTAGCCATTACGAGCCCGATTTAACAACCCAACAAGCACCTAGTGAGTTTGTCGATTCAACAGCTGTTGAACCACGTCCTGTTGCTGCGCCCATAGCAGTCAATAATACCCCGCTAGCAAAGCCTCGTTCGAAAGATCTATGGCAGCATATCGCCAACAATTTAACGCTGGTATTTCAAACCAATAAACATACATCTGCACGAGTAAAATGGTATTTAAAACAGCCCAATTACCTGATTAAAGTAAATAAACGTGCGGCACCTTATTTGTATCATATCGTCACACGTATCGAGCAACAGAAGCTACCGATGGAGCTGGCCCTATTACCCTTTGTTGAAAGTGATTTTAGACCAACAATACGATCATCAGAGCAAGCCGTTGGTGTTTGGCAGTTAGTCGGCGCAACGGCTTATCATTTTGGTGTGCAAAGCGACCAATGGTATGACGGTCGCCAAGACATACTCGCTTCAACCGATGCCGCTTTAGCTTATTTAAGTTACTTACATAAACGCTTTGATGGTGACTGGCTGCATGCCCTTGCTGCCTATAACAGTGGTGAAGGACGCGTTAAAAAAGCCATCGAAAAAAATAAAAAGCTTGGCAAAAAAACTGACTATTGGTCATTATCATTACCAAAAGAAACCGCTGAATATATACCTAAACTTTTGGCACTTAGCTATTTACTAAAGCATCCTGAACAAGGCTTAAAGCGCCCTAAATTAGCGAATAAAGCACTCACCACAGAATTTGATGTTGGCCAGCAATTTGATTTTTCGGTGATCGCTAACTTATCTGGCGTGGGGCATAACCAGCTCCACAAATTAAACCCAGGATATTTAAAAAACCAAAGCTCGCCAAATGGTCCACATACTCTGCTTTTACCTATGGAGCGCCGCACCTTGTTGCAAAGTAAGCTGTTTCGCAACAACTTTGCCGGTGAGTATATAGTGCAAAAAGACGATACCCTTTATGGCATTGCCAGACGCTTTAATATGTCTGTAAAGGAGCTTAAAGCGCTTAATAGTAAAACAAGTAACCTGATTAAAGTCGGTGAACAATTGCGCTTATCACAGCCCCAAACCATGCCGGAATCACTTATGGTTGATTACAATATTAGCCCTTACCTTGAACAGCACGAGGAAGTTATCGCAACCATTGCGGTTGATTACCTAGTCAAACCAGGTGATTCAATTTGGAGTATCAGCCAGCTATACGACGTGCCTCATAAAGACGTTGCAACATGGAATAAACTCAGTGCCACCAGCATTTTAAAACCAGGCACCATTTTGACATTGCACCTACCGCAAGCAAAACCCGCTGAGCCGCAAGTACCAGCCAGCGAAGCCATGTTGTCAGGCATCGAAAGCTCGTTGAAAAAGCCTTGATTGCTCACTCTTTGTGGTTAGCGTAAAATCAGCGCCTATATTTAAATTCTAAAGAGAAATAACATGCAGATCAGTAAAGACGCAGCGGTTGAGTTTCACTACACACTTAGTGAAGCAGGCGAGCAAATCGAATCAAGTAAAGATGGCGAGCCACTTTCATATATCCATGGCACTGAAGGCATGCTTCCTGGTCTTGAAAAAGCCCTTGAAGGTAAATCGGCTGGCGATAACTTTAGCGTAACACTTGAGCCTAGCGAATCTTACGGCGAGCGCGTTGATAACCTTATTCAACGTATTCCACTTAAGCATTTACAAGGCAACACAAAAGTGTGGAAGCCAGGTATGACTGCAATCGTTCATTCAAACCAAGGTCGTCACCAAGTGACTATCGTTAAAGTGGGCCGTTTCAATGCAGATTGTGATTTAAACCACCCATTTGCTGGTAAAACACTAACGTTTGATGTTGAAGTGATTAATGTTCGCCAAGCAACTGCCGAAGAATTATCACACGGCCACGTGCACGGTGAAGGCGGTTGTGGCCACAGCCACTAAGGGTAAATGATGACAAACGTTGCAATTGTCACTGGTGGCAGTAAAGGTATTGGCAAAGCTATTGTTGAGCGTTTAGAGCGTGAAGACTACACAGTATATAACTTAGATATCACCCCGTCTGAGGGCAACTATCGCCACTGTGATGTTAGTGATGTTCAGCAGGTGAAGTCAGTTATCGCCGAAATTATTGCCGAGACGGGTCGCGTTGATGCCTTAATTTCTAATGCGGGTCGTCATTTAAGTGCCAACATTGAAAATACCGATGAAGCAACGTTTGATGCCCTGTTTGCGCTCAATGTGAAAGGTGCCTATGCAGCAATTCAAGCTGTATTACCTAGCATGAAAAGCCTGCAAGGCGGCAGTATCGTATTGGTTGCCTCTGATCAGGCAATCATTGGCAAACCAAACTCGTTTGCTTATAACCTCACCAAGCACGCGCTAGCTTCCATGGCAAAAACGACAGCACTCGATTATGCGGCGTTTAACATTCGTGCAAACGCAGTGTGTCCGGGTACGATAGAAACGCCACTGTTTCATAATGCGATTGATGCATATTGTCAGCGCAGTGGTGCCGATAAAGCAGAGATTGTTGCTGAAGAAGCCGCGCTGCAACCGCTAGGCCGTTTAGGGCAACCAGAAGAAATTGCTGCCTTGGTGAACTTTTTAATAAGCCCAGAAGCGAGCTTTATTACTGGCAGCTTACAAAGCATTGATGGTGGATACACCACGCAATGAGCGACAAAATTATTGACCCCCATGTGCACTTTTTTAACCTCACGGAGGGTCAATACACTTGGCTACAAGGTAGCAATCCCCCCTCTTGGCCAAATTTAGATAAAATCAAAAAGCAAATTACTACCTCAGAACTTAAAGCCGCTTGTCCATTTCAACTAGAAGCCTTGGTGCATATTGAAGCTGGCTTTGATAATCAAGCGCCTGTGAATGAGCTTAATTGGCTTGCAACACATTTAAATGACATACCCTATCGCGCAATCAGCTACAGCGCGATTGACGCATCTAGCAAACACTTTGAAACGTCACTCAATGAGTTAGATCATCCATCTTTGGTTGGTATTCGCGATATAACCGAAGGTGATGAAGCCAAGCGCTTATTAACTCCTCACTGCCAAGATAACCTAGCCATGCTCGCAAGCGAAAACTTACACTTTGAAGCACAGTTTGAAATTGAAAACATGCAGGTAACCGAGCAGCTTATTAAGTATTGCAGAGCACTGCCGTCATTACGTGTGGTGATAAACCATCTAGGCTTTATTAGTAATGAGCAAATATGGCTTGAAGCAATCATTAAACTCAGCCGCTGCGATAATATCGCGATAAAGTTCTCAGGGTTAGAATTCACACAAATTGCCGTAAACAAACATCTTTGGCTGGTTAATAATTTAGTTAAGTACTTTGGTGAACATCGCGTTATGTTTGCCAGTAATTTCCCTGTTTGCCAAATAAATACCAGTTACACAAACTGCTGGCAGCACTATCACTCACTGTGCTCGCAGTCGAGTTTATGGCATAAACTAAGCTATAAAAACGCCCGCGAAATCTATCTAATTGCTTAAAAACTAGCTATATTCAGGTCAGTAAAGCTGTTTAGGTTGGTGTTATGTTTGTTCATTTTAAAAAGCCTTTAGCTGCTGTAGCAGTTACTTGTTCGCTCATTATCACAGGCTGTGGTGGTTCTGGTAACTCAGAGTCAGGGACTATCGATGCTGCTGATATCACATGGACTGAAGGTGTATTTGAGCCATCAAGTAAGTTTGACCAACAATGCCAAGCACTTAATGAAAAGCACTGGCTACGCGCTTGGAGTCACGAAACCTACCTTTGGTATGACGAAATTGTTGATCGCGACCCTGCATTGACTGATGGTGTTTTAAATTACTTTGCCTTATTAAAAACCCAAAACACCACTGATTCAGGTGCAAACAAAGATAACTTTCATGCCAGCTTGCCAACTGACGAGTGGCAAGCTCAGAGCCAATCGGGTCAGTCTTTTGGTTATGGCTTTAAACTTAAGTTAATCAGTGCCAGCGCCCCTCGCCAAGGGATTATCAGCTACACAGAACCTAACTCACCGGCTGCAAACCTCAACCTGAGCCGAGGCTTAGAAGTCATTGAAGTGGATGGCGTTGACTTTGTTAATGCCAGCACCCAAGCCGAGGTTGATGTATTAAATGCAGGCCTCTTTCCATCAGAGTCTGGCAAGGTGACCTCTTTTGTATTCAAAGACATTAATACCAGCGAAATTTGTGAAGTCACAATGACTGCACAAACTATTACAGGCCAAGCAGTTAGCAACATAAAGACCTTCGCTAATGGTGAAGTAGGCTACTTTCAGTTTAATCGCCATAATGCTGTAGCAGAAAAACCCTTATACGATGCCTTTAATGATTTAGCTGCAAGTAACGTTAAAGATTTAATTATTGATATGCGCTATAACCCAGGTGGATTCCTGCAAATGGCCAGCCAAGTTGCTTACATGGTAGCAGGTGAAAGCAACACCACAGGTAAAATCTTCGAGCGCACTATTTTTAATGATCAGCATCCAACGTTTAACCCAATCACTGGCGATCGCTTAGAGCCTGTTTATTTTACTGATGAGTTTTTAGGCTTTGCCGAAAACCCAGCTGTCAGTCCAGGAACCCCATTGCCTTCGTTGAACCTAGAACGTGTTTTTGTGCTGACAACGGGTAACACCTGCTCAGCAAGTGAGGCAGTGATTAATGGCCTACGCGGTGCTGATATCGAGGTAATTCAAATAGGCGAAACAACCTGTGGCAAACCCTATGGTTACTACCCAACTGATAACTGTGATACTACGTATTTCAGCATTCAGTTTACCGGTGTCAATAATAAGGAATTTGGTGAATATGCAGATGGCTTTGCACCACAAAACAGCAACGATAGCGAGTTTCAACCTGTAATGATCCCAGGCTGCGCTGTAGCTGACGACTTCACTCATCAATTAGGCGATGAAAGTGAAGCTATGCTAAGTACAGCGCTTAGCTATCGTGAGACTGGCCGCTGCCCTGCCGCCACTTCAACGATTAGTGAACAAGGGTTTGCACCGGCTATTTTTACAGACACACCGAAAGTGCTTGATACCCGTACTTCTACCTTGCTTCAGCAAAGTAAAATTTTAGAGCAGTAGGAACCTTAATGAGAGCCCAACTAACTAGTCTATTACTGTTATCGACACTGCTAGGCTGTAGTGCTCAAAGCCAAGAGCCAACACCGAAACTGCAGCATGCGCGGTTAACTGAGCCACAAAGTGAGCTAATAGCAAAAGGGATAGCAAGACTAATGCATAGCAAGCCTATCGCTGTAGCCGATGATGCGTTTATAAATAGCAGTATATTAGTGACTGATAGTATGAATGTACTGGATGCGCAAGGTAACCCGATAATGGGTAAACAGCTAGCTATGCCTGAGCGTTTTGAATTATTAATCAAAAATAAAATGTGTTTTGTGCGCCATTTAGATAGTAAAGCGACCGAGCCATTGCCTTTGGTAAAATGTAAACCGATAAACTAACCTAAACTAAAAAGCAGATATAAAAAAAGCCCTTACGGGCTTTTTTAGTCGGGGGACAATCAAATTGATTGTTATTATGATTAGAAGCGAGCTTCAAACCCTAAACGAACAGAGCGAGGAGCTTGCCATGTATACGCAGAACCATAATAAGAGTTAACTTCACCCTCATTTTGCTCATAATGCTCATTCGCAGATGTCATCTCTTGGCTATTAAGTACGTTAAATACGTTAATAGTTGCACGCATATCAATATCAGATACCGTGAAGTCATATGCAGCTGATAAATCTAAGTTAAACGTCCAAGGAGTACGACCCGCTGTACCACGAGTGTGCTGCTCATAGATTTTTTCGTCTTGTTGACATTCGCCATCACCATTAGTGTCTGGACACTCATTGGTATAGATGTAGAAAGTATCACCCCAGCCACCATTTAGGTTTGGATCTTTTGATGGATAACCTTGACCGAATAGGCTTTGTGGACGACCACTTTGTAGTGTTGCATTCCAACCAACAGTTAAGTTTTCAACTGGTTCCCAGCTACCGAAGAACTTAAATGTGTGACGACGATCGTTAGGTTGATAACCTTGTGAACCATCCATTACTGCTGGGAAGTCGAAGTCTTGCGTAATACCCGCATCAGCTTGACCGATATCAGACTTAACAGCACCTTCGAAGTTACCTACACTACGTGCCCAAGTATAACCGAATTGGTAACGGATAGTTTCCGCGCGGTAATCCAAGCTAAATTCAACTGACGTATACTCATTGTTTGCTTTCGGTAAGCCGATTGTTTCAGCTGAGTAAGTTGTTAGTGAGCCTGCATCTGGAACACCGTCATTATCAAAGCTTGAATCACCCCAATCAGTACCATTCCAGTAATAACCATCGCTGTACCAGCTTGATGTAGAGCCTGGATTGATCATGACGCAGTATGGGTATGCGTAACGGCCACAGTAATCATCAAGCGCAGTTGCAACTTCACGATATGTACCTTTTAAACCAACGGTGTATTCATCATTAAGTGCTTGTTGCACACCAATGATGTACTCATCTTTAGAAAATGGATCCGCTTCTTTTGCTTGGAAAATATCTTTTTCAGGGATAACAGGTACACCACTCACTTGTTGTGAGTTTGCTAAACCACCACTACCGATAGTATCAGCTAAAGGAGCAAGGCCTGTTGGTGCGCCTGTTGTTGGATCCACACCCGTATACGTATAAGCAGTCGTAATATCACTGACACCTGATGCCGCACGGAAAATCGTGTTATTAGCAACTGGTAAATAGTAACGACCATATGTACCGTACACTTTCGTATCACCCGTACCTGTTGGATCCCATGTGAAACCTAAGCGAGGAGCAATGTCTGTTTTAAAGCTTGTTAATAACTTGCCTGTCGTACCCCAGCTATCGAATTCGTCGATACGTAGGCCAACTTTAACAGCAAAATCATCAGTTACTTGCCAGTGATCTTCAAGATAGTAAGCGGTTAATTCTGACTCAAAGCTACCACCACCGTCAAAGATACGATCTTCAACATAATCAAGTGCAGCACCTGTGTTATTGGTTAGTGCACCATTATCAGCTTGCCAGCTACCATTATCTGCAAGCGTACGATAATCATAGCTATGACCACCAATTGGTTGGCTGATTCGCTCTGATTTACGCTCTTGATAATCGATACCAAAGCTAATTTCGTGTGCATCCCACACATACTCAACATCTAAGCGGTATTGTGTGTTGTCATCGTTATTTGCACCAAAACTACCACCAGCACCACAGCCAGTGATTGGGTTTGAAGTACCACGCGAGTCAGTTACACTTGGACAAACTAGATTTTCAGACTGAGTTTCATACTCAGTTTTGATATTACCAGCCATTGCTGTAACTACTAGGTCTTCTGTTAAGATACCTGTATAGCTTAAGCTTTGTGCTTTACCACCACGTTTTAGAAGTGCGCCATCAATACGATCACCAATCGCACCATTGTCATACTCAAAAACAGAGCGCTCAATATCACGACGGTTTGAGTAAGCAAAATAGCTCAAGCGATGGTTATCCGTAATATCCCAATCAAGCTTACCACCCCAGAAAAGGTTATCACCGCCTGATGCTGATTCTTTACGATATTGATCGTTTGGTGAGAATTCGTCACCTCCCCAAGTGTATGTAGACTCTGTATCACGAGGATTTACTAAGCCATAGAAGAATAAAGTATCTTCAATTAACGGACCACCCACTGCTAAAGTGACATCCGCGCTATTATCAGAAGCTACGCTTTCATCTCGGAAAATTTGCCCCGCGCCTTGGTTACCACGTGAAATAGAACCCTCTTCTTGAAGTGAGTCAGGAGAATATTGCACAACTGCAGAGAATTCCCATTCATTGGTACCACTTTTGGTTGTGGTGTTAATCGTACCACCCGTCGCACGGCCAAACTTCGCTGAGTAACCACCCGTTTTTACTTGGAATTGGTCATAAAATTCGAATGGCACTTCACCACAGCCTAGACCTTGACGTGTATTTGTTACTTCAAGACCATTGATATAACAAGCATTTTCCGCAACAGATGAACCACCAAATGACGCAGTGTTACCAAATGCACTATCACCTTTAACTGCACCAGGCGCTAATAATGCAACCGAAGTAAGATCACGACTGATAGGCATACGATCGATTTCAGCATCGGTAATAACCAAGCCTGAGTCAGCTGTCGATAAATCAATTGATGAAATACGTGCACCAACAACTTGAATAACTTCAGGGCCTGAGTTTGCAACACTTGCTAAATCAAAGTTTGCCTTTGAGTTAGCACCTAAAGAAACACGCACTTTGTCTTCAGCAACAACATTACCGTCTTTTAGAATCTGAATGTCATAGTTACCTGAAGGTAATGATGCAAAGCGGAACGTTCCATTTTCTGAAATATTTAAAGTACGTTCTAAACCTGTTGCTGGATTTTTAACTTTTACAGTGTAAGAAGAGGTATTTGCCACATTCTGAACAGAACCAATTACGTCCGATGCAGATGCAGGAAGGGCTAAACCTAGCGATGCAGTAACTGCTATCGCTGTTATGCTTTTCCGAAACATAGATTTCATTTTTGTATCCCTGTTTAAATTATAATTATTTGCGCCTATAAAATAGGCACAATTACATTAGTAAAGTGAAACAAGAATGTAAATTAAAAAACACAAATATATTACAAAAAAACCATATTTATTAGAATTAGGGGTTAAATGTAACTCTATGTAATCAAAGGGTTTTAACCTGTATAATTTCAGAAACATAAACAATACAGAGATGGGTTATATTAAAAACATCAAAATAAACCAAAACATTTAACATTAAAGCTAGCAAACTTAGATTCGGCATTCAGCTTAAACATGCCTATTATTTAATAAAAAAGCCTAATACATAAATATTAACAATTACATTTTTTCACAAAAAAGGCCCTAACGGGCCTTTATCAATATTCAACATTAAATTTTAACTCTGATATTGTGAATTAGTATTACTTAATCTCAACACGTTGAGAACGCATAACAACTTCATCATTTAATTCAATACCGATACCTGGCTCTTCTGATACTTGGAAGAAACCATTTTTAGGTTGTGGATCTTGAATACATAACTCACGGTTCCATTTTTTAATCGCATAGGTGTGATGTTCGTGAATTAAGAAGTTAGGAATCGCAGTTTCTAAGTGTAACGAAGCTGCAGTTGCTACTGGACCGCCACACACGTGAGCTTGAATACGCACATCAAAGATATCTGCATAATCACACACTTTTTTAGTTTCAGTGAAACCACCACACAGGCCTAAGTCTGGCTGTAGCACATCAATACTTTGATCTTCTAAGTATGGACGCACACCCCAGCGGTTATACAAACGCTCACCACCTGCAATTGGCACCGCTACTTTGTCAGCAACTTTTGCATGTAATGAATGATTTAAGTAATTCACAGGCTCTTCGTAATACATACAATCGAACTCTTCAGCAATTTCACCAATTTGAATTGCTGATGTTGCGCCAGGTAAACTGTGACATTCAAAAATAATGTCAACTTCGTCACCGACTGCTTCACGAATAGCCTGCATACGCGCGCGATATAATTTCATTTCTGCACGAGAAATAATGTTAGTGCGATCGTAATAAGTATTGCCGTTTTTATCGTACTGGATTGGGTCAACTTTTACCGCATCATACCCTTCAGCCATCGCCTTAAGCGCTGCTTCTGCGTATTCTTCTGGGTGAACAAGCGCTTTAAATTCGCTGTCCCAGTCAAACTGTAATTGTGATGCATAAGTACGCAGCTTATCGTTAACTTTACCACCTAATAGCTGGTAAACAGGCAAGCCTAGTGCTTTACCTTTAATATCCCAAAGTGCAGTATCAATGGCGCTCATTGCTGCATATACAACAGGACCACCACCTAAACCCCAAAAGCTTTCGCGTAGCATTCGTGACCACAGTTTTTCTGTTTGAAATGGGTCATGACCAATTAAAAAGGCATCAGCCATTTCTTTGATCATTGCCGCAGCTGCGCTATGACCTAAATCATAAGCCAGACCCGCTTCACCCACACCGCTAATACCTTCATCGGTGTGAATACGCACAAAAACAGGTGTCCAAGCAGGTCTGTCTGGACAATGAATATCGAACACTTCGACGCGATTAACTTTCATGGTTACTCCTTACTGAGCAAAACTAGGATCAAGACGATAAGCTTTACGCAACATGGCTGGCCAAGCTAACTGGCCACCGGTGCTGCCGCTATGCACGACATTCGCTTGATTATAAATATTATCGATAATAGGTTGTGGTACTGGAATTGCCGTTTGACCACTGGCTTGAATAGCCAATTGAATTTCGCAGGCACGCTGCAAATCATAAAATCGCATAAAGGCATCTCCCACTGTTGGGCCAACAGTTAAGCCACCGTGGTTAACCAATAGCATGTGATTAGTAGTGCCTAAATCATCTTGCAAGCGCTTTTTCTCATCACTGTTTACCGCTAACCCTTCGTAGCCATGATAAGACAATGATGGCAATGAGAACATTGAGTATTGGCTAAGTGGTAACAGGCCTTTTTCTTGCGTTGCAACGGCGATGGTTTCTTTTGTGTGTAAATGAATAACACAGTGAGCGTCATCACGAACTTCATGAATGGCACTGTGAATAGTAAAACCAGCCGGATTAATTTTAAATGGCGTGTCATCAAGAATATTGCCGGCTAAATCGACCTTCACAAGATTAGATGCCGTCACTTCATCAAAACTAAGACCAAATGCATTAACTAAATAGTGATCTGTGCCCGGTAAACGTGCCGATAGGTGGGTATAAATTAAATCCCCCCATCTAAAGTGCTCAACTAAACGGTAACATGCTGCTAAATCAACACGAAGCTGCCATTCTTGTTCAGATACTTTATTTTTTAAATCGAGTTTTGGTAAGTCAAACATGGAAAACCTTGTATATGTGACACTGCACAAATAGATGTATAGAAGTCTAAATTACTATTAATAGATGATCAATAGGTGATACAAAAAGGCCACATCAATTGATGTGGCCTTTTCACGCTAAAATGGTGTTTATTTTACTTGTGATAAGTAATCAGCAATTGCAGCCATTTCTTCTTCAGATACGTTTGCAACCATTGCTTTCATCGCAGCAGCCATACCGTTGCTACGCGCACCTGACTTAATGTCTTTCATTTGTGCTAGTAAGTACTCTTTATTTTGACCATTTAATTTAGGGTACTGAGGCATGATAGGCGCTTTACCTTCTGCACCGTGGCAAGTTTGGCAAAGCTTAGCTGTGTATAGTGTTGCACCATCCGCAGCCATAGTGTTGAAAGATAGGCTTGCAGCCATTGCAATGCCAGCCCCACATAAAATTTTCGTGATCTTGCTCATTTGTATCTTCTCTTTTTTGACGGGTTATTAAACATTTTCTTTAGTGTAGACCATGATTTAACAATATTGCACCCGAAAATTGTAACGGCAATAGAAACAGTCACTACCAAATTAAATCATCAGGTACTTCAAAATCAGCATACGGATCATCTTCATCCTTTTGCTTATCTTCAGGCTCAACATGGAACACTATGTAGTCTTCGCTGACTTCAGCGACTTTTCGTGCTGGTTCGTCTTCCAGTACAAAAAATTGGCCTTCTAAAACACAAATTGCTAAACGGCCACCAGCTAGGGCCTTTTGTGTTTTTTCGTTTACTTCGAGCTCTTTCACTTTATTTTCATAAGTGAAGTTAAATGTACGATCACCACGGATCTCATCTTGATTGTGATGCTCTAAAATCTGTTTAACGCGAGCCACTTGCTCACGTTGCTTTTGCTCTTCTAAACGCGCTTTATTAAGCTCGTCGGCTTTTTTCTGTTGCTCAAGCTTAGTCTGCTCAATATGCTTTTGCAGATCGCTAGGATTACTCGTGGCGCCTTTCTTTTTCTTCTTTTGCTGTTTGCGCTTTTCAGATTTGGCTACTTTAGCTTTATGTGCCGTAGTAAGACCAGCCTTAAGTAATTGATCTTGTAATGAACCCATGACGAAATTCCAATTTATTAATGCGTATTAGGGTTATTTTAATCAGCTCTGCCAACAAATAACAGTACTGAGCCCACTTGATTAACAGCAATCGAGTATATTGATGTGAGATTAACACGCGATGAAATCATGACATATTGATTTAACGCAAGATTTATCATTTTAGTCGCCTTTGAACTTGTAAAAAAACCTGTACCCGATAAGCTAGGGCTTTTCCTCTTGGGAGCTAAAAATGCAGCTGCGACATTTGTTACTTTGCTCTGTGTTTATTTTCTTTGTTTTATACGCCCCACAACCCTTACTTGGATTATTTGCTAGTCATTTTTCTGTATCGCCAGCCACTGCTGGTAGCTTAATGACCGCTACTATGTTGCCACTAGCCATTGCTCCTTTAGTGTATGGCTTGTTTTTAGCTAAGCGAAACCCACTCACAATTCTAAAAATTGCCATGTTTGTGTTAGCAATCAGCTGTATCGCTTTTACTTTAGCACCAAGCTTTGAGTTGCTATTACTGGTTCGTTTTATACAAGGGATCACCCTACCTGCGGCTCTCACCGCTATGACCAGTTATATTGGTGTGACTTTTCAGGCTGACCAATTACAACGTAATATGACACTTTACATTGGCAGCACCATTGTTGGTGGCTACTTCGGACGTATGTTCGCTGCTTTGTTTACTGACTTTTTAAGCTGGCAAAGTTTTTATTATGTGATTGCGCTTGGCTTAGTACTGTTTGCACTCGCCATTCCTAAATCAAACAAAGGTGCGAGTATTCATGCTGCAAAGTCGCCGCTATTGTATCTAAAGCAATTAAAAGATCCGTTGGTATTAAAGCTCTACGGAGCGGTGTTTTGTATGTTCTTTTGTTTTGCGGCACTGTTAAATTATTTACCTTTCATTCTGCAAGACAGTTTTGCTATCACTAACACCCGAGACATCGGACTGGTTTACAGCGGTTATTTGCTTGGTGCACTAGCTTCTATAGCCACACCTTGGCTGTTACGAAAGTCATCAACACCTTGGCGTTTACTAACCTGGGTTTTTGTATTTTATAGCCTGACGATGGTGCTATTGATGAGCCAACAGTTATTACTTTTTGTTATTGCTTTTACTGGCTTTTGTGGCGCAATGTTTGTGATCCACTCAAGTGCCGCTCCACTGGTAAATAAAATCAGCAGTGCACCTGCAAGTGTCACCAATGGCGGTTATGTATCGTTTTATTATAGCGGTGGCGCATTAGGTTCGTTATTGCCTGGGCTGGTATATCAGCAACACGGCCAAGTTGCCTTTATGACCGTGCTACTTTTAGTCTGCTTAGTGGGTTTAAGCTTAGTTTATTTGGCAGGTAGAAATACGATACGCGGTTGATGCCCGGTACTTTCAAAAAACAGCTCTAAATCCTCTTTTTTCATCAGCCAAGTGGCAGTATTTTCAAAAGGGTGACAATGAAAAAGCTCGTTAAACCAAATTTCTTGGTCTAGCCAAAGAGTGACATTATTTTGCTTATCGTTTAACAGTGCCAACATAGAAACACAGCCCGGTGGCACTTTAAGATAACGCGCTAATCGCTCATCAGATGCAAACCCTAAACGCGATAACCCCTGCTGCTGAGCAATGGCTTTTAAGTCGAGTTGTTTGTCGTGAGCGGTGATCACTAAAAAGTGGCGCTTACCTTCGTTATCCCGTAAAAACAGGTTTTTTAAACGTGTGCCCGGTCTATCGAGCATAAACTTATCGGCATCTAAGCTGCCGTGTAATGGTGGATGCTCAATCACATCATAATTAATATCTAATTGAGCTAGCGTAGCAGCTAACTTGCTTTTATCTGCATACATTTACAAACAACGTCCTCGTAATTGCACACTTAAATCACGCCATAATACTTCGTCAATAACGTGTTTATCGTCGCAGTATTGTCGTTCTTTAAGCTCTTCATTTAATAATTCAACCGCTTGGTCTTCGAGCATAAGTTTTAAGTTGCTCGACTCTTCAAATACTTCTTGCTCGGCAAAATCTTTAAACTGCCTGCGTGTCATTGGCTTATCGAGATTAATCGGGCGTCTGCCCTGTGCTTTAACTGACACCACATAGGCAAAGATTTTATTGCCTTGCTCATCATTTTTTTCGTAAAACTGCTTATTATTGATTTCAAAAGGAGGCGCTTCTTGTTGGCTTGCGCAACCGGCAAGTAAAACAACCAAAAGCCATGCTATTTTTTTCATTATTGGATAAGCCTTGAACAGTGAATGCGCTTTAGTCTACCAAAAATAAAACAACAGAGTAAAAAATCGAACATTTTAAAAAAAATACTTGACCACAAATGCAAAAATATTTAAAGTTCACCCCGCTTGAGACGCAAGACTTAAGCATCCTGTTTTTAGGAATGTGGGGCTATAGCTCAGCTGGGAGAGCGCCTGCCTTGCACGCAGGAGGTCAGCAGTTCGATCCTGCTTAGCTCCACCACTTTCCTACCTCTCTTTAGGCAATCTGCCAAATTTTTAATAAAAACCAATAAATTCTAAATTAAAGCGACTTTATTAGTCTTTCTACCGTCTTCGTTTTATTTTAAACACAAAAAAAACCGAGCAAAGCCCGGCTTTTTAAGCAATTACTTTTTAGTGATTATTCACGAATTTGGCCTTCGCCATTCACTAAGTATTTTTCAGTTGTAAGTGACTCTAGACCCATTGGACCATAAGCATGTAGCTTAGTTGTCGCGATACCAATCTCAGCACCTAAACCTAACTGTGAACCATCAGAAAAACGCGATGACGCATTAACCATTACCACAGATGCATCCACACTGCGTTGGAATAACTCAGCTGCAGCTTGGTCTTTAGTACAAATCACTTCAGTGTGGTTTGAACCAAATTTAGCAATATGATCAATGGCACCAGCAAAGTCAGGCACAACCTTAATTGCGATTTCTAAATCTAAGTACTCTTCACCAAACTCGTCGTCAGCAAGTACTGTTGCATTATCAAAGTACTCGGCAGCTTTCGCATCTGCATTTACTTTTACGCCTTCTTGACGAAGAACAACTGCACACAGGTTTAAAAACTCATCAGCGATATCTTGGTGAACCACTAAGCCTTCTAGGGCATTACACACACCAGTTCGCTGAGTTTTACCATTTAATAGTAAATTGATTGCAACGTTTAAATCAGCGTCTTTATCTACATAAAGGTGGCATACACCTTTAAAGTGCTGAATCACTGGAATAGTGCTGTTTTCTGTTACAAAATTAATTAAACCTTCACCACCACGCGGAATGATTAAATCAATTGTTTCACGCTGTTGCATCAGCTCCATGAGTAGACCACGGTCTGGATCTGGGATCACTGAAATCAACGCAGCAGGTAAACCATGCTTTTCAAGTACTTTATGCATTACACTTGCGATTGCTTGCGAGCTACGTAGTGCTTCTTTACCACCACGTAAAATAACACCATTACCCGATTTAAAGCATAACGCACCGGCATCAGCCGTCACATTTGGACGTGCTTCATAAATCATACACACAACACCAAGTGGTACGCGCATCTTGCTGATCTTAATACCATTTGGACGCTCTGAAATTTCACGTAATTGACCTACAGGATCATCAAGGCTAACAATTACTTCGATACCTTCGGCCATTGCTTCAATACGCTCATCGTTAAGCGTTAAACGGTCAATCATCGATGCTGCAAGGTTGTTATCACGTGCTGCCGCTAAATCGCTTTCGTTCTCTTTGATGATAAAGGCTTTGCTTTCGCGTAGCGCCTCTGCCATCTCAGTTAACACTTGATTCTTAGTAGCAGTATCAAGTAAAGCTAACTGGGTTGCAGCTTTTGCAGCTTGACTCGAAATATCCGTAATTAAACTCATGACTTCTCCAATAATGCGATATCTTTCTCTGAAACAACTGGGCCGATTGAATCTTGCATTTTTTCGCTAAATTCACTTTGCTCGTTGTCAGCAATAAAATTCAATAAACAGCTACTATAATTCGCTGTTGCTTTTGCCAGGCGCGTACCATCATCACTACGAACTAAAATGGTATCGCCTACGCCAAATTCTCCGTGTACTGCAACGATTTCATCGCTACGAATACAACCGTCTTCATCTTTTAATGATTCATCAAATGAACCTTCAACGACAACCTCACCTTGCTCATTTGCTGTGTGAGTCATCCAATGCACTGCTTCTTGCATTGGTTTTTCATATGGTGTGAAGATAGTACCTGGGTTGTCACCCGCAAGCAGTCGGTTAAATGTCTCTTCTTTAAAACCATTTAAAATAAAGGTTGTAATACCATGTGAAGTGGCTTTTTCAGCCGCTTCGATTTTCGTTTTCATACCACCTGTACCAACGGCACTGGTTGCACAACCGGCCATGGCGTAAATTGATTCATCGATGCTATCAATTTCAGGCAATAGAACTGCATCTTCATGCAAATTCGGGTTTTTGTCATATAGACCATCAACATCCGAAAAAATCATCAATGCATCGGCATCCGCAGCTGCGGCTACCATTGCCGACAAGTTATCATTGTCGCCAACTTTTAAATCGTCGGTTGTTACCGTGTCATTCTCATTAATGATAGGTAATACACCATGCTCAAGTAAGGTGAAAACGGTTTCACGGATACTTGTGTAACGCTCACGGTCACGTAAGTCACCATGAGTTAATAAAATCTGTGCTGATGGGAAATCAAAGAAGCGATCCCACATCGCCATCATTTCTGTCTGACCGGCAGCAGCCATTGCTTTTTTCATCGTCACTGAACGCTTTTCTTGTTCAGGGAATAAATGCGAACCAGCAGCTACCGAACCCGATGATACTAAAATAACTTCGATACCTTGCGCTCGACAGCGAACGATGAACTGTGCAATGGTCAGTAAATAACGAGAGCGACACCCGTCTTGTTCGGGTGCGATTAATGCGCTACCTACTTTTAGTACTATACGTCGCCAATTTAACTTTTGCATAACTGTTCAACTTTCCATTTTACTATCTGTTCAGTGCCAATTTGCCACTGATTAAAAGACTCGCGCTTAGCTTTACTAAACGCACTGACTATTATCACTTTGCCAAACTACTTATCTATGCACACGACTACGCCACGCAAGTACTGCGATTAGATATAGCACAACTTTTATTCAGTCAGTAGACCAAACGGTTATAAACCATAAGTTGATAAAAAAAGATAAGTGTTGTTTATGTATCGCTGTAAAAAGCTGTGTGCGGCTTTTATTAATAACAACATACATAGAGCCTATACAATCTGGTACACCAACAGATAGGGTGTAGATTGTATGACCGAGATTTAGCTGCCACGATGGGAGCTAAACATTGACCAGATAATGAACTTATATTCTATTCAACACGTAATAAATATGTACTGAACAACTTAGAGCTCATTTCTATTTAATTAGAAAACAAAGTGTATAAAACACTAATAATGTCGCAAACAAGTATCTTTTCAGAAAGCTAAGCTATAAAGAGTGTCTCTAAAGCTAATAACTATTTAGATATCAAATTGTTTGAACACGAACTATAATACGGGAAATCAGGGGCAAAGATCAAGTGCAAAAAGTAGTCATAACTTTTATACTTACCATAAACATAGAAAATATACATTTATTAACAGTACCTTAGGCGCGCAATTTTATTGTGTAATAATTTTTAACGAGCCTAGCAGGGTTTAATTTCATAAACACACCCAAAAAGTATTAATAACGACTAAAATCGTATTTGAAGCAACGAGTTTGCTTGTATCCATGACGGTGAGTAGGCTTTAATAGGCAAGCATTATTTTAATAATGTCAGCAACTAATGACGCGATTATCTAAGGCGTTGGCATTTTAAATTGTAGTAACTAAAGGATAATTCATTCTATGTCAGCAATTTTTATAGCAGGGATCGCCTTGTGCTCAGTATTAGCACAATGGGTAGCTTGGGCGTTTCGTGTACCGGCTATTTTATTTTTACTACTAACAGGTTTAATTCTCGGGCCTTTTAGTGGCGTACTTGAACCAGATGCATTGTTGGGAGATTTATTATTCCCAGTGGTTTCTTTAAGTGTGGCAGTGATTTTATTCGAAGGTTCACTCACTCTGCACTTTCGAGAACTTAAAGGGATTGGCAAGGTAGTTCGTAACCTTTGTTCAATCGGAATGATCACAACTTGTTTGGTGATAAGTTTAAGTGCCTATTGGATTCTAGAACTTAATTGGCGTGTAGCCGCTGTACTTGGTGCGGTACTTGTTGTAACAGGCCCTACGGTTATTGCACCGTTATTAAACTCTATGAGACCAAACCAAGACATAGACCGCATTTTACGCTGGGAAGGCATAGTAATAGACCCTATTGGTGCCTTGTTTGCTGTATTGGTTTTTGAAGCTGTCATGCTGGTAGGTCAAGGCGAAGTACTAAGTCATACCATTATCGCGTTATTTAAAACTCTCGGTGTAGGTTTAACCATTGGTGTGGTTGCAGGCTGGCTTACAACGCTGCTTATTCGTAGAGAATGGCTGCCGTTTGAGTTACACAAGTTTGGTATTCTTGCCTTAGTACTCATCAGTTTTACGGTTTCAAACCATCTAAGCCATGAATCTGGTCTACTCGCTGTTACCGTGTTTGGTATTTGGCTTGCCAACCAAGACGAACTTGAAATTGACTCTGTACTTGAGTTTAAAGAAGACCTTTCGATGATCTTGATTTCATCGTTATTCATCTTACTTGCAGCCCGCCTACAGCTATCAGATTTAATGATGTTACATAGCGATGTGTTTATTTTCTTAGCCATCGTGCTTTTTGTGGCTCGCCCAGCGTGTATTGCAATATCGACTTTTAAAACCGACTTGCCTATCAAGTCTCGTTTAGTGCTGGCTTGGATTGCTCCGCGAGGTATTGTTGCAGCTGCGGTAGGCTCTGTATTCGCGTTAAGTATGGTGGAAGCTGGCATTGCCGATGCTGAAAAAATGGTACCACTCATATTCACAGTGATCATTGTCACTGTAGTACTACAAAGCTTAACGGCAACACCATTGGCAAAGCTGTTAAAAGTGCGCCAACCTGCACCAAATACAATTTTGATTATTGGTGCCAACCATGTAGCAAGAGCCATCGCACGCGGCTTAAAAGATCAAAACATTCCGGTGCACTTGTCTGATCCTGCATGGGAGAACTGCAAAATGGCACGCATGGATGGCTTACCTTGTTACTATGGTAATCCGCAGTCAGAGCATGCTGAGCGCTATTTACCGTTAACGACGATTCGTAGCGTACTCGCGCTTTCGCCTAACCGCCACCACAACGCATTAGGCGTTCAGTACTTCTCGCATTTCCTCGACGAGAAAGATGTGTTTTCACTGCGTTCTTCAACAAACCACGCTAAAGCAAATAAAGACAGTGCGACCTTCTTATCGCGACAAATTTTGTTTGGCGACAATGGCGCCTATGCGCGCTTAAGTAGCTTAATTGCCAAAGGCGGCAAGGTAAGTGCAACACGTATTTCTGAAGAGTTTAGTTGGGAGCAATACAAAGACGTTAATAGCGAAGCTATCCCGCTGTTTATTTTAAATGGTGAGAAAAGTGATGATGACGATTCACCTATTAAAATTCGCCCGTTCACTACAAATATGGAAAAAACACCGCAAGTAGGTGAGCGTATTGTGGCACTACAGCCACCTAAATTATCGGTACTAAAAGACCCGAACAACGGCAAACCAAAAGAAACTAAAGAAGAGAAATAAAAAAAGGCCAGCATTAGCTGGCCTTTTTATTTGCATGTATTTTTATTTGCTTACATAGGTAAACGGGCGCGTGCAACGACGCTGTCTGGCATTTTTTCGGCAAGCTTAGCGAGTAAATTTTCGACTTTCTTGTGAGTTGCTTTATCGGCAACCATTGAATGAAATAACCAACGGTAGGCATCTTCATAATCGCGCGGGCTGCCATAACCTTGATTAAATAGGTTAACCAGTCGCATTTGTGCCTTTAAGTTGCCTTGGGCTGATGCTTCTCGTAAATAGGTTACCGCCATCGCTTTATCTTGCTGCACTAACTGGCCTACATCGTAGTAGCGACCAAGTTGCTCTAATGCCGCGCCTAGCCCTTGTTGAGCAGCCTGACGCATGTAATAGACCCCTAACTCTACATTACGGTCTACACACACAGCATAAGCTAGCATATCGCCATACAGGAACTGATATGATGGCAGTGCCATTTTATTGGCTCGTGCCTCGATATCTTGCACTAACTGGCAATCATCTGCCTTTACACGTGCTAGGTGTGCATTTTTATTGATCAAGCCAATTAACTCGCTCTCTGTGTACAGAGGCACAGCTGTTATAGGCTCTTCAGCCATGCTTAGGCTTGAGAAGAGTAATGTTAAAGGCAATAAAACACGCATCAAAATCACTTAAATAAAGTCAGTCTTAGCAAATAATATACAATTATCATTCCAGAGTGAATTTTGGGCACAAAAAAAGCTGCCGAGGCAGCTTCTTTTTTCAGTCACTATGACGATTATGCAAACGGGCTGCGTAATACCATAGTTTCTACACGGTCTGGGCCAGTAGAGATGATATCAACTGGAACACCAGTGATTTCTTCAATACGTTTGATGTAATCAAGTGCCGCTTGTGGTAATTGATCAACTGACGTAGCACCTACTGTGTTTTCTGACCAACCTGGCATCTCTTCATATACTGGTGTTACTTTCTCATAACCTTCAGCTGCTAATGGTGTAACGTTCGTTACTGTGCCATCTTCTAACTGGTAACCTGTACAGATTTTTAGTGTTTCTAAACCGTCTAAAACGTCTAGTTTAGTTAAACAGAAACCTGAGATGCTGTTGATTTGCACTGCGCGGCGCATTGCCACTGCATCTAACCAACCTGTACGGCGTAAACGACCTGTCGTTGCACCGAACTCATGACCTTTGTCACCTAAGTGCTTACCAACTGGATCTTGCTTATCAAGACCGTCGTAAAGCTCTGTAGGGAATGGACCAGAACCTACACGTGTAGTGTAAGCTTTAATAATACCTAGCACGTAATCAAGGTGTAATGGACCAAAACCAGCACCTGTTGCTACACCACCAGCTGTAGTGTTTGATGATGTTACGTACGGGTAAGTACCGTGGTCGATATCAAGTAATGTACCTTGCGCACCTTCAAATAAGATGTTGTCGCCCGCTAAACGCGTTTGATCAAGAAGCTCAGTAACATCAACAACCATTGCTTTTAAGATATCTGCGATAGCCATTGCATCGTCAAATGTCTTTTGGAAGTCAACTGGTTCAGCTTTGTAGTAATGCTCTAATGTGAAGTTATGGTATTCCAATACTTCTTTAAGCTTGCTAGCAAACTGTTCAGGGTTGAATAAGTCACCTACACGTAAACCACGACGTGCTACTTTATCTTCATAAGCTGGACCGATACCACGACCTGTAGTACCAATTGGCTTATCGCCACGTGCTTTTTCACGGGCTAAATCTAATGCAATGTGGAAAGGTAAAATTAATGGACATGCTTCGCTGATTAATAAGCGCTCACGTACTGGTACGCCACGCTCTTCTAGCATGCCGATTTCTTTCATTAATGCTTCTGGTGATAAAACAACACCGTTACCGATCACACACTTAACATTGTCACGTAATACACCCGATGGAATAAGGTGTAAAACCGTCTTTTCACCGTTGATTACCAGAGTATGGCCTGCGTTATGACCACCTTGATAACGAACTACTAAAGATGCTTTGTCTGTAAGGAGGTCAACTACCTTACCCTTACCTTCGTCACCCCATTGGGTGCCTAGTACAACAACGTTTTTACCCATTGCAAATTCACTTAGAAAAAATTAGGACGAGATTTTATCAGAAAACGAGGTGAAAGATCACCCCGTTTAGCTTATTTTTTCTGCGCATGAATTTTTACCTTCTTAATTACTTAAACAACTACATGCAGAACAGGGGTTTATAAAATAGTTCAGGATAAAAATTAATCACGCGCAAAAACAAAAAAGCCCTACATAAAGCAGGGCTTTTCATCACACAAATATTAATTACTGTGCTTTTGTACCTTTCATATAATTAAAGAAGTCGCTATCAGGTGAAATCACCATCACGTCTTGCTTATTTTTAAAGGTGTTTTTGTAAGCTTCTAGGCTACGCACAAAACCGAAGAACTCAGCGTCTTTGTTATAAGCGTTAGCATAGATAGCGGCTGCATCGGCATCACCTTGACCACGTACTGTTCGTGCATTACGCTCAGCGTCTGCAAGCATTACTGTTACACGACGGTCGACTTCTGCACGAATTGTTTCAGCTTTTTCTTGACCTTCAGAACGGTGCTCTTTTGCAACCGCAGTACGCTCAGCACGCATACGTTGGAAGATTGAACTACTCACTTCTTGTGGTAAGTTAATTTGCTTAACGCGTACATCAAGTACTTCAATACCTAGCTCTTGTGCACTTTCAGACGCTTGAACTAATGCTTCTTCCATCAGCTCACTACGCTCACCAGAAACGATCTCTCTGATAGTACGAGAACCGAAATTAGTACGCAGACCGTTGTTCACCTTTTGCTTGAGTAGTGTTTCAGCGTATTGCTTATCACCACGGGCACGCAGGTAGAATGCACTAAAGTCATTAATGCGCCACTTAACATAAGAATCAACGATTAAGTCTTTTTTCTCACTTGTTACGAAACGGTCAGGTGCACCATCTAGCGTTTGAATACGTGCATCTAAACGACGTACTTGGCTAAAGAAAGGCACTTTTAGGTGTAAACCTGGGCCGTATACTACAGCCTTGTCGTCACTGTCTTTTTCAACTTTGCTGAATAACAGTACGATTGCCTTCTCGCCTTCTTGCACAACAAAAATCGCTGAGAAAGACAGCACAACTGCAAGGGCAAGTATTACTAAACTAAAATTTTTCATCTTGCTTATCTCCCCTCATTAAAACGGTCAGTTGCGAAACGGTCATTGCTTGAATTTACCGTGCTGTTACGCGACGTGTTTATTTTATTGCGAAGGTCTTTGATATCACTTGAGCTTGGTAATGCAACACGCGTTGCTGTACCTTGCTTTTCCATGATTTTATCAAGCGGTAAATACATCATGTTATTACCACCTTCAACATCAACTAACACTTTAGAGCTGTTACCTAGCACTTCTTCCATCGCATCGATGTAAAGACGCTTACGAGTTACCTCTTTAGCAGCTTGGTACTCAGGTAATAGCTTTTCAAAACGCGCTACCTCACCTTGTGCTTCTAATGTAATACGTTCACGGTACGCTTCTGCTTCTTGCGTCATACGAGTAACTTGACCACGGGCACGAGGTTCAATTTCACGAGCATAGGCTTCTGCTTCACGGATGAAACGCTCTTCATCTTCTTGTGCAGCAATAGCGTCATCAAACGCGTCTTTTACTTCACCCGGCGGACGTGAATCTTTAAAGTTCACATCGCTTACAATAATACCTAGATTGTATGGCTCGATGATTTTGTTAAGTTCATCCCACGTTTGTTGACGCACTAACTCACGACCTGTTGTTAGTACTTGGTCCATTTTTACGTGGCCAATTACATAACGTAATGCACTATCAAGTGCTTGTTGTAAGCTGTGGTCAGCATCAGTAACACTGAACTTGTAAAGATGTGGGTCGATAACACGGTACTGTACTTCAAACTCTACATTTACCACGTTTTCGTCTTCGGTAAGCATAAAACCTTTAGCAGATAACGAGCGTACCGCTTCGATATCAACAGGGATCACGCGTTCAATGAAGGTCATTTTCCAACGTAAGCCAGGTTCTGCAATGCGATCGTATTGCCCAAATTGTAAAACAATACCGCGCTCAGCTTCTTTTACCGTGTAAATACCACTTAATGCCCATACAATGATGGCAATAATAAGGATGAAAGAAATGCCTGCGCCACCAAGTCCACCGCCGTTTTTACCTGGCTTATTACCACCAAATAAACCGCCAAACTTGTTGCCGAACTTACGCATTACCTCGTCTAAATCAGGTGGGCCTTGATCTTTTCCGCCTTTATTATTCCACGGATCTTTATCATTGCCATTATTACCCGGTTCATTCCAGGCCATAGCTATACTCCATTGTTATCTAAATGAATTAGGTTAAATCTATCAAATCTACAGCATTTCTCATACTAAAAAAGACAAATGCTGGTGATTTTTAATCAGTCACTACGAAAGAGTCTAGGTCTTGTCCCATCTCTTTTTTCAAGCGATTCCATTCTGCCATTGGCAAGCGTACCGATAATAACCAGTTTCCTTGCTCATCAAAACACTCTTGATGAACTGCATTTAAGTTGAATAATGCTGCGCGAATACGACCATGTTGTGGTGGTAATTTTAGCTCATCAGCAAACATCTTTTTGGCAAGTAACTCATTAATTGCCTCACTTAGCAGTTCACAACCAACGCCTGTGCGCGCCGACAACCAGACTCGTACTGGCTGACCTTCGTCGTTTCTATCTATACGTGGCGCAACGTCATCTAGCGCATCAATTTTGTTATAAACCAATAATTGCGGCACTTCATCTGCTTCGATTTCTTTTAAAACAGACTGTACTTGCTCAATATTTTCTTTTCGACGAGGGTCTGCCACATCGATAACATGTAGCTGTAAATCAGCTTCACGGGTTTCTGTTAAGGTTGCTTTAAATGCTGCAACAAGGTCGTGTGGTAAGTGACGAATAAAACCTACCGTATCAGCTAAAATAATTGGACCTATATCGCCGATATCCAACTTACGTAAGGTTGGATCTAGGGTTGCGAATAACTGGTCAGCAGCATACACATCTGAGTCTGTAATACGGTTAAATAACGTTGATTTACCCGCATTGGTGTAACCTACCAGTGACACCGTTGGGATTTCATTTCGCGTACGCGCACGTCGTCCCTGCTCACGTTGAACAGCCACTTTATCTAAACGGGCACGAATGTTTTTAATTCTTGCGCGCAGTAATCGTCTATCGGTTTCGAGCTGGGTTTCACCCGGACCACGTAAACCTATCCCACCTTTTTGTCTTTCAAGGTGGGTCCAACCACGGATCAAGCGAGTAGAAATGTGGCGTAACTGAGCTAACTCAACCTGAAGCTTACCTTCGTGAGTACGCGCTCGCTGCGCAAAAATATCTAAGATCAAACTCGTACGATCAAGAACGCGGCACTGGCAAACGCTTTCTAAATTACGTTCCTGTGACGGGCTAAGTTGATGGTTGAAAATGATGACATCTGCATTGTGGATTTTGACAGTTTCAGCGATTTCTTCTGCTTTTCCGGTCCCGACGAAAAGTTTCGGATGTGGTGCTTGACGACTGCCTTGCACAATCGCCAAACTACTAACACCAGCAGAAGATACCAACAACTCTAATTCGTGAAGATCTTCGCGATCCCCCTCTTTAGGTAAGTCGATATGAACTAAAACTGCCTGTTCGCCGGCTTCATAACGGTCAAACAAGCATTACGCTCCTAAGTTTAAAAATTTCCAGATTCTTGCTCTTCTGAATCATCACTTCCTTGAACGCCTTGGAAGTTAACAGAACGCGCTGGAACAACAGTTGAAATAGCGTGTTTATACACCATTTGATTTACGGTGTTTTCAAGTAAAATAACAAATTGGTCAAATGACTGGATTTTACCCTGCAATTTAATGCCATTAACCAAAAAGATTGATACTGGAATGCGCTCACGACGTAACGCATTTAAAAATGGGTCTTGTAACGACTGGCCTTTTGCCATGTTATTTTCCTTCGTTCTAGGTGTTATTATAATTAAGTAGCTGAACTAATTTAACAAAGCTAAAAAACTTCCAGCTACTACTAGCTTAGCGAACTTACTACACGTTGCAAGTTTTCTTCATCACCCGTGGTCAACCAAGTTACTTCAGGCCAACCTCTTAACCAAGTGAGTTGTCGCTTGGCTAACTGCCGTGTGGCTGCAATACCACGAAAGACCATTTCATCATAGTCAATTTCGCCAGCAATGTAATCCCACATTTGTCTATAACCCACACAACGAATCGAAGGCAGGTCTGGGTGTAAATCCTTACGTTTATATAGGGATGAAACTTCATTTTCAAACCCCTGATCGAGCATTATTTTAAACCTTTTCTCAATTCGCTGATGTAATTCACTGCGATCATCAGGTGCAATGGCAAATTGATGGAAAGTATAAGGAAGCTCAGGCTGCTTTTGTTTTTGCAGCTCAGTCATTGTTTTACCTGTAATACGATACACTTCTAATGCACGATTAATTCTTTGCGAATCATTTTCGCTCATTTTTTTTGCTGCATCAGGATCGATTTTCACAAGTTCTTTGTGCAAATGTGGCCAGCCAAACTGCTTTGCTTCCTTTTCGAGTTCAGCACGTACTTCAGGTGATGCCTCTGGTAACGGTGATAAGCCATCAATAAGCGACTTAAAATACATCATTGTACCGCCAACCAATACAGGTACTTTACCTTGCTGATGAAATAGATCAATCTTTTCAATTGCATCACGGCGAAAATCTGCCACTGAATAACTATCTGCTGGGTCGATAATATCAATTAAGTGATGTGGCGCACGAGCAAGCTCTTCGGCATTTGGCTTTGCGGTGCCGATGTCCATATCTTTATAGACTAATGCTGAATCAACACTGATTATTTCTGTGTTTAAATGCTCACACAAAGAAATTGCTAAATCTGTTTTCCCTGCAGCGGTTGGTCCCATTAAAAAAATGACGGGTAAGTTATTCAAGCCTAAATACCTTGCTTAGTTTAAAAACTGAGATAGTTCTATTTTAACTGCTTTTTGACGTAAACGTTGCATAGTTTGTGGATTATTTTCTAACCGAGCCACTTGCTCCAAAAAGGCTTGGCTTGCGTAATAGCGTGCTGGGATTTGCTGAGCTAACCAAGCTAACCATTCATCGAGTGAACTTGGTGAGGCTTTACAGCCAGCAATAAGTCGCTCAATAGCATCACTTACATCAAGTAAATAGACACAAGGCGGAAGCTTTTTCACCATCACAAACTGTTTTTCAATGACTAAATCAAAACCAAGTAATGTAAACCACGACTGCTGAGCATTTAAAGCACGAATATCATCAGCACTTGCATTTACTCGCACAGGTAACAACAAGGCTTTGCCATCAAGGCTACCTGCTTGCTCTACGTGCGCTTGCCAGTCGAGTGCTAATGCATGCTTAAAGTGCGCAGCAAAGAGTTGGTTGTCTTCACTAAATACGCACTCGCCTTCTCGTACATGAATAAGCTTGGCAAGTTTTGCTTGCTCTACAACCGGTGCTGTAACACTTGGTTCAGGGCGTACTTGGTCAAAATGCGCAGCATGTTGCTCGCTGATCCCTTGATAAAATGCATTGACATCTTGGTGCGATGTTTTACTGCGACCTTGACTGTCGCTACTAAACCCACCGCCAGAGCGCCCTGCTCCTGTTGCCCCTGAATAACTCGCTGAACGTGTCGGCTGTAATTCAGATTTAGGGTAATCATACTGCTCTGTTGGCGCTGATTGAGTAAAACTTGGCTGTGTGCTGCTTGAGTGCGCCTCATCAAACGGAGCATGCTGAAAAGCAGTGTCATTATGCTCTGTAAAACCAGCTTCGTGCTGAAGCGGCACCACCACTTGTTTTATTGCCTGTAGAATAAAGTCATGCACTAAACGGCCTTGATGAAAACGCACTTCATGTTTTGCTGGGTGCACGTTTACATCGACCTGACGTGGGTCAATATCAATATAAATGACAAAACCTGGTAGCTCTTCAGAGCCTGCGACTTCTTCAAAGGCTTGGCGAATTGCATGCAGAATGAGTTTATCGCGCATCATGCGATTATTCACATAGGTATATTGCGTGCTATTAGTTGAGCCCACGGGTAATACCCAACCTCGCAGCATCAAACCGGCCTCACCTGATTGAATATGTAGCCCCTGTTCACTAAACGCTTTACCAGCAACTTGAGCGACACGCGCTATTGCTTGCTCAGGGTTTGGTTTAGCACGATATTGGCGCACTACTTTACCGTTATGGGTCAGGGTGATAGAAACATCAAAACGACTCAGCGCAATGCGTTTTATGAGCTCATCAATATGTGAAAACTCGGTTTTCTCGGTGCGAAGAAATTTACGGCGCGCAGGGGTATTAAAGAATAAGTCTTTCACCTCAATGGTAGTGCCATCAGGGTGTGCGGTTGGCTTAATCTGCACCGCCATATCGCGACCTTCAGCAAACGCTTGCCATGCAGCCTCTTGCTGCTTTGGCTTTGAGCTTAAGGTTAAGCGAGAAACAGAACTAATTGATGCTAACGCTTCACCACGAAAGCCAAGTGAACAGATGTTCTCTAGGTCATCGAGTGACTTAAGCTTACTCGTAGCATGGCGCGACAAGGCTAATGTTAGCTCATCTTTATTAATGCCAGAGCCATTATCGCGAATGCGAATAAGCTTATGACCACCACGCTCAATATCTATTTGAATGCGCGTTGCGCCAGCATCTAAACTATTTTCTACCAGCTCTTTAACAACGGATGCTGGGCGTTCAACCACTTCACCCGCAGCAATTTGGTTAGCCAATCGCGCGGGTAGTATTTCTATACTCATAGTGTTCCTAACACGAAAATTGACTAGCTTTGAGGAATATCAAGCTCTTGACCAATGAACAAGGTATTCGATTTTAAGTTGTTGGCCGTTTTTAGCTTACTCACCGAGGTGTTATATCTGCTTGCTAAAATACTTAACGATTCACCAGGGCGAACTTTGTGCTTAGTCGGAAACTGCGATTTTAACTTAGCGAATAGCGAGTCATCTGGCGGGTTTTGCATATAGTAATTTTTAATCGAGGTGAAAATTGCTTTAGCTAAGCGCTCCTGATGCTGCGCCGTTTTTAGCATTCGCTCTTCGCGTGGATTCGAAATAAACCCTGTTTCAACCAAAATAGACGGAATATCTGGTGACTTTAATACTGCAAGGCTCGCCGCTTGCGGGCGTTTCTTATGCATTTTAGCCACTTTTCGTAATTCGCTGACCACTTCTTCCGCGACACTAAAGCCTGTTTTCATCGAGTGATCCATCGACATATCTAGCAGTGCTTGCGCTAAATATTTTTCGCTTGCGGTATCTTTTAATACCCCAGCTGCACCACCTAAAAGCTCTGAGTGTTTTTCTTTATCCTCAATCCATTTACCAATTTCTGAATTTGCACGGCGTAGTGATAGCACCCACACTGAGGCACCGTTTGGTTGCGGGCTGGTAAAGGCATCCGCATGAATCGACACAAAGAAGTCAGCTTTTTTCTTACGGGCAATGCTAGTACGGGTGTTTAAATTTACAAAGTAGTCACTGCGGCGCACCATGCGCGAAATCATGCCTTTTTCAGCATCAATCATTCGCTCTAAGCGCTTCGCTATTTGTAGCGTAATATCTTTTTCATAAGTGCCTGAGGGACCAATTGAACCAGGATCTTCACCACCATGACCTGCGTCAATGGCAATAACAATATCGCGCTCTTGATGAAGCTCACGCTTTTTCACATTGGTGTTAGTCGAAACAACAGGCTCTGCCTTCGGTGTTTTATCAACCAGGTCAACCACTAAACGATGCTTGTATGGATCGGTAGGCAGTAAAGCAAATACCACTGGTTTGCTGGCACGGGCTAGCTCAAAAACAAAGCGCACACTTTTGCTGTCTTTAGGTTTTGAGTAACGCAGTTTTGAAACAATCTGATGCTTTTTAGGAATAGCAGGCAAGCTATCTAGTTTGTCGGTATTTTTTAAATCAATGACTAAACGAGCTGGATTTTTCAGCATGAAATAGCTGAAATCAGGTTTATCGTTTAAATCAAAGACCACACGAGTGCTGTCAGGTGAAGGCCACACACGTACGCTATTAATAGTATTTTGTGCAAGCGCAATTTGGCTCACAACCAATAACATCAAAGTAGTTAATAGTTTAAACGTACAACGACCCATTTTTACTAATACACCTTTATTTTTATATGTTTATTCTTGCGCGCTCTTAAGTTGCTGAACAATTGACTGACCACGTTCGGTTAAGCTGTTAATTGCAATGGCACGCGCCTCGCCTTCATAGCGTAGGGTGATATCAAGATCCGGTGTTGGAATAAATTCGCCGCCTTTTTCAGGCCATTCCACAACACAAATAGCCTGTGGTGAAAAATAGTCACGAATTCCCATATATTCAAGTTCTTCAGGGTCACCTAAGCGATATAAATCAAAGTGATAGACATCAGCTTTAGCTAATTGGTAAGGCTCAACCAGTGTATAAGTTGGACTCTTAACCTTACCTTGATGACCGAAACCTTGCACGATACCACGGGTTAATGTCGTTTTACCGGCACCTAAATCACCATGTAAATAGATGACTGCTCCTTGCTCCATTAAGGTTGCAAGTTGCTTACCCATATTAACCGTTGCTACTTCATCAGCGAGTGGAAAACCAACACTGTCGGTCATTATTACCTCATGAAAAACTAAAAACACATTACTTTGTTAATCATACCAGAATAATTTTGTAAGGCGAGAGCCGCTCTTATGCCTAATTTGACAAAAAAAAGCCGGCAAAGTTGCCGGCTTTTTAGCTTAAACAGAATTTTGTTTACAGACCTAGTTTCTTCTCAAGGTAGTGGATGTTTGTACCACCGTTTTGGAAGTTCTCATCTGCCAAGATTTTCTTGTGCAGTGGTGTGTTGGTCTTGATGCCATCGATCACTAATTCGTTTAACGCATTGCGTGAACGAGCAATAGCTACATCACGGTTTTCACCGTAACAGATCAGCTTACCAATCATTGAATCGTAATGAGGTGGTACTGTGTAATCTGCGTAGATGTGGCTGTCCCAACGAATACCTAAACCGCCAGCAGGGTGGAATCGCGTGATTTTACCTGGTGATGGAATAAAGGTGTCTGGGTCTTCCGCATTAATACGGCACTCAATTGCATGACCACGAATAACCACATCTTCTTGTGTGAATGATAATGGCTGGCCAGCTGCAATTTTTAGCTGTTCTTTGATTAAGTCAACGCCAGTGACCATTTCTGTTACTGGGTGCTCAACCTGAATACGGGTATTCATTTCGATGAAATAGAACTCGCCGTTTTCGTATAAGAATTCGAACGTACCTGCACCGCGATAACCAATTTCGATACATGCACGAGTACAACGGTCACCGATGAACTTACGCATTTCAGCTGTGATACCTGGTGCTGGCGCTTCTTCAACAACTTTTTGGTGACGACGTTGCATTGAACAATCACGCTCACCTAAGTGAACTGCATTGCCTTGGCCATCAGCAAGTACTTGAACTTCGATGTGACGAGGGTTTTCAAGGAATTTTTCCATGTAAACCATGCCATTACCAAAGAACTGCTTTGCTTCTTGCTGAGTAAGAGCGATTGAATCAATCAGTTCTTTTTCGCTGCGAACAACACGCATACCACGACCACCGCCGCCGCCTGCTGCTTTAATGATTACAGGGTAACCAATACGCTTAGCGATTTGAATGTTGCGCTCACTGTCTGCCGTTAATGGGCCATCAGAACCTGGTACACAAGGTACACCGGCTTTACGCATCGCTTCGATTGCAGAAACTTTGTCACCCATTAAACGAATTGTGTCGCCTTTAGGACCGATAAATACAAAGCCGCTTTGCTCAACTTGATCAGCAAAGTCTGCATTTTCAGAAAGGAAACCATAACCTGGGTGGATAGCAACTGCGTCTGTTACTTCTGCCGCTGCAATAATGCGCGGAATATCTAAGTAACTTTCAGTGGCTGCTGGTTTACCAATACAAATTGTTTCGTCTGCCAGTAACACGTGCTTAAGATCACGGTCTGCCGTTGAATGCACAGCAACAGTTTTGATCCCAAGCTCTTTGCAGGCGCGCAGTACGCGAAGTGCAATTTCACCTCGGTTTGCAATGACTACTTTATCTAACATAGAGTTGGCCTTTTGTTGCGCTATTATTCAATGATGAATAAAGGTTGATCGAATTCTACTGGCTCGCCATTTTCAACTAAGATAGCTTTTACTGTGCCTGCTTTATCAGATTCGATTTGGTTCATCATCTTCATTGCTTCAACGATACATAACGTATCGCCAACATTTACTTTAGAACCTACTTCTACGTATGGTGATGCTTCTGGAGAAGCCGCTGAGTAGAATGAGCCAACCATAGGAGATTTAACTTGATGGCCAGTCGGTGCAGCTGGAGCAGCCGCTTCTGCTGCTGGAGCCTCTGCTACTGGAGCTGGTGCCGCTGCTGGCGCAGGTGCTGCAAACTGTTGTGGTGCATACTGCATTGCAGGTGCTGCAGACATATTGTTACGATTGATGCGTACTGACTCTTCACCTTCAGTGATTTCTAATTCAGCAATACCAGATTCTTCTACTAATTCGATAAGTTTTTTGATCTTGCGAATATCCATTGAACGACCCGCCTGTTAGTTATTTAAAAATTAATGTGTGTTTTGCAACCGGCTAACAGCAGCTTCAAGTGCCACCTTATAACCCATTGCTCCTAATCCAATAATGACGCCTTGTGCCACATCCGAAAAATACGAATGATGACGGAATGCTTCTCGAGCATGCACATTAGTTAAATGCACCTCGTAAAAGGGAATGTTTACACTAAGTAATGCATCCCGTAAGGCTACGCTTGTATGCGTAAATGCAGCAGGGTTGATAATAATTGCATCAACCGTTTGCCATGCATCGTGAATGCGTTCTATTAATGCAGCTTCACTGTTACTTTGGAAATGCGTTAAATCAACATTGAGACCGGCAGCAACCTGACTAAGTTCAGCTATAATCTCATCAAGAGATTGAGTACCGTACTTTTCTGGTTCACGCTTGCCAAGCATGTTTAAATTTGGCCCATTTAGAACTAAAAGTTTGAATTTTGCAGCCATAATACGCGATATATCCTATAAGTAAGCAGTTTAACCATATTCATCATAAACCCACGCTTAACCTAAGCGTACTGATGTAAAATAGCAACTATTTCTCACGTTAACCACCTATTATAGATATTTCGACGTAAATAGCAGCAAAATACTGGTCTAATCACTCCCTATTCGTGGCAAAGTCAAGCATAGCAAGGCACACAACAGTGTCATTCTAAGCGTTTTCCTGCTGATTAATTGAGCTTCAATCAGTGAATTTGCCATTTTTCACTTAAAATAAGTATTTTTTACGATGCAGATACAAAAACGCCACTCAGATGAGTGGCGTTTTGCTATTTTCTTGCACGTTTGCGTTTATTTAGCGCTATTTCGAACTTTTGCTAAATGTTCTGCAAAGTCTTTGGCATTTAAAAAGCCTGTTACCCGTTGCTCTAAAAGCTCATTACCTTGGCTGTCAAAGAACAAAATGCTCGGTAAACCGAATACCGTGTATTCTTCCATTAGCTCTATGGTTTTTGCATCGCTTTGTGTTAAATCGATTTGAATTAACTCAAAGTGAGCAAATTGCTCTTGCACTTTAGCGTCAGGAAACGTGTAATGCTCAAACTCTTTACACGCAACACACCAATCGGCATATAAGTCGACCATTACTAAGCGCCCTTCGCTACTTGCCTGTGCAATTTCTTCTTTTAATTCACTTAGATTAGCAACTTGTCTAAAACCATGAGTTTGTACAGCAGCTTCAGCAACCACCGCTTTACTAGGCCAAAAATAATTTTTCGTTAAACTCGCCCCAGTCACAACCAATAAGGTTGCAGCAAACCACAATGCTGTTTTTAGCTTGCCTTGTGATTGACCACTTTGCCAATGGTGTAAATAAAGCGCTGTAGCAAGAGCTAATAAACCCGCCATTAACCAAATGATTTCAATATCAACAATACGCTCAAGCAGAATAAGTGGTACAACTAGCATAATGAAACCAAATAGGGTTTTCACTTGCTCCATCCAACCACCGGCTTTTGGTAGTAATTTACCGCCAGAAGTCCCCAGTAATAATAACGGTAAGCCCATGCCTAAACTGAGCACATAAAGTGTTAAACCACCGACAAGATAGTCACCACTTTGCGCCACATAAAGTAAAGCAGCTGACAATGGTGCTGTTGTACACGGTGAGGCAATCAAACCAGACAATACACCCATCATAAATACGCCAACATAGTTGCCGCCTTTTTGCTGGTTACTAACCTGAGTGAGCTTATTCATCATGCCGCTAGGTAATTTGATTTCGTACCAGCCAAACATCGACATTGCCAATAATACAAATAAGATACTAAAGCTAATTAGTACAGTAGGATGCTGTAAATACCCTTGTACTTGCCCACCTAATGATGCAACCACTAAGCCCAGTGCTGCGTAAGTAACGGCCATACCTTGTACATATACAAACGACAGCGAGAACGCTTTTTTAGTCGATAAATTCTGCTGACCCGCTATAAGGCTCGACAAAATCGGAAACATTGGGAATACGCATGGCGTAAAGGCAAGACCAACACCAACTAAAAAGAAGATTACTAGGTTAGTTAGTAAACCTTGCGATGCCAGCTTATCGGTATATGACTGCTCACCAGCTGGTTTTGAAAGTTCTTGAGAAGGGGCTGATGACGCTTCATTAGTATCGGCTGCTTGTGTTAATGCAGCCAATGCATTCCCCGCATCTGCAGCCTGTGATACTTGCTCACCTGCAATCAAAGATAAAGGAATGGTTCTAACTTCTGGCGGATAACATAACCCCGCCTCAGCACAGCCTTGAAAACGCACTTTAACAACCGCACCTTCTGTGACGTTACTAAGCTTAGAAACCACACTTAACGAATCAAAGAATACCTCGGTCTTACCAAAAAATTCATCCTCAATAATCACGCCCTTGCCAAGATCAGGAATTTCAATATCTGCGCCTTTGGCAATAATTTCGACTTTCTTCTTATAAAGGTAATAATCAGGCGCAATATCCCAGCCAATAAATAAGGTTTTGCCTTGCTGGTCAAAATCGAAAACAAAAGCCTGATCAACTGGGAGAAATGTTTGCTCCGCAGGTTGTAGTAGATTTCCAAGTAAATTGTTATTACTTGCGCTTGCTGGCATTAGCCACAATGCACAAAGTAATAAAAGGAACGATCGCATTAATTAAGTACCTCATCCATCCAATTAAAATAGGCTAAATTGCCTGTAGCCACATCAACGACCTGAATTTCAGGCACCTCATAACTATGCAATTTCTTGATAGTTTGGATCACCTCATTCATTTTTTCTGACTTAGTTTTGATCAGTAACTTACTCTCAATAGCTTGAGTCACCTCGCCTTCCCACATGTAAATAGATTCAATAGTAGGCAAAATGTTCACACAAGCAGCTAGCTTTTCTTTAACTAGATGTTGTGCCAACTGACGGGCTTCAGCCTCATTTGCACAAGTAGTAAAAATAAGTCGAAAATGCGTAGTCATAAGGAACCTTTATTTGATTACGTGAGTCGCACCATAGTATCCGATAGTAACTATAATGTGTAGCGAGCAAGGTGATCCTAGGTTCCGTCTTGAAAAATGACCTGCTCACCCCAATTTATATTTCACTGACTCGAAAGAGAATGACATTTTTTAGAGAGCGTTATGTTTAGATTTTTGTTTTTGTTATTTATTTTAGTGCCGATTGTGGAGATCGCGTTACTCATCCAAGTGAGTGAAGTGATCGGCGGCTTTGCCACCATAGCGCTTGTAATTGTGACCGCGATTGTCGGTGCAAAATTAGTGAAGCAGCAAGGTATGGGCGCGATTCAAAACGTGCAATTACAAATGGCACAAGGGCAAATGCCTGCAAAAGAATTATTTACTGGATTATGTGTCATTATCGCCGGTGTTTTATTAATGACACCAGGCATCATGACTGACTTCTTTGGCTTTTTACTACTTACGCCAGCAATCCGCAACAAACTGGCTGCAGGACTTGCCAGCCAAGCGACTGTGCGTATGAGTTCGCAGGCAAATCAAGGCTCTGCACACTTCCAATATCATAGTAAAACAACCACTCATGAAGAGCCAAACCATCAACCTACAACTATTGATGGTGAATTTGAGCGAAAAGATTAAAATTTTTTAATTTTTGTACTTGGATTTTTTTAAGCCACCCCCATTAATGAAGGCAATGAAACGCAACGGGTGGCTTAGCACTCCCCTGCAATAACACAAGATTTTTTCTGTACTGTTCAGAAACTGTTAGGAGAACTAAATAAATGAACATTCGTCCTTTACATGATCGCGTCATCGTTAAGCGTCTAGAAGAAGAAACTAAGTCTGCTGGCGGTATTGTATTAACTGGCTCTGCAGCTGAAAAATCAACTCGCGGAGAAGTTATCGCTGTTGGTAATGGCCGTGTTTTAGACAACGGTGAAGTAAGAGCATTAGAAGTTAAAGCCGGTGACACTGTGCTGTTCGGCTCTTATGTTGAAAAAGCTGAAAAGATCGAAGGTCAAGAGTACCTGATCATGCGTGAAGATAACATTCTAGGCATTGTAGGCTAATCCTACTTTTCGTTTAGCAACCCGTTTACAGAATTTAAGAGGAATTTAATCATGGCAGCAAAAGAAGTACTTTTTGCAGGTGACGCACGTGGCAAAATGCTAACTGGCGTAAATATTTTAGCAAACGCAGTAAGAGTAACTTTAGGTCCTAAAGGCCGTAACGTTGTATTAGACAAATCATTCGGCGCGCCAGTAATCACTAAAGACGGTGTATCTGTAGCTAAAGAGATCGAGCTTGAAGACAAGTTCGAAAACATGGGCGCACAAATGGTTAAAGAAGTAGCGTCTAAAGCGAATGACGCTGCTGGTGATGGTACAACAACTGCAACAGTATTAGCGCAAGCTATCGTAAACGAAGGCTTAAAAGCAGTTGCAGCGGGTATGAACCCAATGGACCTTAAGCGCGGTATCGACAAAGCAGTTACTGCGGCAGTTGAAGAGCTTAAAGCACTTTCTGTTCCATGTGCAGACACTAAAGCAATTGCACAAGTAGGTACTATTTCTGCTAACTCTGATAAAGAAATCGGTGACATCATTGCAGAAGCAATGGAAAAAGTAGGCCGTGATTCAGGCGTTATCACTGTTGAAGAAGGTCAGTCGTTAGAAAACGAACTAGACGTAGTTGAAGGTATGCAGTTTGACCGCGGTTACCTTTCTCCATACTTCATCAACAACGCTGAAAAAGGCGCTGTAGAGCTAGACAACCCATTCATTCTGCTTGTAGACAAAAAAGTATCTAACATCCGTGAGCTACTACCTACATTAGAAGCTGTTGCTAAAGCTAGCAAGCCACTACTTATCATTGCTGAAGACCTTGAAGGTGAAGCACTTGCAACACTTGTTGTGAACAACATGCGCGGTATCGTTAAAGTATCTGCGGTTAAAGCTCCTGGTTTTGGCGACCGTCGTAAAGCAATGCTGCAAGACATCGCAGTATTAACAGGTGGTACTGTTATTTCTGAAGAAATCGGTTTAGAGCTAGAAAAAGCGACAATCGAAGACCTAGGTACAGCGAAGCGCGTTGTGATCACTAAAGATGATACAACAATCATCGACGGTGCAGGCGAAGAAGACGGCATCAATGGTCGTGTTGCACAAATCAAAGCACAAATCGAAGAAGCGACGTCTGACTACGATAAAGAGAAACTACAAGAGCGTATGGCTAAACTAGCTGGCGGTGTTGCAGTAATCAAAGTTGGCGCAGCAACTGAAATCGAAATGAAAGAGAAGAAAGACCGCGTTGAAGATGCACTACACGCAACTCGCGCAGCGGTTGAAGAAGGTGTTGTACCAGGTGGTGGTGTTGCACTAGTTCGCGTAGCAAGCAAACTTGTTGAACTTGCTGGCGACAACGAAGACCAAAGCCACGGTATTAAAGTTGCACTACGTGCGATGGAAGCACCACTTCGTCAAATCGTAACTAACGCAGGTGACGAAGCATCTGTTGTTGTTAACTCAGTAAAAGGCGGTGAAGGTAACTACGGTTACAACGCAGCATCAGGCGAGTACAACGACATGATCGAAATGGGTATCTTAGACCCAACTAAAGTAACGCGTTCTGCACTTCAGTACGCCGCTTCAATCGCGGGTCTAATGATCACAACTGAAGCAATGGTTGCTGAAATCCCGAAAGATGAGCCAGCTGCTCCAGATATGGGCGGCATGGGCGGCATGGGTGGTATGGGCGGCATGATGTAATTATTGCCCAAGCACTTCGCTTAAAAAACCCAGCTCCGGCTGGGTTTTTTGCTTTCATTTACTTACTCTTTAAATAAACAAAGAACTTCTAATTAGACAAGTCATTTGAACCTTCGGTAAATAGTAGTTTTCATAATCCTGCTTAATTTTATATTTTACATACTTGTACCTAAGTATATACTGGTGTGATTATAACTCGAATGCACCAAATACGTTCAGGATAACAATGGGTTCAGCTTTATCAAACGCCACCGAAATAGCTTGCGACAGCGATCAAAGTAATATTCATACTTTTATAAAAAATAGTACCGACCTCTTTCACTCTCGTGTAGAAAAACAACTAGGTGCTGTATTGTTCGATAAAAATATGACCCAACAATCGTATTTAAAAATTTTAATCGCAATGCATAGTAGCTACTCTATTATGGAGGGTGCTATATCAACCTTTAGTACCACAAAACAACTGCTTGTTGGCCGCAGTAAACTGAGCTGGTTAAATCAAGATATTGCTTACTTACAAGCATCTCAAGACGCACCATCTGTTAATTTTTATAAACACGATGATCTAAAAAATATCTGCAATGTGTCCCATGCATTCGGAATGATGTATGTAATGGAGGGAGCCACCATGGGTGGAGGTCACATTTATAAAGCACTTAAAAAGCATAAATGGATAAATGAGCTTGAAGGGATCCATTTTTTTTATAGTTATGGTGAGCTTAGGGAGCAAAAGTGGGCTGAGTATATCCACGCACTAAAACAGTATCATAACCAATACCCAAACTCGACAGATGACATTTTATTGGGGGCAAATGAGGCATTTAGCTTAATCTCTCAAGCACTTGGAGATATAAATTGAGCAATACATTTAAAGTCTCATTAGACAATTGTCATAAAGAACCCATTCATATTCCAGGCTCCATCCAACCGCATGGGTTTTTGCTAGTTGTTGATCCTGAAACACTCAAAATATGTTATTTCAGCGAAAATATTTTATCGCTTTTAGATACACAAAAAGATCGCTTAGTAGGCTCACATATAACTAATTTCTTTGAAGCAAATACATCTAATATCATAGAGAAAAATAAAGCTGAAAAAGACTTTCATGCTATCAACCCACTCAAGATTGAGCTAAAAGGGAAGTCGTCTGAGACCTCTATTAAAGGGGCTATTTCTCGTAACGATAAATATTTACTCATTGAACTTGAGTTTGATACAAAGAAAGAGCACTCAAGTATTGACCCGATGAATTACTTGATGAAGCAATCTCTTCACCTAATAGCTGACAAAAAAGAGCTAAGCTCATCATTCGAAACGGCAGTAGAAGAAGTCCGTAGCTTAACCGGTTTTGATCGCGTTATGCTCTATCAGTTTGACCATGAATATAATGGCCAAGTCGTAGCAGAAGCCAAAAAAGATGAGTTAAACTCATTTCTACACCAACACTTTCCTGAGTCAGATATTCCAAAGCAAGCACGCGCTTTATATTTGCGTAATCCTATAAGGTTACTTGCAGATGTTGATGCTGAAGTATCACCAATCTACCCACATGACGAGCCGGTAGATTTAAGCACATGTATAATCAGAAGTGTATCCCCCATTCATTGTCAATATTTACGCAATATGGGTGTTAAAGCATCAATGTCTATCAGTATTATTATTGCTGGTAAATTATGGGGCTTAATTGCTTGTCACCACTATACAAGCCATGTCGTCCCATTTGAAGCACGACAAGTTGCACAATATATGGGATTGATGCTCTCATATATTATATCCCTTAAAACACAATCAATCGAAGCAATTCAAGAAGCTAAAGCCACCGCCATCAGTGCAGAAATAGCAGAGCATATGTCTGAAGAAGTCTTTTTTATTGATGGCTTACGTAAACAAGTTCCAGCTTTACTCAGCATGCTAAGTGCTGATGGTGTTGCATGGCGGCTAGAAAAAGATATTGAAAGCTTTGGCGATGTACCCGCAAATGATGATATTTACCATTTATTTGAATGGTTAAAAAGCAACCACTTAGAAGATGAGCTTCTATATCATAACCATCATTTATCTAATGAGAATGCTGAATTTAATAAGTTTGCTAATATTGCTAGCGGCGTGCTAGCTATGCCTGTTTCTACTAATGAAAACCTATTTATTATGTGGTTTCGTAAAGAGGTGATTGAAACAAAAAATTGGGGAGGGAAACCTGAAAAGATAATCGAATTCCTTGACGACGGTAGTCATCGCCTTATGCCTCGTAGTTCGTTTCGTTTATGGCAAGAAAATGTACGTAATAAATGCTCACCTTGGAAGGCAAACGAAATATCTTGCGCTATAAAGTTTCGCAATCACCTGGTTAATCATGTTATCGAAAAATCTGAGCGCCTTAAAAAGTTAAACGACTTACTAGAAACTAAAGTTAATGAGCGAACCGCCGCTTTAAAGTCGGAAATACTCACTCGACAACAGGCTGAGCTAGACCTTGAAATCGCACTTAGAAAATCTGAAGAGTCTAACAAAGAGTTAGAACGTTTTGCTTTTGTTGCGTCTCATGATTTACAGGAGCCCTTACGAAAAATACAGATGTTCGGCGATCGCCTACAAAACTCTAAAGAACTAATTGGGGAAAGAAACGCTTCTTATATCTCACGTATGATGGACTCTGCTGAAAGAATGCAAAAACTTATCAAAGGAGTATTGAGCTTTTCTAGAATCAATCGAAAAGGCGAAGAGTTTCGTAGCTTTTCAGCACAAGATGTTTTTGATGATATTCTTGATGACCTTGAGCTAATTATAGCTGATAAGTCAGCGATGTTTCATATAGAAGATATCGGTGAAATCTATGGTGATAAACGACAAATCCAGCGTTTATTTCAAAACTTAATTCTTAATGCGCTTAAATTTAGTCACCCACATCAACCACCCATCATAGGGATTAAGTCAGTTGAGCGAACAGACGAGCATATTGTTATCGCTGTCATTGATAATGGAATAGGTTTTAATAACGAGTTTAAAGACAGAATCTTTAACCTTTTTGAACGGGTTCACTCTAAACAAGCATACGAAGGAACAGGGTTAGGCTTGGCTATTTGTAAGAAAATAGTAGAACGGCACCATGGAACAATTACAGCAGAAGCAAATATCAATGAAGGCTCTCAGTTTTACGTTAACTTACCACTAAGAGACATAAAACTAAGTCAGCTTTAGTTGTTACCGCTACGATTGTGGCGGTAACAGTCTACTAATATGCTCTTTAAGTTGTCTAATTTCATTTTCAATAGACTGGAAACGCTGACTTTGAATCTGTGAATCTTGATCTGTTATTGAACTTATTTTTGCTTTTACACGCCAGATTTCTAGAATATCACTTCCCTGAATTGAATATGTTTTGTACTCAGGGTTATCACTCTTAAATAAGTAACTGATAGGGTCTGTGTTATGGCTAAAGAGACGTTTAGCTACAATGCCATCTTTAGTGACAACAACACATACCGAACCATTCTCTAACTGCTTAATATCCTTGACCTGCTCAGTGATCAGCGTTTCTCTAGGGCGGATAGTTGGCATCATACTATCGCCTTCAACTTCGAATAGACGATAATTACCATTTTCAAACCCTGGGATTTTATAAACATCCAGAGTTTTAATATAGCCTTCATCACTACACTGTTCTATATATCCAGCGTGAGCTTCTTCATTAACAAGTGGGATAAATGAAGTCTCTAAGGCTTTTTGATAACTCTGAAAGTTCGATTCATCATACCCCTCAATACCTAAAATAAGCCAGTTACAATCGACATTAAACACTTGGCTGATTTTAGTGATAGTACTGAGAGACAGGGTCGACTTGCCAGCCTCCAACTGTGATAACGCCCCCTGAGTTATACCTATTTTATCGGCAAACTCTTGTTGAGAAAGGTTCAAATTTTCGCGTAGAGCTGTCACTCTGTTCGTACTAGTATGATTTAATGACATTAGATTATTAATAAACTTATGTTTGTATTATGGGTATAAGAAAGTTAATATAACACTTGCTTAACTAAAGTATATACTACTCAAGTAACTAATTATTTAATTTGTTGTTTTTATTAAAAAGTATCTACATGGAATAGGTGAGCTACATTTGATGAAATCAGGAGCTAGTAATGTTTAACGACAAATTATTTACCAAAAAATTACGCTCTGTGAGCTATATTTTAGTTGCGGATGATGATCTCGATGATCAAGAGCTCATCCGAGATGCCCTTGTTGAAAACAATGTCGATGAAAATAAAATTCAATTTGTTGATGACGGCATGCAATTACTTGAGTCGCTAGATAAAAACAAAATTCTACCTAGCCTTATTCTGTTAGATCTAAACATGCCACGAAAGGGTGGAAAAGAAGCGCTAGTTGAACTAAAAAAATCGGAGCTTTACCGCCATATCCCCATCATTATTTTTACAACTTCTGATTCAGAAATTGACATTAAGCAATGTTATAGCTTAGGTACGAACGCCTTTATGACCAAGCCTTCTAGCTATTATGATTTAGTTGATTCAATGAAAATGCTCACTCAATACTGGCTTGTTCAAGCTAGGATAGTGTTAGACTAAGGCGAAACATTTCGCCTTACAGACCCTAATTAGTGCTACTTGCCAACTCTTTTATCAACCTCCTTACAACGATAAATAAATCACTCGGTAACATGCCTCTTTCGCCTTCACGTTCTGCGGCAATATCTCCGGCTTTTGCATGTAAGATTACGCCCAAGCAAGCTGCTTGCTGAGGAGTAAGCCCCTGTGCGATCAATGCCGCTATGATACCTGTTAATACATCGCCACTGCCGCCAACCGCAAGTGCAGGGTTACCGTCGGTACACACCCATGTTTGGTTATTATCAGCAATTAAACTGCCAGCACCTTTGAGTACACAAGTAGTGGTATAGCTTCGTGCGAGCTGCTTTACTGCATGAAAGCGATTTTCTTCAATATCGCTAGCGCGACAGTTAAGTAACCTTGCAGCCTCACCGGGGTGTGGTGTGATAACTGTATTAGCTAATGGGAATGACGAAGCATGCTGAGCCATTAAATTAAGTGCATCTGCATCAATAACCAGTGGCTTGTTATTAGTAAAGCAATACTGCATTACTGCTTCAAAGGTTGTTTCCGACCAAGTGTCTTGACCAAGTCCAGGGCCAATAGCAACACAGGTTGCCCACTCTAGGGCGCTAATCAGGTTTGTATCTGTCACCATTAGTTCTGGCCGGCCAATACTCACTGGTAGAATAGAGCTACTATGGGTATACACTTTGACCATACCCGCACCGGTGCGAAGCGCTGCCTCTGCAGTTAAACGAATAGCGCCTGCAGTGCCGGCATTACCACCAACACACAGCAATTTACCATGGCTGGTTTTATGGCTGTTGTTATCGCGCTCAGGAAGCCTAGCTTGGTTCAGATAATTGATAAGCTCAGCCGTGGGTGATGTCTGTTTTAAAAAGGCATCTTCAATACCTAAATCATTGAACTCTAATGTCCCTGCATGTGCCCGACCTTGCCCTGTCACTAAACCTTGCTTAACCCCCACAAAAGTCACAGTGAGTGCGGCTTTTATTGCGACTCCTTGTACGGCACCTGTGTCGGCATGTATGCCTGAGGGGAGATCAATAGCAACTATCGGCACTTGGCTTTCGTTAGCTGCTTTAATCAAGGTTGAATAGGGCTCGCGCACTTTGCTTTGGATACCAGTGCCAAGCAGGCCATCAATAATAATATCTGCTTGCTCAATAGCACTGGCATCAGCGGTTATTGCTCCTCCGGCGTCAAGCCAAGCTTGCTGAGCACTGAGCGCATCACCTTTAAGAGGTTTATCAGATATTGCTGCAATAACCGTAACCTGTTTGCCCGCTTGTTTAGCTAAGCGAGCAACAACATAACCATCACCGGCATTGTTACCAACGCCCGCTAACACAACGAATGTACTTGCTTTAGGAAAATAGCTGATAGCTTGCTGATAAGTCGCCTGCCCTGCTCGCTCCATAAGCTCATACAAGGTAACGCCAGAGCGCTTAGCTGCGGGTCCTTCATGGTCACGAACTTGCTCTGCTAAAAATACTGACTGCGAGAGAACAACTGACATATCTATCCTTAAATTGGCCTTTTAATCAGCATATAAGTACAGATGAGTGCAGTCAATGAGGCATAAAAAAACGGCGCGTAACTTACATTACGCGCCGTTTTTTTAAAGCTATAGTGACTTACTCAGTGTCTGGTAAGTTGCGACCGTAGAAGATTTCTTGCATCTCGCGGGTCAGCTTAGAGTAGATAACTTCTTCTTCTTCTTCCGAAAGATCTGCTGTAGAAACACCGAATAGGTAAGTATTCAAGTCAGTTTCTTTTAACATCATCTTCGTGTGGAACAAGTTCTCTTGATACACGTTCACGTCCATCATTTGGTACGCTTCTTTGGTATCTTCAGTCATGTAGTTCTGAATTGAGTTAATCGCGTGATCGATATAGTGTTTTACACCATCAACGTCACGAGTAAAACCACGTACGCGGTAGTCAATTGTTACAACATCAGACTCAAGGCTGTGAATTAAGAAGTTTAACGCTTTTAATGGCGAAATAATGCCACACGTTGATACTTCGATATCAGCACGGAACGTACAAATACCATCATCAGGGTGTGCTTCTGGGTATGTGTGAACACAAATGTGGCTCTTGTCTAAGTGTGCTACCACTGTTTCAGGAAGAGGACCCGGCGCTTCATCAACGTCATACGTTGTTTGTTGCTCAATTGGCTCTTCAGAGATCAAGATTGTTACGCTGGCGCCTTGCGGATCATAATCTTGGCGAGAAACATTTAGAATGTTTGCGCCAATAATATCCACAACTTCACCTAAAATATCGGTAAGGCGATCAGCACTGTACTGTTCGTCGATATATTCAATATATTCTTTACGCTGTTGTTCCGTCTTTGCGTAACAAATATCGTAAATACTAAAACTTAAGCTCTTAGTTAAGTTATTAAAGCCATGAAGCTTAATTTTATCGAAGGGTTTATTCATGCTAAACCAACCTTAAAACGAGTGAAACCTGCACCAGCAGAAATAAAAGTTCGCGGATTTTATACGAATTTCCTGCTCGGAAAAAGCGTTATTTTACCTGTTCTTGCACAACTTCATGACTATGCGTAATTTCTACTGTCTTATCAAGCATTAAGGCTACAGAACAATACTTTTCAGCAGATAATTGTACCGCTCTTGCAAGGTGCTTTTCAGAGACATTATCACCGGTAACCACAAAGTGTAGATTAATCTTGGTAAACACGCGAGGTGCTGACTCAGCACGCTCTGCAGATAGCTTAACTTGCACATCAGAAAATGACTGTTTTGCTTTTTTTAAAATACTAACAACATCAACAGATGAACAACAACCCGCTGACATTAAAACCATTTCCATTGGGCTTGGCGCAGCGCTATCGCTACCTGCATCAAAAACTACATTGTGACCTGAATTTGAAAGGCCAATAAACGTATCGCCTTCTACCCATTTTACATTCGCTTGCATGTGCTTTATCTCTTAAAGTTATTTTGCTTGATTGTAAGCAAGTCACACACAGATGCAAGGGATAAGAGGTGAGCTTTAAAGGAAAGCGAGTTACAAACTTTGAGCTGCTCGCTTAAAGACTAGAAATTGTGTTGTGCTTTATAAGTTAGGCACTTTCGACAACAGCACTATCGAATAAGTTTTTCACTAATCCAGCAAACTCATCAATAAACGCGTGTTGTTCAACGGTTACTGTGTGATTTGTAACGCTGCTCAGCACTTCTTGTAAGTCATATACGATACCGTCGACTTCGCGAACAATTTGGCTGCGTTGTTCAGTATTAAGCTCTGTGTGTTGCTCGCAAAGTAACATGACATTTTCTGCTATCACGTCTTCAATCAGCTCTAACACTGTTGGAGCTCCTGGTTTAATTTGACCCGGCTTCTCAAAAAGCGCTAAATTTTGAGTGAGATACATGACAAGATCATCGTACCCTTGCCTATCTAAAACCATACGACTGCACACCTAATAAAAAACTATCTCTTTAGATTTAAGCAGAAAGCGCTTTTAATTGCTACCTTTGCCAAGCATCTCATACAAAAAAAGCAGCCGAAGCTGCTTTTTATAATAATTTACGATTATTAATCGATTTTTAAGCCTGGGCTTAATGTCGCTGGCATTGCTACTTTTTCAAGCTCTACCGAAGCGACAGGGTATGCACAATAGTCAGCAGCATAATATGCGCTTGCTCTGTGGTTACCTGATGCACCAATACCACCAAATGGTGCTGCACTTGATGCACCTGTGATAGGACGGTTCCAGTTTACGATACCTGCGCGAATACGACGTAGGAAATGGTCGTAATCTGCTGCGCTGTCGCTTAATAAACCAGCTGATAAGCCAAAGCTTGTGTCATTCGCTTTATCAATAGCGGCATCAAAATCAGTGAAACGGAATACTTTAAGCAGTGGTCCAAAGTGCTCTTCGTCTGGGAAGTTAGCGACATTTGTACACTCTAAAATACCCGGTGTCACAAAGCCGGTATTTTCTTTGTGCGTTAGCTCAACTAACACTTCAGCGCCAAGCTCAACAAGTTGCTGTTGTGCTGTGACCATACCAGCTGCTGCTGCTGAAGAAATCATTGACCCGATGAAAGGTTGCTCTTCTGCGTCGTAGTCACCGACTTTAATAGCTTTAGTTGCTTTAATAAGACCCGCTAAGATGGCATCACCTTGCTCGCCTGCAGGTAAGAATAACTTACGCGCACACGTACAACGTTGACCTGTAGAGATAAACGCTGATTGAATAATATCGTGGATAGCCGCTTTAGTGTCAGCAACATCAGTAACGATAAGCGGGTTATTACCACCCATTTCTAAAGCTAAGATTTTACCCGGTTGACCAGCAAACTGCTCATGTAAAATATGACCAGTGCGCGAAGAGCCAGTAAAGAATAAACCGTCGATCCCTTTATGAGATGCAAGCGCTTTACCCGTTTCTACTTCACCTTGCACAAGGTTGATTACACCTGCAGGGAGACCCGCCTTTTGCCATAACTTTAACGTTAACTCAGCAACTGCTGGCGTTAGCTCAGACGGTTTAAATACCACGGTATTGCCTGCTAATAGTGCAGGTACAATGTGACCATTTGGCAAGTGACCAGGGAAGTTATAAGGGCCAAACACAGCTACAACACCATGCGGCTTGTGGCGGATCATCGCACGACCTTGTGGCATTGGGTTTTCAACATCGCCTGTACGCTCTAAAAATGCTTTTTCAGAGATAGCAATTTTACCCACCATCGCACCTGCTTCAGTGCGTGTTTCCCAAAGTGGTTTACCTGTTTCTTGTGCGATAGCAATCGCTAATTCTTCGCTGTGCTCTTTCAGTGTTTCTGCGAATGTTTTTACAATCGCTAAACGCTCTGCAAATGTTTTATCAGCCCAGCTGTAAAACGCTTCACGTGCAGCAGCGACTGCGCCGTCTACTTGTTCTGCGGTGGCAGTGTTTGCTTGCCAGATTACATCGTTATTTGCTGGGTTTACAGACTGAAAAGTATGACCAAGGCCTGCTTGCCATTGACCATTAATAAATTGCGCTGCATGAGTCATTAATATGTCTCCTGAATTCTATAGTTCTGCAAGTGATACTGAATCACCCGCTTCTAAGTGAAGTGCTTTTGCTAGTTCACTTGAGATTGTGATGCTATCGGCATCGCATGATAGGCTAACTTGAGTCACGGTTGCTCTAAAATCAGCAATTTTATCATTTGCTAACAATACCGTGGTGTCGCCATGGCTTTCACCAATTTCAACTTTAACTGTGTGGGCATTTCTGACTGTAGCAATGTTATCTACCTTTGCTTCAACAGTTGGGCCTGCATCAAAAATGTCTACATAACCATTAAAGGTGAAACCTTCGCTCTTTAATAGTTCAATCGCAGGGCGTGTGTTGTCATGTACTTGACCAATCACAGCTTGTGCATCTTTGCTCAGTAAGTTGACGTAAATTGGGTATTTAGGCATTAACTCAGCAATAAATACTTTCTGGCCAATACCCGTTAAGTAATCTGCCGTTGGAAAGTCCATTGAGAAAAAGTGCTCTTCTAGCCATTGCCAGAATGGGCTTTCGCCGCTTTCGTCTGACACACCACGCATTTCAGCAATGACGGTGTCAGCAAAACGCTCTCTATGTTGATTAATAAACATAAAACGCGCTTTTGAAAGCAATTTACCGTTATTGTTTTTACGGTAGCCATCTTTTAAGAATAATGTACATAGCTCAGTTGCACCGGTGTAATCATTACACAGGGTTAAAATATCAACGGCTTTATACACGTCTAGCGTACGAGAAGAATGAATTACTTTGCTTAAATGATAATGATAAAAAGCATCATCTAAACCAACAGCGGCTTCAATACCCGAAGTCCCTACAACTTCACCCGTTTCGCTATCTTCAAGAACAAACAAGTAACCTTCATCACCTGGCTGCTGTGCTGCTTTTGCAAATGAGCTGACAGAATGATCAATTTTCTTTTGTAATAACTCTTCATTATTAGGCAAAGACGTAAAGCCATGGCCTGACTCAACAGCAATCTTTACTAACGCTTGGTAATCGCTTTGCTGGATTGGGCGAAGGATCATCATAAGTCCGCTTGCTCCCTTATAAATAACGGTAAATTAAGAAATGTGGGCAAGCTTAACTTGCCCTGAAATGACTGTTTCGTTTAGCCGTTAACGACTTTTGCAACTGCTTTTTCGAAACGAGCCATACCTTCGCGGATATCAGCTTCTGGAATTACAAGTGACGGAGTGAAACGAACAACATCAGCGCCAGCCACTAAAGACATAACGCCTTCTGCAGTACCAGCTACTAAAAACTCTTTTGCACGACCTTTGAATTGCTCTGTTACTACAGCACCAATTAATAGACCTTCGCCACGGATTTCAGTGAATACATTGTACTTTTCGTTAATCGCAGTTAGTAACTCGCGGAATAACGCTGACTTTTCTTTAACGCCGTTAAGTACATCAGGAGTATTTACTGTGTCGAATGCAGCTTCTGCTACTGCACACGCAAGTGGGTTACCACCGTAAGTAGAACCATGAGTACCTACTTTTAAGTGCTTAGCGATATCAGTTGTGGTGATCATCGCACCGATAGGGAAACCACCACCTAACGCTTTTGCAGTCGTTAAGATATCAGGAGTTACATTTAGACCTTGATAAGCATAAAGCTCGCCCGTACGACCAACACCTGTTTGTACTTCATCAAAGATAAGTAGTGCATTGTGCTTTGTACATAACTCACGAACACCTTCAACAAACTCAGCAGTTGGAGAAATGATACCCCCTTCACCTTGTAGAGGCTCCATCATTACTGCACATGTGCTGTCTGAGATAAGCGCTTCAAATGCTGCTAAATCGTTGTAGTCACAGTGAACGATATCACCAGGTTTTGGACCAAAACCATCAGAGTATGCAGCTTGACCGCCTACTGTTACTGTGAAGAAGGTACGGCCGTGGAAACCTTTGTTGAATGAGATAATTTGTGACTTTTGCTCACCAAAGTTATCAAGTGCAAAACGGCGTGCAAGTTTAAGTGCCGCTTCGTTAGCTTCTGCACCAGAATTAGCAAAATATACTTTTTCAGCGAACGTTGCGTCAGTTAGCTTTTTAGCTAAGCGAAGCGCTGGTTCATTAGTCATTACATTTGATAAGTGCCAAATTTTTTCGCCTTGCTCTTTTAATGCACTTACAAGAGCTGGGTGACAATGGCCAAGACAGTTAACAGCAATACCACCCGCAAAATCGATAAATTCGCGACCTTCTTGGTCCCATACGCGAGAGCCTTCGCCTCGAACTGGAATAACACTTGATGGTGCATAGTTAGGAACCATTACTTGATCAAATAATTCGCGATTGACTGTCATTTTATATCCTCATAATTGTAAGCACACTCAGAGTAAGGTGGCGCTCTAAAGCTAAACTAAGCCATTTTACTTAGCCGATTGAGCTTAGCGCAAAATCACCAAAATTACTCTTTGGTTCAATTTTCATTCATCCATTATTCCAGAAAATTTTCATCCTGTCTCTTAGAAAACTTTCATGTAACCCTTGAAAATAAAGGGCTTGAGATATTTTTTCATGGATAGTGAATAACTATTTGAAGGCTACTTTTTGTTCTAAATACTACAAAAAGGCGTACGGCTAGTGAGCCAAGCAGAGGCTAAAGAGAAAAAATTTGTCGCTGCGGATTGATAAACAATGAATGAATAGTCGCAAAAAAATTAACAATTTTTTTAATTAATTTGAATATGAAAGCGATCAAAATTGCATTTTGCTAGCTGATCAAGCTCTTCTTTAGTGAAATCGAAGTGTGCAAACCAACGTTCGGTTTCGTCATTTTCGACTAGTTGATGCTCATTTAAACTTAAATACTGAGCGTAACAACGGGCTTTTAAAATCACCTTGGTAAGCGGCAAATACTCATCGTTTTTAGCTAAAGGTGTAGTTAACTGCTGCATTACCGCATTAAATGGCAAATACCTAAAAGCCATTTTCTCAATTACGGTGGCTGTTACCTTCATCGACTGCTTATTTAGCAAGGTGCTTAAAAATAAAGGATCCGGTTTTAGCTCTAATAAAGCTGTGTGTAGATCTTTCTTTTGCTCATCACGGGCTTTCGTTACTTGGCGCTGCCAAACTAACTCAAAAATACGAAGGTATATACGTACTAGCGCTATCTTACCCACGTCGAGTAGCATACCTAAGGTAAACGCGTGCACCTCATTTACACCATTTAATTTAGCAAGTTCTTGAGCAGCAATGGCACACGCCATTGAGTTATCACGAAGTCGACGCTTTAGTAGTGGAAATGGCTCTGTACTGTGTGGCATCCAATGACGTACCGCAAAGGTTGGCACGACAAACTTTAAGTTATCTAAACCAATGTAGCGAAGCGCTAACAGTGGGTTATCGACTTGAACTGAAGTGTGTTTATTACGTTGTTTTCGATAGAAAGGTAAATTCACAAACGCAACGAGCTCACGACCTAACCAACTCAAATCTTTAACTAACGGCTCTAGTCGACCTACTGAGGCCGAACGCACAGCTAAAATATCTAAAATAGCAGGTACGCTATCTTGAATCCCTATAGTTTCATGAATTACTGAATCAATGTCTTCAAGCTGCTTATGCATGGCAGCCTCAATCACTTGGTGTAATTGCTTGCTCGCCTGTGCACGGTATTTATGGTGAGCTGTACTGCTCTTTTGACGTTTTTTCTCAGCAGCAACTTCTACTTCTAATAGAGTTCGCTGTTCCATTGATTCGCCATAATCAATTTCGAGGGTGTGAATATAGCCAATTTGACGCTGTGCAAAACTGTGACCAAGCAAAAGATCGTGCGCGCGCTCATTAAGCACCATCGCAGTCCTTTGTTGTCGGTTTTCTTCGGTCATTTGCACAGGCGTATTGTCGGTCATATTTGTTAATTCACTAGCCTAAGGTTAGAAGCGAGTTAAAAAGTTAGCAAGTAATTCAAGCCCTTGTTGGGTCAAAATTGCTTCGGGGTGAAATTGCACTCCTTCAAGTGCTAAATCATTATGCATGATCCCCATAATTTCATCAAAATCAGAATTTTGTTCTGTCCATGCGGTAATAGTGAAGTCACTAGGCAGGCTTTGTTTATCCACCACTAAAGAATGGTACCGGCATACCGTCAGTGGATTTGCCAAACCGTTAAACACACCTTGATTGGTATGCTTAACTAACGAGGTTTTACCATGCATCACTTGCTTTGCACGAATAACATCAGCACCTAGAGCCTGAGCAATAGTTTGGTGACCTAAGCAAATACCAAGAATTGGCAACTGGCCTTTTAGTTGTTCAACCACTTGCAAAGAAATACCCGCTTCGTTTGGTGAACATGGCCCAGGCGATAGTACAATGTGCTCTGGGTTAAGTTGTTTAATCTCAGCAATGCTGATCTCATCATTTCGTTTAACTAATACATCTTGGTCTAAGCGCTGAAAATATTGCACTAGGTTGTATGTAAACGAATCATAATTGTCGATCATTAACAGCATTGCGTGTAACCCAAAATTACTCAGTCAAAATAATGAAGGCGCATTTTACCCCAAGCGTTCATAAATGTCGGCAAAAAATGGGGTATTACTCAGCGATTAAATGCGCTGTAAGGTCAGCCCTTTCTTGCTCATTAAGTTTTTGCGAACATTTATTTGCAAAGTCATAACGTACTAGTACAGTTTTACCAACGGCACAGCAGTTATCTTGCTGCCAAGCCTCTTGGCGCAGTACAAATGAACTAGAGCCGATGTGCTCAACACTGGTTTTCACTGTGACATCGTGACCATAAAACAACTCACCCACAAAGCTTACTTCAACCTTAGCAATGATCAGTTTCCACTCATAAGGGTTTAAATCGGGCGTAAAAAACCTGAAAATAGGCGCTCGGGCGGCTTCAAACCATACAGGGAGTACGGTATTGTTGATGTGCCCTAGCACATCTGTTTCGCTAAAGCGTGGTGTGATAATTTCAGTAAACATAGTAACCCTATAAAAAATATAAACTAAAGGTAGCTCATGACGGACTTTATTCGCGTATACGAAAACGCCCTCAGCAAAGAATTTTGCGACAACTTTATCACGGTATTTGAACAAAGCCCGCATTTAAAACAAGGCATTACCTCAGGCGGAGTAGATTTAGCGAAAAAAGACAGCCGCGATTTATACCTTAATAACCACCCCGAATACGCTGAGCAACTAAAGCATATTCAACAAACGACTGCGGGTTACGTCTTCAAATACCTTGAAGAGCATATTTTTATGATGATTGGTGCCTTTGGTTTAAAGGTTTACCATCCGCAAACGGGCAAACCTGTTGACTTAACACAGGATAACTTTGAAGAAGTCGGCAAACCACAATTGCCATTACTCGTGCAGCAAATTTTCCGCATGGGTCCAATTCAAGCACAGAAATACGATATCAATAAAGGTGGCTACCCTTATTGGCATAGCGAGGTATACCCGCAAGCTGGCCACAACGAAGCTCTGCATCGTGTGCTGTTATTTATGTTCTATTTAAATGATGTAGAAGAAGGTGGTGAAACAGAGTTTTACTATCAACAACGAAAAATATCGCCTAAACAGGGTTCTATGGTCGTAGCACCGGGCTATTTTACCCACACGCACCGTGGTAATAAGCCTATTTCAAATGATAAGTATATTTTAACCTCGTGGGTCTTATTCAACCGCGCGGAACAAATATATGGCCAACCACAATCCTAGCGGTAATAAGCAGCCCACTCGGGCTGCTTATAGCTTAATTAAAGCTCAGCTTTAATCTGCTAGTAATTGATCAAATAAATCAAAAACCTTATCAAGCTCTTCAATTGTGTTGTAATGCATACAACCAATGCGTACTACGCCGCCTGTTTCTAATACACCTAGCTGCTTACATAAGCCTTGGGCGTAGAAGTTACCATCCCACACACAAATATGCTGCTTACCTAAAAACTCAGACACAACACGTGGCTCGATGCCTTCAAACGTTAAAGCAAAAGTCGGTGTGCGGTAAGCTACACGCTCTAGATCATCAATTCCAAATAACTTGATGCGTGGGTAATCAGCTAAACGAGTTAAGAAATGCTTACTCAATGTCATTTCGTGCTGTTTAGTCATAGCAAATGCAGCAGCTAATTTTTCTCGGCGTGAATAAGTATCATCAAGCTCACTAATTGCAGCAATGTAATCAACAGCAGCAATTAATCCAGCTAGTGCTTCAAAGCTTTGTGTACCCGTTTCCCAGCGACCTGGCGCAACATCTTTTGCAGGTTCAACTTTATATGGTGTGAAACCTTCAAGGTGCTCACGTTTACCATAGACGATACCAAGATGAGGACCAAAGAACTTATATGCAGAGCAGGCCAAGAAGTCACAATCAAGTGCTTGTACGTCTACAAGCTCATGAGGTGCGTAATGTACGGCATCAACATAAACTAGCGCACCAACAGCATGTGCAAGCTCAACGATGCGTTTAATGTCATTAATTGAGCCTGTCGTGTTCGACGCATATGTCACAGCAACAAGCTTTGTTTTGCTAGATAAAAGGCTTTCAAAGTGTGCCATATCTAGGCTGCAATCAGCTTCGTTGATAAGGGTAGTTTTTACTGTCGCGCCTTTATCTTCAGCAGCTTGCTGCCAAGATGATACGTTTGAGAAGTGATCTGCATTGGTGACGATAATTTCATCATCAGCAGTCCAATCACGCGAGATGGCACGGCTAAAGCTAAACGTTAAGCTTGTCATGTTTGCACCAAACACGATTTGCTCTTTAGATGGCGCATTTAATAAATCGGCTGCAGCTTGGCGAGCATTTGCCATTAACTCTACCGTTTTATCACTTGAGAAAAATGCGCCGCCTAAGTTTGAGTTGTAGTAACCCAAATATGCACTCATAGCGCTTAGCACTGACTGTGGTACTTGCGAGCCTCCCGGACCATCAAGGAAAATCGGTGACTGACCTGCAACTTGTTGCATAAGTGCAGGGAACTGGCGACGTAATTGCGTTAAGTTCATGATTTACCCTTACGCAGTTAGTACGAAGCAATCAAGGTAACCTTCTTTGCTTGCATCTAATTTATTCATTGGTGTAGCGTTGTGCCATACTTCACGGTCATTAATCAGTGCGAACATGCCGTCTTTGATTTCCATTTTGAAACATGGCTCAGCTTGTTGGTGTTCATAAACAAGCAGCTCACCGCCCTCTAGGTTTTCGTGTGATACACCACACACACATACGTGATCAAAACCATCTTGGTGAACACCTTCTGGAGCAGCGGGTGTATCACTGTCGATCGCAAGCATTCTGAATTGGTGAATTTCAATATCGCGATCATCGCTGATACCTGTCATATCGCGGAACTGATTAACGATTTGCTTCATGCCATCAGTCGCTAATAAGCTATCTTCTAGATTTTCATAGGTACGCTCAACATTACCTTGGAAGGTATTGATTGAGTCATCTTGCACGAATGCTTTTGTTGGTTGTAGTTTTAATTCACCATCAACAACTTTGATTACTGAATAACGACGCTTACGAAATTCACCATCTGCGTATGGGTTAGCAGGTAGGTTAGCAAAAGAAGGCTTAACTGCGTCAATGTGCGCTTGGCTTACAAAACGAAGTTGTAGAAGGTTCTGGTTGTTTAATGTAGTCATTTCAATCTCGCCTTAATACGTTGAGAATATTGGCGAGGATTTTAATCCAATTAGCAGGGAATATTTGCGTTTTTATGTAAACCAGCAAGATATATTGGATAATTTTAAGATCGTTATAGACATTTTTTAGAATATTTAATCTAAAAAATAAAAACAGCCACAAATGTGGCTGTTTTAGGTTGCACAATTTACGACAAGTTTAATTGCTCATAGAAAGGGAAACTTTATAAAAAGCCACAGCGAACTGTGGCTCTTGGTTTACTCAATTAATTGCTTTTCTTACTTGTTGAAGCTGTTCCTGAAAAGAGAGGCCTCTCAGATCACCCAAACCAGCAGCCATGGTCAATGCATAAATTTCACTTTCTAGACTCAGCATGTGCGCTTCAACAGTGTCTTTATCAATAGCCGATTTTTGGGCTAAGTACTCAGCATAGAGACTATTAATACGATCGATTTGTAATGACAATAAAGCAGCGTGTTGTTTAATTTGCTCGTACTCACGATAGTTAGCTTTACTAAATGTTTCACCTTGCTCTAATTGTTTTCGAACGTCCTGATAAACTGTCGGAAATATATCGACTTTTTTTGAGTTAGCTAGCCCATAAATTTTTTCGATATACTGAGAGAAATAAAACTGTACAACGGCGTCTTTTTCTAAATCAATGAGTTGCTCTAATAGCTTAGGTACATACTCAGCAACTTGCTGCTCTTGCCCGTCAATGAGCATTTCCTTTAATTGTTGATGTTGCTTATCGAGCTCTCGATAACGCTTTTCATAAGATGTTTCAGCATCCAATTGATCTAAAATGGCAAACTCATCTCTAATTGGCTGTAAAACCGATGTGATCCTTTGCTTGGCAAGCTGCGCTTCAGTAACCAAGGAAATGACCTCCTGACTTTGAGACATGACTTCATCTGCAACCGTGTCAGATGAGAACAGTGACGCACTTTTTAAAGCATGTTCAGGAGCTAAACGCAGTTCATTAAACTCAGGCTCAAGCACCGCCCATACTTTACGAGCCTTAGCTACACGCTCCTCATCAAATTGCGCTAAGTTCTCCGTATCTATTTGGTTATAAGCTGTAAGTGCTTCTTGGAAAACACTTTGGGCTTTTTCATAGGCTGCCTGTATTTGTTCGGGGGTCGCCTGTTCTTCTCCTGTAATACTACTCGCAAGAGAACCTAAATCTTGCTGAACAGAATCAATGGTTTTACACCCTGATAAAGAGAATAAAAGTAATGAGCTAATTATGGCGAACTTGTTCATTAATAGCTCCACTGCAAACCAACTGCAAAAGACACATTACTATATTCGACTTCAGGTACGCGCAGACGTTGACCATTTTCAAGATTCTTAGTCACTATATCGCGAGATTTGTATTGCGCATCAATACCGCCCATTAACGCAATATGTGACATTATTTGATAACGTAGCCCGACTCGTCCTAACACACCCCAGCCATTAAAACTGTCGGTTAATGTAGTTGTTTCAAATTGAGTATTTTGAATTTCAGAGTACATGGGTGTACTCAATTCAGCTTCTGCATACCAGCTGTACTTATTAAAACTGTCTTTTAAACGACTATCGTAACGGGCACCTAAAGTAAGCAAGATACCCATTTGATCTTCTGACACAGAGACCACGGGGCGTAGCTGGGAGTTATAATCTTGTTGGTCGCCCACATTGTTCGCGTTATTCATACCCGGTAAGGTAAAACGAGCGGGGTTATCTGGATCATCTGAGATAGCAATCAGTGCCTCATCAAATGCAGCCGCACCTGGTTGCACAAAAGCAAAATTTGAGCGTGTAAAACTAGAAGTAAAAAACTTAGTGCCTAAAGTAAACTGTATGGCTTTTGAAAAATTATAAGCACCTTTAAAACCGATCTCATTCGCTTTTGTTTTAAATGCATTTTCTTGAATATCGCCAAACTCTGCCAAATGCCAAGTTTCAGTTTCAATTTCAGTAGAAATTGTTGCAGCACTTTCAATATAGAATCCCCAATCATCATCAATCCCTGTGTATGATATCTGTCGTATTGCGGGATTGGTCACATCAATTGACTGGCTCAACTTGCCAAACCCTGCTACATCATTGAGAGTCTCACTATAGCTAATCGTTTCAAAACCGAGTCGGACTTCACTAAAAGAGGGGTTAACAGCAAGAGCCGAACCACTGAGGGGGAGTAAAAGAAGAAGTGCTTTCATTGTTCAATTCCTTGATTTGCAAAATCTATGCAGCCAAGAAATGATGCCCGCCTTCCTTGGTTACAACATTAAACACAAAGTTACAACTGTTAACTTTTAACAATAATCAGTGTAGACAAATGTATTAATTTTACAAACCAAACTGAACAAAAACTTAATAAAAAAGCCCGCTAGGTGCGGGCTTTTATACTAGTAAATTTAATTATTACTAATTATACAGCTTGCTGAACGATCACTTGGTCTGCCTTTTTAGTGTATTGAGGCATACGGTGGAAGTTCAGGTAACGATAAGTATCAGCTGCAGTTGCATTGATCTTATCTGCATACTCTTGGTACTCAGCAGGTGTAGGTAATTTACCTAAGATTGCCGCTACTGCTGCAAGCTCTGCTGATGCTAAGAATACGTTAGCGCCAGTACCTAGACGGTTAGGGAAGTTACGCGTAGAGGTAGAAACAACAGTTGCTTTATCAGCAACACGTGCTTGGTTACCCATACATAGTGAACACCCTGGAGTTTCGATACGTGCACCTACGCGACCAAAGATACCGTAGTAACCTTCATCAGTAAGCTGGTCTTTATCCATCTTCGTTGGTGGTGCAACCCAAAGTTGAGTTGGGATACGACCACTGAAACCATCTAGTAGTTTACCTGCAGCACGGAAGTGACCGATGTTAGTCATACAAGAACCGATGAATACTTCATCGATTTTCTCGCCTGTTACGTCAGAAAGAAGACGTGCATCATCTGGGTCATTTGGAGCACAAAGGATTGGCTCTTTGATATCAGCTAGGTCGATTTCAAGTACGTGTTTGTACTCTGCATCAGCATCAGCTTCCATAAGTTCAGGGTTAGCTAACCACTCTTGCATTGCATTGATACGACGCTCAATAGTACGAACATCACCGTAACCTTCAGAGATCATCCATTTAAGCATTACGATGTTTGACTCTAGGTATTCAGCGATAGACTCTTTAGAAAGTTTAACTGTACAACCTGCCGCTGAACGCTCAGCTGACGCATCAGAAAGCTCGAAAGCTTGCTCAACTGTTAGGTGCTCAACACCTTCGATTTCTAGTACACGACCAGAGAATTCGTTGATCTTACCTTTCTTCTCAACAGTAAGAAGACCTTCTTTAATACCGTAGTAAGGGATAGCATGTACTAGATCACGTAATGTGATACCTGGCTGCATTTCACCTTTGAAACGTACTAAGATTGACTCAGGCATATCAAGAGGCATTACACCAGTTGCTGCTGCGAATGCTACCGCACCTGAACCCGCTGGGAATGAAATACCTAGAGGGAAACGAGTATGCGAGTCACCACCAGTACCTACTGTATCTGGTAATAACATACGGTTTAACCATGAGTGGATTACACCGTCACCTGGACGAAGTGATACACCGCCACGGTTCATGATGAAATCAGGAAGTGTGTGGTGAGTGTTTACGTCGATTGGCTTAGGATAAGCTGATGTATGACAGAAAGACTGCATTGTTAAATCTGCAGAGAAGCCTAAACATGCTAGATCTTTAAGTTCGTCACGCGTCATAGGACCTGTTGTATCTTGAGAACCAACAGTTGTCATTTTCGGCTCACAGTATTGGCCAGGACGTACGCCAGGCATGTTACATGCTTTACCAACCATCTTCTGAGCTAATGTGAAGCCTTTACCAGAATCTGTTACAAGAGCAGGCTTGCGGAAGATATCTTCAGCTTCCATACCTAGTGATGCACGCGCTTTATCAGTTAAACCACGACCGATGATTAGTGGAATACGACCACCAGCACGCACTTCATCAAGAATTACGTCTGATTTAAGAGAGAAAGTAGAGATTACTTCATCAGTACCGTGACGCTTAACAACACCTTCGTATGGGAAGATATCGATTTGGTCACCCATGTTTAGCTCATCAACAGGAAGTTCGATTGGTAATGCACCAGAGTCTTCCATTGTGTTGAAGAAGATAGGAGCGATTTTACCGCCTAAACATACACCACCAACGCGTTTGTTTGGTACGTGAGGAATATCATCACCCATGAACCAAAGTACTGAGTTAGTTGCAGATTTACGAGAAGAACCCGTACCAACTACATCACCAACGTATGCAAGAGGTAAACCTTTCGTTTTAAGCTCTTCTAGTTGTGAGATTGGACCAACTTCACCTGGTTTTTCAGGATTGATACCATCACGTTCGTTCTTCAGCATTGCTAAAGCGTGCAGTGGAATATCAGGGCGAGACCATGCATCTGGTGCAGGAGAAAGGTCATCTGTATTTGTTTCGCCAGTTACTTTGAATACGGTAACTGAGATTTTTTCAGCAACTGCAGGCTTGTTTACAAACCATTCTGCATTTGCCCACGATTCGATTACTTGCTTAGCAAATTCGTTACCTGCTTTCGCTTTTTCTTCTACATCATAGAAAGCATCGAACATTAATAATGTGTTTGATAAACCTTTAACAACGATCGGCGCTAACGCTTCGTCATCTAGAAGATCAATCATAGGTGCGATGTTGTAACCACCTAGCATAGTACCAAGTAGCTCAGCTGCTTTTTCTTTTGATACAAGTGGAGAGCTCGCTTCACCTTTTGCAACTGCAGCTAAGAAACCAGCTTTGATGTAAGCAGCATCATCAACACCCGGTGGTACGCGGTTAACTAGAAGATCAACGATAAACTCTTCTTCGCCTGCCGGTGGGTTTTTGATTAATTCAATAAGATCAGCCGTTTGCTGAGCATCTAATGGCGCTGGTACGATACCTAACGCGGCACGTTCTTCTACGTGTTTACGATATTCTTGTAGCACAATATTGCCCTCTTGGTGACGTGAAAGTACTCGGTAGTATTAAGCTAAATACCAATTAAGACCCAGTACTTATAGTATTCTGACGGTTAATTATAAAGCTTTTAAGTATAGATGAAAATCCATGCTGTAAGTAAGGAGTTTAATATTCACTATAAATAGCATGAATAGTACTAGAAAAAAACGCTATTCAAATGAATATTTATTAAGAATCATTCCTATCTACTTACTTTAGAGGTGTTAGAAATGAAAAAACCCAGCACTAGGCTGGGTTTTCAAATTTGCGTAAAGGGTTAGATTAACGCTCTACTTTTACACGCTCAATTACAGTTACTTTCGCTTCAACACGACGGTTTTCAGCATGAGCTTCTGGCGTATTTGCTGGGTTTTTAAGGCGCTCTTCACCTAAACCAACAGTAGTAAGACGCATTGGGTCAATACCGTCTTCGATTAGTTTCTTAGCAACAGCATCAGCACGTTTCTTAGATAACCACTTGTTGTAGTCAGCTTTACCTACTGATGAAGTGTGACCTTCAAGTACTACGTCAGTACCTGGGTGCTCTTTTAAGAACTTAGCAGCGCGGTCAATATCATCTAAGTATTGTTGAGATACTTTAGACGTGTTGTTAGGGAACGTGATTAGTAAGCTCTTAGTTACTTCACGATCTTCATATAATGTACAGCCAGTACCATCAACAGCGTCAGTCATTGGCGTGTTTGCACATTGGTCATCAGCATCAGGAATGTTATCGCCATCGCTATCAACTGGCTCAACCGCAACAGGAACAACTGTTGGAGCAGGTTCAACTGGCTCAGAAGCTGAGCTTTGCGCACCGAAGATATAGCTTAGGCCTAATTTAGCGCCAACATCTGTGTAACCACGGTCAAGACCTTGGTATAAAGATGTTTCAGCGTTAAACGCGAAGTTATCTGTGAAGTAGTGTTGGTAACCAGCACCTACGTTTGCGAACATTAGATCTTCGTCAACCGCATCAAGATTTTTAAGACCGAAAATACCGTAGAATGGACCACCACCTAAGTGATATAAAGCGTCAATACCGTAACGTTTGCCACTTTCAGTACCGCTAACAGAAGTACCGTCATTTAGATCAGCTTTCCAATCGAAGTCCATGTCAGCATATTCTAAACGAGCACTCCAGTAATCACTAAAACGGTAACCTAGCTCTAAACCCCAACCTGTAGAGTCATCAACATCAAGGCCACCTGGAGTGTAGTCGCGGACATTTTCCCAAGAATTATCATAGTAGTCGCCAAATGCGCCGATGTAGAAACCTTGCTTTTCGGCAGCGAAGCTTGAAGCACTAGTTGCAGCAAGTGCTAAAGCAATAGTAAGTGATTTTAATTTCATTGTTTCCTTCCCATTTTCACAATTAAAATTGTAGCTAAGTCAAACCAGCTCAATCAGTTTAAACAGAGTAGTCGACTAATAGTTAATCAAAACTTAACGAACTCGGTACAGAACAAAAATCTTGCCGAGTAATTTCAGTCAATTACCCAAATAATAGGTTATCTAAATAACTTTGCGTAACAATGCCTTTAGATCGCTTTGTTATGATTAGGTGAAAGTCGATTCAGCCTAATCTACTGACTTCAAAACCGATAAAAGTCCATTCCCAATTACATTATTATATTGGTTATTTTTAAATCAACAAGTTGAAAGCAACTTTATTTGTAAATTTTCGTTAAAAAGCAAAACTTTAGTGCTATTTTATTGATATAAATCATAACACTGGCAGCTAACTTGCTCAATCAACGAACACTCAGATTTAAAAAAATGAGCATTTACAATTGTTATCAACCATAAAGATTAACCCTTAAGTACCACAAAAAGTTTGGTAATTACAATCCCCTTCCTTCGGAGGTTGATACCATGCGGCAAATTCTTCCTCATACTCATATGGTTTTTGAATGACTTTTAAAAACTCATTGATTGATGAACTAGATCCTGCCTTTTCATACTCAGCCAAGATCATTTCAATATTATGATTACGCGGAATGACTGCAGGATTAACGGCTCGCATTGTGTTGTAACTTTCAGCTGATGTTCTGAGCCTCCATTTTGAAACCCATCCTTTTAAATTAGAATCTATAACAAAGTCTGTCACTAAAGATTCAGTAAGTGCATTGAAAGTGTTGGTGTAATCAAGTTGGTGTTGCTTCATTAACCCCAGTAACTCTGAAACTAAAGCGTGATCGCCTTCTTGCTGACCTGCTAATCCTAATTTCTGCTGCCACATAGTATTAAATGCATCATTAAATTTAGCAGCAAAACCATTCACAACCGGTGAGAGTTGCTCAACGGCAGCATCTTGATCAGTAAATAAAGGAATTAAGCTTTCAGCTAAACGCGCAATATTCCAATTGGCAATATTCGGCTGATTACCAAATGCGTAGCGCCCTTGATGGTCAATCGAACTAAACACCGTGTCTAAGTCAAACTGATTCATCATCGCGCAGGGGCCATAGTCAATGGTTTCACCACTAATCAAAGTATTATCTGTATTCATAACGCCATGTATAAAGCCAATTCGCATCCAGCTGATAACCAGCTCTATTTGCTTATCTAACACGGCGGTTAAAAATTCAATATAACGCTGCTCACCATTACTGCTGATGTCAGGAAAGTGACAATCAACTGCGTAATCGACTAGCTTTTCTAGCCCTTCTATATCACCTTGTGTAGCTAAGTATTGAAATGAGCCAACACGGATATGACTCTTAGCTAAGCGAGTGACAACTGCACCCGGGCGAGGTGGCTGGCGATATACCGTTTCGCCAGTTGTAACCACAGCTAAACAACGCGTAGTAGCGATACCTAACGCATGAAGTGCCTCACTCATAATGTACTCTCGTACAGCTGGACCAATGGCACAGCGACCATCACCACCACGTGAGAATACCGTTGCTCCTGCACCTTTTAACTGTAAGTCCCACTGCGTGCCATTGTGATCTGCAATAGCACCAAGCAAATGCGCTCTACCATCACCAAGACGCGGTGAAAAATGACCAAATTGATGACCTGAGTAACCAAGTGCAACCGGTGCAACATCTTTATCTATTGTTGAACCAGATAGTAATTTAGCTAAAAATTCGCTGTCGTGTTTAATTTCAAAATTATCAGCGAGTTTGTCATTAAATAGCAGTAATTGCGGCTTAGCAACGGCACTCGGCATATCTTTAATAGCAAGCAGTTCACTAATATCTGTGTATCGGGTTTGCAGTTTCATAACTGTCCTTAACGTGTTGCTACACCTACACGATTATCGCCTACACCATAGGCCACTAGTTGGCTTAGTGCCTGCAGGCTGTAACCGCTTTGCTGTTGTAATTCATTGAAAAAATTTTGTGCTGCTTGTAACGATTTTTTAGTTTGTAAGCCGCCATCAATCAACTCATGGGCACGCAAATAAGCTTCTACATCGCGAGAGAGCAAAAAGGTATCTTTACCAAGCGCTCGCAAAGCGTATGGGCCAGTATTTCCCCCTAAACGCGCACCATGCTTTTTAAGATAGGCCCACAAACCAATAATATTGTCAGTTGGCCAATCTGCAATAAATTGGCTAAAACTACCATGTTTCTCGGCAACTTCGTGGATCATGTACGCATTTTCTGGGATCGTTTGTACTTTTTTAAAATTACGAACAATTCGCTCATCACTGGCTTTTTGCTCAAGCATATCTGGCGGCATCATCAACAACTTTTCTACGCTGAAATCCCAAAACACATCACGAAAACCAGCCCATTTATTATTGATAACAGACCAATAAAAACCGCTTTGAAAGACTTTACGCGTAAACTCTTCTAACCATAAATCGTCATGCATTTTGGCAATATCAGTATCATCGAGCGGGTTTGATAACAATGCATGCAGCATTTCTTCGCTGCCTTTTCGAGATACGGCTCGCTGATAAATATCGTTAAATTTTTCCATCATTTTTCCAATTTATTTGGTTAACGCTAAGTGTACGTAAAAACACGCTTATACGTAACCATGTTGCAAAATCGGTCACTAAAAAACAAATCCTTCGCCTTGACACCTAGATGGCTAAAATGCTTTAATCGCCGCCAATACCCTATTTAACTATGTTGGCTTTAACCTTTAAAGCGAGCATAAAGGGCTGGAAGAGGTGCGTTATTCAGGTAGCGTATGGGAAGAGCACAGACTCTGTTGATCATACGTGAGGGGAATTAACGCCGAGAAGTAACACCGTTTGTGAGGTGCTTATTTCGGGCGACTGGGCTGAATCCCAGCGACTGTCACCAACAATAGCAAAGCGCTATTGATTAGTTTGGTGGAGAGCTTCTGGTCTTAGTATAATAAGGCCTTCGCGTCTTTATTATTTTAAGCCCATTCGCTCTTCGAATTATACCTTGTTCGAACGACGACATGCGGCTCCATTCAAATGTTCCCGCATAAACTCTTCGAATACCTTATAAGTTCGTGAGAGATGATCAACAATTTTGATTTAAACGACTATCCATTGTGGACAGCGCTTGTCACGCCATTTTCTGAATCTGGCGAGGTCGATTACACGGCCCTTGAACAACTGGTTACGGAGCAGCAAGATGCAAATAACGGCATTTTATTGCTTGGCAGTACCGGTGAAGGACTGGCGCTTTCACTCAAAGAGCAACAAGCCATTGTTGAACATGTTTGTCAATTAGCACCAAGTGTCCCACTCATGGTTGCTGTGGGCGGCATGAACCTTAAGCAACAAATTGCTTGGGTTGAATACTGCAACCAACTACCTATTCATGGCTACCTGTTAGGTTCACCTCTGTATGCAAAACCTGGGGTTGTTGGCCAAACACATTGGTTTAAAAGCCTACTAGACGCAAGTAACCACCCTTGTATGTTGTATAACGTACCAGGACGCAGTGCAGTTGAGATTTCACCGCAGGTGATCACAAACCTTGCTGAGCACAAAAATCTTTGGGCCTTAAAAGAAGCCAGTGGCGACATTAGCAAATTTGAAGGCTTTAGAACGGCATCACCAACACTGGCTATTTTCAGTGGCGATGATGCACTTATGCCATATTTTGCTCAAGCGGGTGCAAAAGGTTTAGTTTCGGTTGCCGCGAATGCTTGGCCGAGTCAAACCCATGAGTTTGTTAAACGCAGTTTAAGTGGTCAATACCCAAATCTATTCACCGATTGGTCGCAAGCAATCCAAAGTTTATTCGCTGTGGCAAACCCAATCCCCGTAAAAGTACTGATGCACCTGCAAGGTAAAATAAATACCCCGCATTTACGTCCGCCGCTTACGCATTTAGAGCTTGAGCAAACAGACAGCATCACCCACGCAAACAACACTATTTTATCTTGGAACTAAAAACAGGTTTTATCATGAGCTGGTTAGAATTATTAAACAACTTAGAATCAGGCGCAGTTCGCGCAGCAACACAAGACGAGAACGGCAACTGGCACGCCAATGTTGAAGTTAAACAAGGCATTTTAGAAGCCTTTAAAAACGGCACTAATACTGAGTTCCCAGGTGGTTTTGTTGATAAGCACAACTTAGCACCACAAGGCTTTGCAGCCGATGCTGGCGTGCGTATGGTACCAGGTGGTAGCAGTGTTCGCCGTGGCGCACACGTTGCCAAAGGCACCATTATCATGCCACCAGCATATGTGAATATTGGCGCGTTCATCGACGAAGGCACTATGGTCGACAGCCACGCATTAGTGGGTTCATGCGCACAAGTGGGTAAAAATGTTCACCTAAGTGCTGCAGTACAATTAGGTGGTGTACTTGAGCCAATTGGTGCTAGCCCTGTGGTTATTGAAGATGACGCATTCATCGGCGCAGGCTGCGTTATTGTTGAAGGTGTGGTTGTGAAAAAAGGTGCTGTACTTGCGCCAGGTGTTCGTTTATCGGCAACTATTCCTGTTTACGATTGCGTTAACGAACGCCAGCTAGACAAAGGTGAAGCCATCCCAGAAAACGCGATTGTGATCCCAGGCTCTCGCCCAGCTTCAAATGCATGGGCTCGCGAGCAAGGCCTAAGCATGTCTTGTGCATTGATCGTGAAATACCGTGATGAACAAAGCGATGCATCATTACTGTTAGAAGAGGTTTTACGTTAATGAGCTTTTTGAGCACGCCCATCAAGCAAGCTGTTGAACAAGTTTCAACACATCTTGATACGCCATTTTTTATCTATGATTTAGATAAATTAACTGCACATTTAAATCAACTGACTGCGCAAACCGATGTGAAGCTTTGGTATGCCGTAAAGGCCAACCCGCTGTCTCGCATTATTCAATGTTTAGACAGCGCAGGGTTTAACTTTGATGTTGCAAGTAAAGGTGAACTTGAGCAAGTGCTTGCTCAAGGCATCGATAGCGAGCGCGTGCTCAACACAGGGCCTGCAAAGAGCCCTAAACAAATTTCACATTTTATTGCTCGCGGCGTACGTACCTTCGTGGCCGAGAGCATTAACCAAGTTCGCTGGTTAAACGAACAAGCAACAAAAGCAAATTGCCAGCTGCAAGTTCTATTGCGCGTACAACTTCGTTGGCCAGACGGCGAAAAGAACCCTCTTGGTGGTGATAGCCTTACTCCTTTTGGTTTGGGCTGTGATGAGTGGCAAGCACTGACTGTAAGTGATTACCCAGCTCTTAACTTTGATGGCCTGCATATTTTCCAATGGGGCAATATGCTAAGTACTGACAAGCTCGCCGAGCTATGGCGTGCGATGATTGCGCCATTACAACAGCTAGCAAGCTCAATAAATATTAACCTTAATATTCTCGATTTAGGGGGTGGCTTAGGTATTCCTTATACGCAAGATGCTAACCGACTCGATTGGTCTGCACTTATCGAGACTCTGGCGGCTATTAAAGCAGATGCAGGTGTCAAAGAGCTTTGGATGGAACTTGGCCGCTATGCGGTGGGCGAATGCGGCCATTACGCAACGCCGGTTGTTGAGCGCAAAGAGAATTACAATCAACAACAAGTGATTTTATCAGGCGGTATTAACCATTTACTTCGCCCTGCTGTAACAAACCAAGATTTTCCTGCGGCATTACTACGCGAGTCAACGGCTGAGCCTGCGGCAATGACTTTATACGGCCCGCTTTGCACCGCCCTTGATTGCTTAGGTGAGCACCAATTAGCGAGCGATTTAAATGATCAAGACTGGTTGGTATTCAGCCAATGTGGTGCATACGGCTTTACCGAAAGCATGCCGTACTTTTTATGCCACGAATTAGCGGCTGAATACATCCTTGAACAAGGCAATATTGAGTGTATCCGTAGCGCTGAAGATGCCAGCTATTATTTAAGGTAATCGCCATGAGTAAAGAGTTAATCAGCCAAGAGAATATTGTGGTTGGCGAGATTGCCAACGGCCTACCACTGACAATTCCTGTGTATCGCTTAAAAGGCGATGGCACGGGACCAAACGTGTATATACAAGCCAATATGCATGGTGCTGAAGTACAAGGTAATGCAGTAATTTATCAATTGCTTGAGCAGCTAAAATCACTCAATCTGCGTGGCGATATTACCCTAGTTCCTTATGCTAACCCTATTGGTTGCAACCAAAAATCAGGTGAGTTTACTTTAGGTCGCTTCGATCCAATTACTGGCACCAACTGGAACCGCATGTACCGCTTTAATAAAGCGTTACCGTCACAGATTGCTGAACAGCATAAAGACAGTGATGATACGACCCTTAAAGCGGCGTTTAAACAGGCACTCGTTGCTGACATCGACTGTCAATTAACGGGTCCTGATTACAGCCTAACAACGGGTAAGCGTATTGCCCTTAACTTACAAAAGCTTGCGCATCAGGCTGATATCGTTTTAGACCTTCACACAGGGCCTATCTCAAGTAAGCACTTATATTGCCCTGAATACGCCAAAGACAGCGCAAGTTACTTCAACATCGAGCATGTGTTATTGATCCCAAGTGATTTTGATGGCGCGATGGATGAAGCGAGTTTCTGCCCATGGTGGTCACTATCTGAAGAGCTTGCCAAACAAGGCCGTGAATTTGCTGTTCAAGTCGAAGCATTCACTGTTGAACTTGGTAGCCAAGAAAAAATCGATTTAAGTGCGGCACTTGAAGATGCAAATAGCATTTTAAGTTACCTCAATCAAAAAGAGGTATTAGTTGATGCTGCGTATCATCCAAAAGCGATGACACGTTATGCCTGCATGCTTGAAGATTATGTAGCTTATTACGCACCTATGGGTGGCATGGTCGAGTATCTTGCCCCACTGGGTGGCCATATTAAAGCTGGTGAGCCTATCGCCCGCATTTTAAGAATGGAGCGCTACCTTTCTGAGCAGCCGCTACAAACATTAAGTTTTGATAAAGACGCCATTGCTATTTTGCATTTTGCTTCAGCAAGCGTGAATCAAGGTACCGAACTTTATAAGTTTTTTACCACCGTATTTGAGCTATAAGCTCATCCCTTCTCATTGCGTGAGAGTCAACGGCTTATGCCCTTAGGCCGTTACAGCAGGGCTCCAAGCTTAGCTTGGGGCTCTCTATTTACCTAAAATTTTAACAATTCAGTACAAGTTCACGGTTACTTATGTAAAAATCGTTATAATTATACCTACTTACAAGTCTACTGAAAGGGAACTGCAATGGGATGGCGCATTTGGCTGGCAGCAGCTGGCTTATTTTCTGTACCTGTATTTGCTCAAACTGAACAACCACAAACTAACGAACAAGATGACGCGCTAGAACTCGTAAAGCAGTGTATTTTGAACGAAGCGATTGGCGGTGACGGTAAACAAACACTCGAAGAACTTCGTAAAAAATGCTCAGACTTAGACGAGAGTAAAAAGCTCACCGCTTTAGACAAACGTAAAGCCCGTGAAGAAGTAAGCAAGAAAAACCGTAATGTGATCACCCCGCATAAGCGTAACTACATATTACCGCTTTCATACGTATCTAACCCGAATGAACGTCCTTTTGATGGTTTAAAAGATCTTGCTGAGCAAACTGATGGCGAGCCACTTGATAATCTTGAAGTGAAATATCAACTTTCAATTAAAGTGCCTATCTTCGAAGGCTTTTCAGATAAAGATCAGGGCGTATTCTTTGCGTTTACCATGCAATCGTTTTGGCAGTTTTACAACAAAGATATTTCATCACCGTTTCGTGAAACAAATTACGAACCAGAGATCTTCTGGGTGAACTACCTTGATCCTGAGCATGTGCTTTGGGGCGATGAAATGGCAATTGCAATTGGTGCCTCACATCAATCGAATGGCCGCAGCCAGCCTAATTCACGTTCATGGAACCGTATCTATGCCGATTTCCTATGGGAAAAAGATGGCTTTGTTTTTAGCTTTAAGCCTTGGTATCGCATTCCTGAAGATAAAAAGGACGATGAGCTAGAAGCCCGTGGCGATGATAATCCAGATATCTACAAATACATGGGTTACTTTGAGTTTTCAGGTGCATATCGTTACAACGAGCATGAATTTAGCTTTATGACCCGTAATAACTTAAATTCAGATAACCGTGGTGCAATCCAATTAGATTGGTCTTTTCCTCTTTGGGGCCGATTACGTGGCTACGCACAATATTTTAATGGTTATGGTGAGAGCTTGATTGATTACAACGCCGATATTGAACGTTTTGGTGTGGGTATTCTGTTAACTGACTTACTTTAACTGTAAGAAGAGCGAGCTTTAGTTAGCTCGCTCTAAATAGTCGTTATTTTTTAACGATGAAGTGACCTTCAAATTCTGCTACTAACACATCGCCATCGTATACATTTACTGGCACGTGGTAGCTTGCTTTACCACTTTCTTCTAAATCAGCTAATTTGCCTTTACAGCCAGCCAGCTCAACACTACCACGAGGGTCGTTATTGAGTGGTTTAAGGTATTTAATGTTGGCATCAGCTAACACGATATTTCCTTCAAGGCCTGCTTCTTTCAGCGCAAGGTAAGTTGCGCCCCACCCTGTTAAGGTTGCTAAACTATAAATTGAACCCGCAAACATAGTGTTATGAAGGTTTAAGTTCGCATCTAAATCAGCGCGGGTAGTAAACTGCCAATCGGTATAGCTTTCAACTTTAATGCCCATCGCATCACTGATTGGGATCGACTCACGCCACGTGTTTTGCAGTACTTGTGTCCAGTTTGGATGACGGAACCAACCCGGCTCAGAGGGTTTTTGTTTTACCATTTTCCAATGCTGTACATCGTCATAGGCAAGGTGCGCTTTTTCTTTTAATTCGTAGCCATGACGCTTATAGAAATCAAGGGCTCGCTCACGAGCAAACAATACCAGCTCGTCAGCATCTTGAGTCCATGCGATTTTTTCTAATTCATGTAATAAACGACTACCAATATGCTGGTTACGATTACCTTCAGCAACCGCCATATAACGAACTTGCGCTTGCTGATGATTATTAAAATGCAGGCGCGCTACGCCTAATACTTCGCCGTCATTATTTTTGATAAAGCGGTGCTCTGCGTCTTGTTCTAAGTCATCTTGCTCAGAACCACGCGGCTCGCCCCAGGGTGCTCTTAAAACCTGCCAACGTAATGAATAGTACGCTTGCCAATCTTCGCTGCTTTGTGGGGTGGTCACTTTAAACATAAAAACTCCTGTGATAATTCAGCCACTGTCTGTTGTTTTTCTGTCGTGGCCTTTGCAATGCGAATTACGATACGCGATCTTCTAACAAGTTGGAATAATACTTTGGTGACCCAACCTAAATTATTATTCTTGGCTGTAAAAACTAATGCACAATTGCACTTTAAGCCTGCTGGTCTATGCTGAAATAATTGTATTATTTTAATAAATAAATAGCTAAAGGCCCGAAATATGGAACATTTTCTTGAACCCAGTGGCGCAGTAAAACATAGTTTTATTGAGGACTGCCACCGATTAGGGCAACTCATCTATTGGCATAAACAAGGCAATTACAGTATTCAAGTTAGGCAACTTAACCAATTACGCTGGTTATTGATCAATGAAACTCTACAATCGGTCATTGAAAAACGCCGACCTGCCAGATTACTTTTCCCGCATTTACAATACCTTGCAAAGCTTTGGCAAGACTTAGAGGAACCTAAAAAGATTTTAGAACTAGGGCTAGGCGGTGGTGCTATTCGTAATTACTTACAGCACACCTACCCTGACAGCCAACTGACATCGGTTGATAAAAACCCCGACATAATTCACTGCTATAAACGTTACTTTGGTGGCGACCATGCCAATAATCTGCACTGTTTTGATGCGCAGCAAGTATTAGAGCAAAACAACGAATACAATTGGATTATCCTAGATTTATTCAGTGAGGTAGATGCGCCATTATTTTTATACAAGCACCAGTTTTACACCAAGCTAAGAGCAGCGATGGCAAAAGATGGCTTGTTGTTCATTAATTTTTTATCTAATCACCCATCGCAACTAAAGCAACTTGAGCACCTGCTAATCACCGAGTTTGGCAAGCGCCCAAGCATTGTAAAAATCCCCGACTACGTAAATCACATCGTGATGATCAAAAAATAGCTGTCTGCTAAACAGATAAATTAAAAGTAACGGGACCATCGTTACATAGGCTTACTTGCATATCAGCACCAAATTGCCCGGTAGCCACTGTTAAGCCTGCTTTTTTAGCCTCTGCAATAAAATACTCATAGAGTGTATTGGCTTGTTCTGGCGTGCCAGCACTTGAAAAGCTTGGACGCATACCCTTTTTAGTGTCGGCTGCTAAGGTAAACTGCGAAACCACTAAAAGCTCACCTTTGATATCATTCAAACTTAAATTCATCTTTCCTTGTTCATCGGTAAAAATGCGGTAATTGCTGACTTTGTGTAAAAGCTTCAGGGCGCTTTGCTCGGTGTCCTGTTTTTCAACACCTAATAGCAGCAAAATACCTTGTGAAATTTCACCAACCACTTCGCCTGCCACTTCTACTTTTGCTTGTTTTACTCTTTGAATTAAGCCTTGCATTGATCCCTCGATAACTTGATATACATTAAATCTGCGGCACGTCGCATTGCCGCCAAATATACCTGATTATCACTGCTGTGCCCAATGCCATCTAAAATCAATAATTGTGCATTTAACTTTTCAGCAAGCTGCTGTACGGCACTATATCGACAGATCAAATCGGCGCGGCCATGAATAAACCAAATAGGTAAATGAGTCAGTAGATGGGCATTTTCTGCGATAAAGCCTTCTTCAATGAAGCAGTGATGACGAAAATAATGCACCATTAACTTTGCTTGATTTAACCCGACATGGGGCTCCTGTAAACTCCAGTTTGTTAACGGCTCACCATGACATAGTACCTGCTCCCAATGACACCATAACTTGGCAAATTTACTGGCTTTAATTTGATCGTCACTGTTTAGCTGTTGCTGATAAAAATCGAGTAACGCATGCCAATCAGTGTAATCATGTGCAAATTCATTAAAGCACTCAGGGTAAAAATGTGCACCGGCTCCTTTTGTTGTGTAAAGCCACTCGAAGTCACTGTTACATGCTAAAAAGCTAGCCCTTAAAATAAGCCCTGCAACATGCTCTTGGTGATGAATAGCGTAGACAAGTGCCAAAGTGGCACCCCACGATTCGCCGCACACCAGCCATTTTTCAATACCCAGTTGCTGGCGTAAATACTCGAGATCGGCGACTAATTCTGAGGTTGTATTGGTTGAACTATCATGCGGGGTTGAGTGACCACAGCCACGCTGGCTGAACATGATCACCCGAAAACGTTCTAAGTCGAAAAAGCGGCAGTTTTCAGGGCATAGACCCGCACCAGGCCCGCCATGGCATAACACCACAGCAATCCCAGTAGACGCACCATATTCTTGCACATGGATTTGATGACCATCGCCAACACTCAAGTGATAATCACGGTTGGCAACATATTGTGGATGTAACTGCACCTCGCTCTCCTTAGGTGCAGTGAATTTAAACCTCTATATCAGGCGTGTCCTCGATATTCTCAGGGCTGATACATACAGTAAATTCTGCACCGAGTAATACGACAATCCACGACAAATACACCCATACAAATAAAATAGGGATTGTCGCCAACGCCCCATAAATAACTTCGTATGATGGGAAGTGGCTGATGTACAAAGCAAAGCCTTTTTTTGTCAGCTCAAACAACATAGCTGCAAACAAAGCGCCCGGAATTGCCGCTCTAAATGGAACTCGTGTGTTAGGAACTAAAGTATAGAGCATAATGAAGCCAATCATTGAAATTATGTAAGGTAATAATTTCAATAAAAAGCCGCTAAAGCCGGGGATACCTTGATCGGCAAACGACACTAACGATACGATGTATGAAGTAACACCAATACTAGCCCCTAATAACACAGGGCCCAGACTAAGCACCATCCAATAAACGGCAAACGAAATCATCATTGGGCGCTTTTTCTTAATACGCCAAATTCGATTTAATGTAGCATCGACATTGCGAATAAGTAACAAAGATACCGCCGCTAAAAAACCCACACCAACGGCAGTCATTTTATTCGCATTACCGGCAAAAGCGCTGATATGCTCTTTAATTACATCTGTAGAGGTCGGCACAAGGTTAGTAAACAAGAAGTTTTCTATGGTCACTAACGTGCTTTCGAATCCTGGAAAAGCAGAAAAAATAGCAACACCAACCGCCACTAAAGGCACGATTGATAATAAGGTTACATAAGCCAAATAACCCGCATTGACAGTGATTTGATCGTCAATACAGCGATTGAGATACTGCATCCACCAAGTAGGTTGTTGCTTTAAAAAAGTGCTTAATTGCAACTTATATCGACTGAGCTTCTCATCCATAGAATCTAATTTCTGCTAAAATGTTTTGATAATCATAGCAATCCACCACATAATTTGAAATGAAAGGTACCTAAAAAGGATTCTCAATGAAAAAACTGACACTTTTAAGTGCACCACTATTTGCAGTAACAATGGCATTATCAGGCTGTCAGTCAGCTTACTACTCAGCCATGGAGTCTGTCGGTGTGCATAAACGCGACATTTTAGTAGACCGCGTAGAAGAAACAAAAGAAGCACAGCAAGAGTCACAAGAAGAGTTTCAATCAGCATTAGACAGATTAACCACGCTTATCAATTTTGATGGTGGTGAACTACAAGATGCCTACAATCAACTGAATGATGATTACGAGTCGAGCTTAGCGGCAGCAAACGACGTAACAAGCAATATCAATAAAGTAGAAGATGTAGCTGAAGCACTATTTGATGAATGGGCCGATGAGCTAGAGCAATACAAAAGCGCCTCTCTTAAACGTGAAAGCAGCAAAAAGCTCAATGCAACTAAGCGCCAATTTGATCAACTACTTCGCTCAATGCGTAGTGCAGAAAGCAAAATGGAGCCAGTATTATCATCACTTCATGATAATGTTTTGTACTTAAAACATAATCTAAACGCACAAGCTGTAACTGCTATCAAAGGTGAGTTCACAAGCCTAAAACGCGATATAAAAGTGTTAATGGACGACATGAACAAATCAATTGAAGACTCTAATAAGTTCATTGAGCAAATGAACAAAGCGGGCTAATCAGCTCAAGCTATTAATAACAAAAGCCTACTTATAACGTAGGCTTTTTTATGTAACCTCTTGTTACTTTTTAATGATTTATCTTAAATTTTATTTTGCTAAACTCACGGCAAAGAATAAAAAGTAAGCATGGTATGCATTTAAAAACTCTCTCAGCACTTATTGCAGTAGCACTTTTAAGTGCATGCAGTAATTCAAACACTGTTAATATTATTGCCGGTGAAGGCACTATCACTCCGTTAAAAACCGAGGGTGAGTACGAAGGTCGCTACCACAACCTTTATCCGGGTGATAAAGAATACCCAACAACCTGCACTGACAATTGCTATGAAGCGTCAGAACTGCTCGTGTGCGACGACAGCAGCTCACAATGCGAGTTTCACGCAGAACAAAATGTGCCTGCAATCAATTCAGGTTTTACGGTGCGCTGGTTAGGTCATGCTGGGTTTTATATTCAATCACCAAATGGTGAGCAGCTGTTGTTTGACCCTGTTAAAGATCAGTTTGATTCACCGGTAGACTTTGCCTTTAAGCTTGCTGGGGGCATTTATCGCAAACCTGGTTTTTGGCCATCACAAGCTGAACTTAATGGCTTAGATGCAGTAATGTACTCACACATTCACTATGACCATTTTAACAAGGCGGATATAGAAGAGATTGGCAATCCCCCCCGCTACTTAGTGCCATTAGGGTTTGCAGATAACTTCCCGACGGGTGGCTTTAATATTTCAGAAATGGCGTGGTACGCAAGTACACAAATTAATGATTTAACGATTCATGCGCTGCCAGCTCATCATTTTAGCAGTCGTATAATGGTGCCTTTCATTTACGACGACCACAATAAAGATTTATGGAATGGTTGGTTACTTGAGCAAAACGGTAAAACCTTGTTTTTTGCTGGTGATACCGGTTACTCAAAACACTTCCAAGATATTAATCAAAAATACGGCGAGATTGATGTATGTTTAATGCCTATCGCTTCTTATTACCATGAAGAAAACGGTAAGTGGTATCGCTATGTTCATACAACGCCAGAAGACAGCTTAAACGCCGCAGAGGAGCTAAGTTGTAAAGTAATGATCCCATGGGGTTATGGCAACTCAAGCTGGCAAATGGGTGACCATTCAAGCCACTCTGCATTATTAAGATTACTACATATGCAAAAACAGATGAACAGCCAAGTCCCTCTTTACATATTGAATGAAGGTGAGCAAGTGTCACTGTAGTGACACTTACAAGCCCTACATAGTATGTTTGAGCAATGAGTCCCGTAAAGCCAACATAAGTTTATGGGCGCTTCCTGCCGACATGGCTAATGGATTAAATTCACTGGTACCTGAGTATTTAAGGTTAATAGGGGTCACTTGTTTAGTGTAAGGAATGTAACCCATAGACCAATTTTCAAACTCTCTTTCATAAATTTCACAATAGTTCAGCATAATTATATTGCAATGACGTTTGTCATTAAGAATACGATGATAAGTTTCATTCACCGCTTTTCGTGATCCCTCAAGGCATTGCATAAAGTGAGAACTATTAAAACAAAGTAGCCCAGTTACATTACTTTCTGCATTATTCTGCTTAGCTTTCTCGAGAATATCTTCGATGTCATTGGGCCCAAACCCATCGCTAATTTCACTTGTGTAAATCAGTCTAACTAAATACATCTTACTCTCCTGCAAGTTGGATTTAGAAAAGATAGTACAGATGGGGGAGTTAGTAAAAAGTTGCGAGTGGTTAGTGGTTAGTGGTTAGTGGTTAGTGGTTAGAACAAAGTAAAATACATTTCCTCAACAACAAGATTGTTTGTTTAATTACATAAAAAATAACCCCCCTCTCGATCAACTGATATCTGACTTCTGAAATCTAACTTCTCGATTTTTTACGGCTGACGGCTAACGGCTAACGGCTAACGGCTAACGGCTAATCATTACAACAAAAAACCGCCGTATTTTTCAATACGGCGGTTTTAATTTTGTGAAACTAAAAGACCTTATTAGTCTTTAGCTTGACGGCTCGCACGCTTACGCTCACTTTCAGTTAAGTGACGCTTACGAATACGGATGTTCTCAGGTGTCACTTCCACTAACTCGTCATCATCGATGAACTCAATCGCTTGTTCAAGCGTGTAGTTTAGTGGTGGAACAAGCGTTTGTGCTTCATCTGTACCAGATGCACGAACGTTTGTAAGTTGCTTACCTTTAAGCGCGTTTACTGTTAGGTCGTTGTCACGGCTGTGGATACCGATAACCATACCTTCGTAAACTTCAACACCGTGACCGATGAATAACTTACCACGGTCTTGTAAGTTGAATAATGCGTTAGTAAGTGCTTTACCTGTTGCGTTTGCAATCATTACACCATTCTTACGAGCACCGATAGTACCGCCTTTATGAGGACCGTAGTGATCGAATGTGTGGTAAAGAAGACCAGAACCAGACGTTAATGTCATGAATTCAGTTTGGAAACCAATTAAGCCACGGCTTGGGATCATAAAGTCCATACGTACACGGCCTTTACCATCTGGAGACATGTCTGTTAGTTCACCCTTACGAAGACCAATTTGTTCCATGATAGAACCTTGGTGCTCTTCTTGACAGTCGATTGTAAGTGTTTCGTATGGCTCTTCTTTTTGACCATCAACTTCACGAAGGATTACTTGTGGACGAGATACAGCAAGCTCGTAACCTTCACGACGCATGTTCTCGATTAAGATACCTAAGTGTAACTCACCACGACCAGAAACACGGAAGCTATCTGGGTTGTCAGTTTCTTCAACACGTAATGCAACGTTGTGAACAAGCTCAGCTTGTAAACGCTCAAGGATGTTACGTGAAGTTACGAATTTACCTTCTTTACCAGCAAATGGTGATGTGTTTACAGAGAACGTCATTGTTACTGTAGGCTCATCAACGCTTAGCGGTGGTAATGCTTCAACGGTATTTACATCACAGATAGTGTCTGAGATTTTCAACTCACCAAGACCTGTGATTGCAATGATGTCACCTGCGCCTGCAGATTCTGCTTCATGACGCTCAAGACCTAAGTAGCTCATTACTTGGCCAACTTTACCGTTACGCTTAGTACCGTCTGCGCTTACAACAGTAACCTGTTGGTTAGGACGAACAGTACCACGCTTGATACGACCTACACCAATAACACCGATGTATGAGTTGTAGTCAAGCTGAGAAATTTGCATTTGGAAAGCACCTTCAGGATCTGCATCCGGTGGAGATACTTCGTCAACGATCATCTGGAACATTGGTTCCATGTTATCTGATGGCTCGTCTAAATCCATTGTTGCCCAGCCGTTGATAGCTGATGCATAGATTACTTTAAAGTCTAACTGTTCGTCAGTTGCACCTAGGTTATCGAATAAATCGAAAACTTGGTCCATAACCCAGTCAGGACGTGCACCAGGCTTGTCGATTTTGTTGATTACAACAATCGGCGTTAAACCTTGTGCGAATGCTTTTTGCGTTACGAAACGCGTTTGCGGCATTGGACCTTCTTGAGCATCAACAAGTAGTAATACTGAGTCAGCCATCGAAAGTACGCGTTCTACTTCACCACCGAAGTCGGCGTGTCCTGGGGTGTCTACGATATTGATATGGTAGTCGTTCCAAGAGATAGCTGTGTTCTTAGCTAAAATGGTAATACCACGCTCTTTCTCAATGTCGTTTGAGTCCATTACGCGCTCTTCGTTACCGCCGCGCGTTTCTAATGTGCCTGATTGCTCAAGCAGTTTATCAACCAAAGTTGTTTTACCGTGGTCAACGTGGGCGATAATCGCTATATTTCTTAACTTTTCGATGCTCATATTTTTTCTCAGAGAAATTGAATCTCATTGATCCTGCAAGATCTACGCACTCACCTGCGTTTTCACCAGATGTCCCAGCATAGGATTTAAAAGGGCGCATATTATCCCTTAATAATGGCATGGATGAAAGTTTATCCAATATAAATTTATAAACTTTCTTCAGGCTTTTTATAAGTATCTGTTTTATAAATGACAAATTTATGAAAATTAAAGTGAATCTTAGCTCAAAACTGGCGAAATTTTCGTTTTTGAACCATATTTTGGCACTAAATCGTGTTCATAACAGAAAAATTGGCACGCTCAATAATTGTGCAAAACAAGGTCGCACTTTTTACGCACCAGAATGATCTTTTTACGCACCAACTTAGTGCAATAGAAGTTAACAAAACAAAGCCTTGTTTGTTTTTTGTAAGTCTAAACAAGGTGTTAAAAAAATGGCACGAAACCAGCTTATATAAGCGAAAAGCAATAATGCAGCAAAAAATAAAACCCAACAATTGGAGGACACATGTCACAATCGGTTTTAGATTTTATCAAAGAAAATGACGTTAAGTTCATTGATTTACGCTTTACTGATACCAAAGGTAAAGAACAGCATGTTTCTATTCCTCATCATCAAATTGATGAAGATTTCTTCGAAGACGGCAAAATGTTTGACGGTTCTTCAATTGCTGGCTGGAAAGGTATCAACGAATCAGACATGGTACTTATGCCTGTTCCTGAGTCTGCGAAAATGGACCCATTTTCTGAAGAAGCTACACTAATCGTACGTTGTGACGTAGTTGAGCCTTCAACACTTCAAGGTTATGAGCGTGATCCACGTTCTGTTGCAAAACGCGCTGAAGAGTACATGCGCTCTACTGGTATTGCTGACACTGTATTATTCGGTCCAGAGCCAGAGTTCTTCCTTTTTGATGACGTTAAATACAAATCAGACATGTCTGGTTCTATGTACAAAATCGATTCTGTAGAAGCTGCTTGGAACTCAGATAAAGATTACGAAGGTGGCAACATGGGTCACCGTCCAGGTGTTAAAGGCGGTTACTTCCCGTGTTCACCTGTTGATTCATCACATGACTGGCGTTCAGCGACTTGTTTAGTTCTTGAAGAACTAGGTCAAGTAGTAGAAGCTCACCACCACGAAGTAGCAACTGCAGGTCAAAATGAGATCGCAACTCGCTTCAATACAATGGTATTAAAAGCTGACGAAATCCAAGAGATGAAATATGTTATCCATAACATGGCTCACCTTTACGGAAAAACAGCGACATTCATGCCTAAGCCTATCGTAGGTGATAACGGTTCTGGTATGCACTGTCACCAATCTCTAGGTAAAGATGGCGTAAACATCTTCGCTGGTGACAAATATGCAGGTCTATCTGAAGAAGCACTTTACTACATCGGTGGTATCATCAAGCACGCTAAAGCAATCAACGCATTCGCTAACGCGTCAACTAACTCATACAAGCGTCTAGTACCAGGTTTCGAGGCACCAGTAATGCTTGCATACTCTGCACGTAACCGTTCTGCTTCAATCCGTATCCCAGTGGTGCCTTCTGCAAAAGCACGTCGTATCGAAGTACGTTTCCCTGATCCAACAGCTAACCCATACTTAGCATTCTCTGCAATGCTTATGGCTGGCCTAGACGGTATCAAAAACAAGATCCACCCTGGCGATGCAATGGACAAAGACTTATACGATCTACCTGCTGAAGAAGCAGCTGAGATCCCACAAGTTGCATCTTCTTTATCTGAAGCACTAGCATCATTAGACGCTGACCGTGAGTTCTTAACTCAAGGTGGCGTATTCACTGATGACCTAATCGATGCATACATCGCGCTTAAAGGTCAAGAAGTTGAAAAACTTAACATGACAACTCACCCAGTTGAGTTCGAAATGTACTACAGCGTGTAACACACGCTGTACCAGAATTATCTGAAAGATAATAAATGTGTGTTCTCAAGCCCGCTCTGCGGGCTTTTTTAATGGTAATTGAGCGGGTTCTACTCTACAGTTTTATTTAGATTAAAAAATGCAGGGTTGCAGGGTGAAAAGCACAACTTTATTGGTACTATCGCTGATTTTTATAAGCTTTTTTGGCTATAGCGCAGCGCAGAAAGTGTATTCTTGGAAAGATAAAAACGGCGTTTTAGTATTTTCTGATACACCGCGCCCTGGCGCTACCGAAGTAAAGATGAATACCCAAAACCTGACCATGCCAGCTACCGACACCAGCATACTTGATAGCGCACCAAGTGCGACACCTGTCAAATTTAAAGTCAGTATTGCTTCTCCTGCTAATGAAGCGACCGTGCGAGAAAATACCGGTTCAGTGTATGTCACTGCTCGAATTAGCCCACGCTTTGAAAACGGATTTAAAGTACAACTTTTATTTGATGGTTCTGCCCATGGTGCACCAAGTAATAGCACGACCTTTGCACTAAGAGAGGTCGAGCGTGGAGAACACACATTACAAGCTAAACTTTATGATGCTAATAATAAACTCGTTTCGGTTAGCCCAGTCAGCACCTTTTTCATGCACAGAACCTCAATTTATGGCGGAAACTAAGGTTTTTGACATGACTTCTCGCAAAGTAAAAAGAGTATGCTAAGCTGCACTAAATTGAAACGCACTAAAATGGTGCAACCATGCTCAGTGAAACACATTTTAACTCTGAACTGCTCGACAGTATTTGGAAAAATTTAAGTACTGCTGTCATTTTACTCGACCGAGATTTTAAACTGGTTTATGCAAACGATAGCGCCAGTGAGCTTTTAGGTTTAGGGCCCAAGCGCATTATCAACCAACCGTTCGATAACCTATTCAATTACCACTCGATAGACTTAAAACGCATTGCTCAGTATTCGTTGTTCGATGGTGTTGATTGCCACCAGCATAGAGCTGACGTGGTTTTCGTCGATTCACGCCATGCCAAACTGACTATTAGCACGCGCCGAATAAGCAGCCATGATGAAAATTATATTTTGTTTGAATGCCGCCAAATGGATGATGAAATACGCCACGATCAAGCTTCGAATCAAATGCATCAATATCAAGCAGCACGTAACCTAATTCGTGGTTTAGCACACGAAATTAAAAATCCTTTAGGTGGAATTCGCGGAGCGGCGCAATTATTGCAGTATGAGGTTGATCAGCAAGAACGTGATCAATGTGCCGAATTAATCATTGAACAAGCAGACCGTTTACGCGAGCTTGTAGACCGCTTACTTGGTCCGAATCAATTGCCACATAAATCCTATGGCAACATTCACCAAGCGTTAGAGTCAGTGATTAAACTGAGCATGTTAGATAACAATGCCAATATCACTTTAGTGAAAGACTATGATCCAAGTATACCGAGTGTGTACATTGACCAAAGTAAAATTCAACAAGTGGTACTGAACATTATTCGTAATGCACAACAGGCACTGGTTGATGGTGGCGAGATAAGAATAAAAACCCGCATCAATCATCAACACAGGCGCCCAGGTAAGGCGCCGAAAAAAACCTTGCTGATCCAAATTTCGGATAACGGCCCAGGTATAGACAAGAGCTTACGTGAAACCTTGTTCTACCCAATGATCACCAACAAAGAAAATGGATCAGGGCTTGGTTTATCGATAGCGCAAACCTTGGTTGACCAACATGACGGCCACATTGATTGTGACAGTTGGCCAGGCCATACAGAATTTAATATCTATTTGCCTTTTACGGATTAATGGTTTTTTGGAGTAGTCATGAAAACAGTCTGGTTAGTTGATGATGATGCCTCAATTCGCTTTGTACTAGAGAAAGCGTTGGCACGTGCAGGATTTGAAACTGAAAGCTATGCGAACGCACAAGATGTGCTTAATGCATTAAAGTTTAGCCAGCCAACGGTATTAGTATCTGATGTACGAATGCCGGGTATGGACGGCATGGCGTTACTTGAGACTATTGCTGAGCAAAACCCTGGCCTGCCAGTGATCATCATGACCGCTCACTCAGACTTAGACTCGGCGGTGAATGCCTTCCAAAAAGGGGCATTTGAGTATCTCGCTAAACCGTTCGATTTAGATGAAGCTGTCGCGCTGGTTGAAAGCGCATGCCGTGCTAATTCAACGAAAAAAACTAAACGTAAGCAAGCACCACAAACCAATGCGCATATCATAGGCGAAGCGCCTGCTATGCAAGAGGTGTTTAGGGCAATTGGTAAATTATCAGCATCAAGTATGAGCGTGCTGATTAATGGTGAGTCAGGGACAGGTAAAGAGCTAGTTGCAAGTGCCCTGCATAACCACAGCCCTCGTAAAGAAAACCAATTTATAGCTTTGAATATGGCTGCCATTCCAAAAGAATTGGTCGAGTCAGAGTTATTCGGTCACGAAAAAGGCGCGTTCACTGGAGCCGACAGTATTCGTAAAGGCCGTTTTGAACAAGCGAATGGCGGCACCTTATTTTTAGATGAAATAGGTGATATGCCGCTCGATGTACAAACGCGTTTATTACGCGTGTTAGCCGATGGTGAGTTTTACCGTGTTGGTGGTCATCAAAGTATTAAAGTTGATGTACGTATTATCGCTGCAACGCACCAAAACCTCGAAGACTTGGTAAAACAAGGTAAGTTTCGTGACGACTTATTCCATCGCTTAAACGTGGTGCGTTTACGCTTACCCGCGCTACGTGAGCGTACTGAAGATATTGAACGACTAGCACAGCACTTTTTACATAAAAGCGCCAAAGAGCTGCAGGTTGAAAGCAAAATTTTAAGCCCTAAAGCTACTGAGCAACTGCGCTTATTCAATTGGCCAGGTAACGTGCGCCAATTAGAGAATACTTGCCGCTGGTTAACGGTTATGGCACCGGGTGAACTGATCAGCGAGCAAGATTTACCACCAGAGATTGTTGCTGTTGCACCGACTGAGCAAGAAGGTGATTGGCTGGATGCATTTCAACAATGGCTTAACCTTGAACTTAAACAAGGCAAAGAAAATATTTGGCCTGCCATTCAAGCACAACTCGAAACTCGTTTGATTAAAACCGCCCTTGCCAACTGTGCTGGCCACAAGCAAGAAGCCGCAGTGAAGATTGGTTGGGGCCGCAATACATTGACCCGCAAGCTAAAAGAGCGCAATATTAGCTAATTTCGCGCTATACCTATGTGAGTCAATGAAGTTAATCGAGCACATTCCACTAATTAAACAAATGGAAATTATTAACAGATTGTCGTTCTTTAGAGAGTTTACTCTCAGTGAACGACAAGTGTTATTAGAGTCATTCAGTCATTTATATTTGGTCAAACAAGGCCGGGCTGTTTTTAAACAATACGATGCTGATAAACGGCTTTATATCGTGCTAAGCGGATCACTGATGGTATTCAAACAAAGTCATTTACTCGAACTTGGTACCATTGAGCCCGGTGAATTTATCGGTGAAGGTGCTTTTATCAATAACCGAGAGCACAGTACCAGCGCACGCGCTAGAGTCGATACCATTTTGTTAGCTATTTCCCCTGAAGCACTCACCCGCTTACCCAATGTGATCCGTGAGAAAATTAAAGATCGCATCATCGAAGGCATGAGTGAGCGTATTACTAAGCTTAGTAATTACCTTGAGTCGCGAAGCTAGTCCATATACACAATTTGTAATGAGCAATTTAACCAACTTGGGCTATTAACACGTGCCGTGTAACGGTAAGTATCTGATGGTTTCATACCAAAAGGAGTGCTCACTTCTGGCGTTAAATGACTGTATGTTTGCGAATAATTTTTATAATAAATGACTAGGTAGCCATATAAATAATCCCAATCTAGGGAGACTTTTCTACCACTTGTAAGGGTAAAGTGCGCCTGCTTATCATTAAATGTAACTGCAAGATCATTATACTTGTCTTCAACGCATCCAGTGGTGAGTACACGAGCCGGCATAGTAAAACTGGTGGTGATATTTTTAGCTCTTAAGTAAAAGCCAATATTGCCATGATTGTAAAAGTGATTGGCATCTGTGGTGTACTTAATTTCAGCTTGATAACCCAGTCCCTGCATAATTTCAGCTAGTTGCTCGGCTTCATGAGTGAGAATTTTATCGCTCGATAGCATTAAGGTTGCATCAGTAAACTCTCTTGGTACAGGAAGCTGGGTATATTCATAGGGTAAGCTTTGTTTATCTAATGCTTGCTCTAATGATTGCAACTGCGACTGTTCAAGGTTTTCTGTGTATACGTAGACTGTAGCTTGCTGACAACCTGCCAAAATTAAAAATATGGCTGCTGAAATTATCCTTTTCATGTTCTTTCTCACTTTGGATTACAAATGTAGTCTAAAGTGAGAAAAACAATAAATCAATTAATTAAGATGTTTTTTTAGCCAACTATTAACACTTTGACGGGTATATAGAATATCTTTAAATAAACGGTGAGTTTGATGCTGAAGCAGCTTTTCTTTGTTTGTTTCACCTGAACTTAACTGGCTATGGTTATCATTAAAGCGCGAAATTAACGCAAAACCTTGTTCTGATTTTTCAGGCTGAGACTTAATTGTTTGCGTTAACAAAGCTCGCACATCATCTGCAGCAAGCAATGACGAATCTTGCAAACCCATTAACTCTTTTCTTAGCGCTGATCTTACGCCCATTACAACTTCTCCTGAACGAATAAAAAATGAAACGGACATGCATTTAGCAATTTGTACACCAATTCCAAACGCGCGCAGTGTACCCAGTAAATACTGCAGTTTTTTTACTGTTTATAAAAATGTCAGATTATTTATTGCTGCAAATTTTAACCGCTTGAAGAGCTTAAAAATTTAATCTTGGTTCAATTGAGTGCTAGGCTTTATAATGGCTGCGATTGAATTAAGAGAGACCAACATGAACGAAAATTTCATCGAAATTGAACTAGAAGAAGAGCCAATAGAGTTATGTAACTTGCTAAAAGTGCTCGACCTAGTCGAAACAGGCGGCCAAGCAAAAGCCTTAATTGGTGAAGGTTATGTTGGGGTTAACTATGAAATTTGTACAATAAAACGGAAAAAATTATACAGTGGTGACGTATTGGCATTCGATGGTGAGTTGTTCCAACTGACACTAAGCGAAGATGCAACACCAAATCCTCGCCCACCGGAACCTGTACAAAAAGCACAACCACAAAGCGCTGAAGAAGCGCCAAAAAAATCAAAGCGTAAACGTACTAAAAAGCCAAAAGTAGACGAAAAAACCGGTCGCCGCCCTATCTCGTTTGGTTAACTAGAGCTTGCTTAGTTAGCATAAATCACCTTTAATTGAATGCGATTATAACAACAATAAAAGGTGATTTATGAACCCTCCAGCTTGGCTCAAGCCGCTTGCTTGGGCAGCCCTTGTATGGAATCTTTTAGGTGTCATTGCGTTCGTAATGCAACTGTTGATCACACCCGAAATGATTAACCAACTCCCCGAAGCACAACAAGCCGCATACCGCGACATACCGCTCTGGTCAACGACTGCCTTTGCGATAGCCGTGTTTGCAGCAAGCTTCGCGAGCATCTTATTACTGGCAAAAAAAGCCCTTGCGCGCGAGTTATTTTTAATCTCGTTTATCGCCGTATTAGTCCAGCAATATTATAATTTTGTGGTGATAGATAGCCTTGCTATGTTTGGTACTAGCGCATTAGCAATGCCATTGTGTGTTATCGTTATTGGTTTACTATTACTGTTTATTAGTCATAAAGGTAAACAACATAACTGGCTTAACTAAAAACACTTATTTCTGAGGGTAGTTTAAAGTGACTACCCTTTTTATCTGCCTCCTTCCCTTGAAATAAATCACATCAGCAGCAACTATATTAGGTAGCATATTTTTTCATCAGCTAGATGAATTTCTCAGCTGGTATTAAGTTTGCAACAACACTGTGTCTATTTCGAAAAGGAAACAACAAAGCAAGCCAAATTGCTTGCTCAAACCACAGGGGCAAATAATGAATAACAGTTTTGATACCCAAAAACAGCTTACGATTAATGGTGAGCAATATCATATTCACTCTTTACAAGGTTTAGGCGACAAAGCAAAACGTCTGCCATTCTCTCTAAAAATCTTACTTGAAAACCTGTTGCGCAATGAAGATGGCGTTAATATTAAAAAGCAAGATATCGATGCTTTACTAAACTGGGACCCTCAAGCGAAACCATCAGCAGAAGTAGCGTTTACGCCTGCTCGCGTTGTAATGCAAGATTTTACCGGCGTACCCGCCATTGTCGATTTAGCCGCGATGCGTGATGCCATGGAAAAACTTGGCGGCGATCCTGCAAAAATTAATCCGCTGTCACCTGCTGAGCTTGTTATTGACCACTCAGTGCAAGTTGACGGCTACGGTGAAGATGGCTCATTCGACTTAAATGCGAAACTTGAATATGAGCGTAACAAAGAGCGTTACGAATTTTTACGCTGGGGGCAAACTGCCTTCGATAACTTGAAAGTCGTGCCACCAGCAACCGGCATCGTACACCAAGTTAACTTAGAATATTTAGCCCGCGTGGTATTTAACGATAGTAAAAATGGTAAATCACTCGCCTACCCAGATACCCTAGTCGGAACCGATTCGCACACTACCATGATAAATGGTCTTGGGGTATTAGGCTGGGGTGTGGGTGGTATTGAAGCCGAAGCCGCAATGCTTGGTCAACCAATCAGCTTACTTATTCCACAGGTCGTTGGCTTTAAGCTCAATGGTCGCCTGCCAGAAGGCACAACTGCAACAGACTTGGTACTAACCGTAACAGAAATGCTGCGTAACCATGGCGTAGTGGGTAAATTTGTTGAGTTTTATGGTGATGGTCTTGCTGATTTACCGCTTGCAGACCGTGCAACTATCGCAAACATGGCGCCTGAGTATGGTGCAACCTGCGGTATTTTCCCAATTGATGATGAAACCATTAACTACCTACGTTTAACAAACCGCGATGACAAGCAACTTAAACTCATCGAGGACTATGCTAAGCACCAAGGCTTATGGCGTAACCCTGGCGATGAAGCTCACTACACAGATACGCTTGAATTATCACTTGATGATGTCGTGCCAAGCCTTGCCGGACCTAAACGTCCGCAAGATAGAATTGCCCTTGATAAAGCAGGTAGCATTATTGGTGAGCACTTAAAAGGCTTTCAAGAAGAACGTATGCAACATCGCGATAAAAGCGATGTTCAAGAGGCGCGCATTGAAGATGAAGGCCCAACCACCAACCCTGATGAGCCAGTAAACGAAGCACAGTTTATGGGCGCAGCTAAGGTTAACTTTAAAGGCGAAGAGTTTGAGCTTAATGATGGCGCTTGTGTCATTGCTGCAATTACAAGTTGTACAAACACGTCAAACCCAAGTGTTATTTTAGCTGCTGGCCTAGTGGCTAAAAAAGCCAAACAATTAGGATTAAAGGTTAAGCCATGGGTTAAAACCTCACTTGCTCCAGGCTCACAAGTGGTGACTGATTACTTGAAAAAAGCCGACTTAATGGATGACTTAGATGCCTTAGGCTTTAACCTTGTCGGTTATGGTTGTACAACCTGTATCGGTAACTCAGGCCCACTAGCTGATGAAATCACCGATGCAATTCAAAAGCATAAACTGGTTGTAAGCTCTATCTTATCGGGTAACCGTAACTTTGAAGGGCGTATTCACCAAGATGTGAAAATGAACTTCTTAGCGTCACCACCCCTTGTGGTTGCATACGCAATTGCGGGTCGTACAGATATCGACGTTTACAATGAGCCGCTTGCGCAAGACCCTAATGGTAATGACATTTATCTAAAAAATATCTGGCCAAGTGTTAGTGAAGTAAACGAGCTCGTCCGCGAAACTGTAACCAAAGAAATGTTCGCATCAAGTTATGGCAATGTGTATCAAGGTGATGATCGTTGGCAGAAAATTCAAATTCCTGATGGCAAACTTTATGATTGGGATGATGCGTCAACCTACATCAAAAAAGCACCTTTCTTTGATGGCATGGAGATTGAGCCTCCTGGTATTCCGAGCATTAGTGGTGCGCGCTGTTTAGCAAAATTAGGTGACTCAGTTACCACTGACCACATCTCGCCAGCAGGTGCGATTAAAGCGGATGCCCCAGCAGGTCTTTACTTGCAAGAACACGGCGTGCAAAAAGCACAATTTAACTCGTATGGTTCGCGTCGTGGTAACCACGAAGTAATGATGCGCGGTACCTTTGCGAATGTGCGTTTACGTAATCTATTAGCACCGGGGACCGAAGGTGGTGTGACCCGCATGCAACCAAGCGATGAGCTCGCCAGTATTTATGATGCAGCGATGCAATACCAGCAAGATGGCACGCCTCTGATTATTTTAGCGGGCGCCGAATATGGCACAGGCTCATCACGCGACTGGGCTGCTAAAGGTTCACTTTTACTTGGTGTTAAAGCCGTTATTGCACAAAGCTATGAGCGTATTCACCGTTCAAACCTGATTGGTATGGGTGTTTTACCCCTACAATTTAAAGAAGGTGAAAGCTATGAGTCACTGGGTCTAACCGGCCAAGAGTCATTCGACTTTGAAGGCTTATACGACAAAACCAATGAAGTCAGTGTGATTGCCACTAGCAGTGAAGGCAAACAAATTAGCTTTAGTGTTGATGTGCGTATAGATACCCCTAAAGAGTGGGATTACTACAAACATGGCGGTATTTTACAGTATGTATTGCGTAATATGCTGGCTGAGCAGTAATTGCTTTTAAGTTAACTAAGGGGCTGAATTTTCAGCCCCTTTTTTTGTTTAAAACACCAGTAATACCAATCCGCAATAATACTTAATCATTTTGAGGGATTAAACCTGTCGCTACCTGCGTTAAAAATTTCTGATTTAGAACAAACTAAATAACGAAATTTTTGCCTTGTTATCAACGAGGTTTTATTGCCTCAAAATAGACCACTTAATTAAGCGAATTGGTATAAATTGCAGTTTAGACCAACACACTTATTTACAAAAAATGAAAAGCACATAAAAATCAGCATGTTAAAATTGGACCATAGTTTGCAAATGCTAACCAGATAACAATCACAATAATTTTGGAATCCATATGACTATTGCATCATTCAAACGCGCAATTTGCGCAACGGCCATTTCATCAAGTTTATTATTAACGGGCTGTGTTATTCATGTCTCTCCGGGTCAAATCGCAGAACAAAAACAACAAGACTTAAGCATTTCTGCTGCCAATATAAACGAGCTAAAAATCGATGCCGAAGCCGGTTCACTGATCATCAAAGGCGACAATAACGCCACGGCTATCACAGTGAATGCTAATATCTATGCGGCTAAAGGCGATGAGACTTATACACTAACCCTCGAAAAGCACGGCGACACCGCAGAGCTTATCAGTAAGCTCAATAATGGTAGCTTATCGTTTTACAGTGGCTCATCACCTCATATTGATTTAATCGTCTCTGTGCCTAGTACCCTTAACTTGGATATCGATGATGACTCAGGTGATATCGTGATACGTGCAATGCAAAACGATATCAGCATTGATGATGACTCAGGATCAATTGTGATCGAAGGTGGTCGCACTATTAATATTGATGATGACTCGGGGGATATTCGCATTAGCAATGTCAGCGGCAATATCAGCATTGATGACGATTCTGGCTCAATTATGATAGACCAAGGGCAAGGGCGTATTGATATTGAAGATGACTCTGGTGATATCCGCATCGAAAACAGCCAAGGCCCTGCACGTATTATTGATGAATCAGGTAGTATCAGCATTAAAACATTGGCTGGTGCGCTTACTATCGAAGATGGCTCTGGTGATATAGATGTAAGACAAATCAAAGGGCTGGTTACCATTACCGATGGCTCTGGCAGCATTTATGTGGATGACACACTCGGCCTGACAATTATCGAAGCGGGTTCAGGTGATTTAAGTATCGATAACATCAACGGCCCAGTAAAGTTGGACAAATAACCGACAATTGCTTGATTTAGAACAATCCTATTAATGACAACAGCACCTACACTTTAATTAAGGCTAAAGTGAGGTGCTTGTATGACCGAACAAACTATCATTCGAATCTTAAAAACCTTTATTATTTTAGGTATTTGCCTAATTATATTGGGGCATTCTTTATTAGCTGGTAATTACTTAAGTGATAGTATGGGTATACATGGCATTATGATCAGCGCAGCGTGTATTGCCGTTGGTGTGCTATTCTCTTTGCCTACCAAAATTTATCTCACTATTTTACTGATGAAAATGGAAAGTGACCTCAAAGCACAGAACAAACAGAGCTAATTTCCACCTTGCTCTTTAAGCTGCTGTTCAAGTTGCTTGTTACGTTGCTCCATAAGCTGTTTTACTTGCTCAGCGTCTTGCATCATCTTTTGTACATTTTTAGGGTCGTATACGCCAAGCGTTGAAGATGTTTCGTCAGTTTTAACGGTTGCTGGTTGCTCTTCATCAGCTTGAAATGTCTCTGCGGGTAACACTGTTATGTCGTTAGGATCTAAACTTACCGCAGTACTTACGTAATTAGGGTGAGGGGTATCAGCATAGTGCCACTGACCATGTTCATCTTGCCATTTATACACGACGACAGATGAATTTGCGTCTTTGCTCAAGCTCAACTTCTCAGTGAGCTTTTTTGCTTGGCTGGTAAGTGTATCGGCACTTTGCGAAGCAAAATCACTCACATCGCCACTTACTTTGTCTGAGTAACGCTCGAACATGCTCAGCTCTAGGTAAGGTTTACCGTCTGGCTTTTTAATGTAAAACAGTAGCGCAACACTGGTTAGTAGCAGCATAACGGCAAGGTAACAAAAACGCTTAATCATTCGATTTACCGATTATTGGTAGTTACTCTCAATCTTAGCAAATTCACCGGATGATTTAAGATTTTTCATAAATTCATTAAATTGCTCGCTCATACGCTTCCCTTTTTCATTATAAGCAAACTGTAATTGCATTGGCGCTTTGCCCACACTGTAATCACTTACCGTAAATTTTTTAAAGGCATTATTTTTTGAGGCATACCACTGCAGTGTGTTTTTTGCGATAACAGCAACACGTTGATTTTGCTGCATATCAACTAAAGCCTTCAGCATATCTATTTCAGAGTAAAAGTCTTCACGGTGCAACTTGCCAGCAGCAAACAATGCTTCAAATTTCGGGTAGGTATAACCAAAGCGGGCCATTAACACATAACCGCCGAGTTCATCAATTGCTGGAATATGACAACCACTCGGCATCACTAAAATATCTTCTACTACTGCAATGCTATCACTCCAATAGTATTGCTTATTTCCGCGATACCATTGCTCAGACTCTAAGCGTACATCGACTTTACCTGCATCAAGTAAGTGCTGTGAACGCACTTCTGGTACCAGCATGTATCGAATATCATGATTATATTTCTCAGCAAAACGAATTAATAACTCATCAACAAGCCCTTTATGACCACTGTCAGCAAAGTGATAAGGGGGATAATCTGTGTCATACAACGCAACCTGCAAGGTTTCAGCTCGCACTAAAGGCGCAATTAATAGCAACAATAAAAAAGCAACAACACGACTCATAATTTTCTCTCATAGAATTAAGCCTGAGATTGTATATAAATAGCACAAAAAAAGCGCAGGCTAAGCTGCGCTTTGAGAAAATTCTGATAGGAATTTAGGATTAGATACCATCACCATCAATATGTAAGCCACATTCACGGTTTAAACCAAAGAAACGTGTCTCTTCTTCTGTCATGCCAGGCTCAAGTTTACGGGTTGTATGAACATCGCCCATAGATACATAACCTTGCTCCCAAAGTGGGTGATATGGCAAATCATGCTTAGTTAGATACTGATAAATATCGCGGTTGTTCCACTCAATAAGTGGATACACTTTCACAGTACCACGGCTGATTTCAACAATTTGCTTATCAGCACGGCTTGATGATTGGTCACGGCGCAAACCACTAAACCAGGTGCCCGCTTGCAAATCGTTTAATGCGCGGCTCATAGGCTCGACTTTATTCAGTTGATTATACTGCTTAATGCCAGCTTCACCTTGCTCCCAAAGTTTACCAAACTTTGCTTCTTGCCACGCAGGGCTTAGCTCAGCTTTATAAACTTTAAGGTTAAGCGATAGTCGCTCCGTCATTTGCTCGATAAACTGATAGGTTTCAGGGAACAAATAACCAGTGTCAGTCAGTACCACAGGAATATCTGGCTGCTGCGATGTCACTAAATGCAACATCACCGCCGCTTGAATACCAAAGCTCGACGACAAAAAGTGTGTGCTTGGTAAGTTTTCAAGTGCCCATGCAACACGCTCTTCTGCGCTTTTATCAGCCAGAAGACCATTTATATCAGCCAGCATGGCTGTTTGGTCTTCTTTGCTCATCGTTAAGATGTTTTTAAATTCACTCATGGTTAATTCCAAACCTTAAAGCGGTGTCGCTTATAAAATTATGCGTGAAAATCAGTTACTGAAACTTTAACTTCAGCAACAATGCCTTTGCGAATTACAAAATCACCAAAACACTCACCTTCATTACGCTCACTTGCCCATTGGCCAATTAGCTTATCGAATGCGTCTAGGTATACGTCTTCGCCAACATTTTCTAAATACAGTTTTGGAATACGCGTGCCTTCACGGTTACCACCTAAGTACACGTTGTATTTTCCTGGACCTTTACCAACCAGACCCGCTTCTGCCAACATTGCGCGGCCACAGCCATTCGGACAACCCACAACACGCATAATGATGTTGTCATCGCTGATGCCGTGCTTAGCTAATAACGCTTCTGTTTTCTCAATTAAGCTTGGTAAATAACGCTCAGCTTCTGCCATCGCTAACGGACACGTTGGTAATGCCACACACGCCATTGAGTTTTTACGCTGCTCTGTATGGCTGTCATCAATCAGGCCATGGTTGCGAGCGATCTCTTCGATTACCGCTTTTTGATCAGCCGGAACACCTGCAATGATCAAGTTTTGGTTTGCAGTCATGCGGAAATCACCTTGGTGAATTTCAGCAATTTTACGGCAGCCTGTTTTAAGAGGTTGATTTGGGTAATCTAAAATACGACCACTTTGGATAAACAGCGTTAAGTGGTGCTTACCATCAATACCTTCAACCCAACCGATACGGTCACCACGGTGAGTGAACTCATACGGGCGGCTTTGCTCAAATTGAACACCGGCACGTTTTTCAACTTCAGCTTTAAATACATCAGAACCTACACGGTCAAGTGTGTATTTAGTTTTTGCATTTTTACGGTTTGAACGGTTACCCCAATCACGTTGTACAGACACCACGTGCTCAGCAATTTTCAAGGTGTGCTCAAGTGGGATAAAACCAAAGTCATCCGCTTTACGAGGATACGTTGCTGTATCACCGTGAGTCATCGCAAGACCACCACCCACTAACACGTTAAAACCAACTAACTTGCCGTTTTCTGCAATTGCCACAAAGTTTAAGTCGTTCGCATGCACATCCACTTCATTGTTCGGTGGAATTGTTACTGTGGTTTTAAACTTACGTGGTAAGTAAGTTGAACCTAAAATTGGCTCTTCAGTGGTTTCACTCTTTTCACCATCTAACCAAATTTCAGCGTATGCTTTAGTTTTTGGTAATAGGTGCTCAGAGATCTTCGCTGCCCACTCGTACGCTTCTTGGTGAAGCTCAGATTCAACTGGGTTCGTTGTACATAATACGTTTCGGTTTACGTCGCCCGCCGTTGCAATTGAGTCAATTCCCACGCTATTGAGCATTTGATGCATGCCTTTAATATTTGGCTTAAGCACACCATGGAACTGGAACGTTTGACGCGTGGTTAAACGAATACTGCCATAGCTGGTTTTCTCTTCAGCAAACTTATCAATCGCTAACCATTGCTCTGGCTTGATGATACCGCCAGGCATACGAGCACGTAACATTACATTATGTAACGGCTCTAATTTTTGTTTAGCGCGCTCAGGGCGAATATCACGGTCATCTTGCTGGTACATGCCGTGGAAACGGATCAGTTGGAAGTTATCAGCAGTGAAACCACCTGTGATCTCGTCTTTTAAATCTTGCTCAATTGTGCCACGTAAAAAGTTACTTTCTCTTTTCAAACGCTCGTTATCAGAAAGCTTTACGTTTTTGTCTTGTTCGCTCATGGTATTTCCTAAATTTGTTACAGTGACGGCTGTTAGCTTTAAACGTGATTAGTACACGTCTTTCTGATAGCGATTTGCGCTACGTAAATCTTTTAAATATTGCTCAGCTTGTTCATCATCTTTGCCGCTATTTTCTTTGATAATGTCGACAAGCGCCTGATGAACATCTTTCGCCATACGGTTTGCATCACCACAGATATAGAAATGAGCACCCGCTTCTAACCAAGCAAATACTTCTTGGCTGTTTTTGCGAAGTTTGTCTTGAACATATACTTTTTCCGCTTGGTCACGGCTAAACGCCACATCCACTTTTGTCAGTAAACCTGACTTCAAGTAACCTTGAATTTCTACTTGATATAAAAAGTCTTGAGTAAAGTGTGGGTTACCAAAGAATAACCAGTTTTTACCACTTGCTTCACGAGCATCACGCTCTTGTAAAAACGCACGGAATGGTGCAATACCCGTACCCGGACCTACCATGATAATTGGCGTTTCATCATTAGCCGGTAAACGGAAATTATCGTTATGCTCGCTAAATACTTTTACTTTGCAGCCTTCTTCAGCACGACGTGCTAAATAGCCAGAACAACCACCTAAATGCTCGCTACCGAATGCATCAAACTCAACCAGACCCACAGTTAAGTGAACTTCTTCTTCAACTTCAGCTTGGCTGGATGCAATCGAATATAAACGAGCTTGTAGCTTACGTAAGCAGTCTACTAAGGTTTGTGCTTCAAGCTGAGCTGGGTTTTGACGAATAATATCGAAGATTTGGCGAGGTTCGATGTACTCACGCATTGCCGCTTTATCTTCAACTAACTTTAATAAATCAGGGTTGCCAGTTGCTGTTGCGTATTTTTCAACAAAGCCTGGGTATGACTGAGTTAATTCTAATTTTTCGATTAATGCATCACGAACACTTAGTTCTTCGTCGCCAAGTTTAACCGTGCTAGATGCATCGATTTGTGTAAGCGTAAGTACTTCATCAACAAGCGCTTCGTCATTTAAGAAGTAAACGCCTAGCGAATCACCCGGTGTATAGGTAATGTCTGAACCTTCTAATGAGATTTCAACATGACGCACATCTTTGGTTGAATCACGACCGGTAATTTTTTGCACAACACTTAGTTCTGCAGCAAATGGGTTTTGCTTGGTGTATTGGCTTGCTGCTGGTGCCGCTGCACCAAATGGCATGGCCACAACTTGACCACCACTTGCTTGTTGCTGCGCTTTAAGATCAGGCTCAAACGCATCAAGTGCACCATCAATCCACTTAGCTGCTTCATCATCGTAATCAACGTCTAGGTCAGCACGCTGGAAAATAGTTTCTGCGCCAAGCTTGTTAAAACGCTCTTCAAAATCTTTTGCTGTTTGGCAGAAGAACTCGTAGCTTGAATCACCTAAGCCAATCACAGCCACTTTAACACCATCTAGTTTAGGTGCTTTTTTAGTTGTTAAGAATTCATGAAGGCTTTCAGCGTCTTCTGGTGGCTCACCCTCACCGTAGGTTGAAACAACAACCGTGATAAACTTTTCTTTTTTCAGGGCTGTTGGTTTGTAGTCAGCCATGTTTACTAGCTTAACAGTTAGACCGCGCGACTCTGCCTGCTCTTTTAACTTGCTCGCCACGCCTTTTGCGTTACCCGTTTGCGAGCCGTATAAAATAGTTAGCGGCGGTGCATCACCTGCAGCTGGAGTGGCAGCAACACCACCGGTTAATGCACCTGCGTTGGCATTCGCAGCTAAGTAACCACTTACCCACGCTTGCTGAATTGGATTAAGTTCAGCCACTAAGCCTTGCAGCTTCTGTACTTGCTCTTGCGATAGCGGGCTCGCCGCTGCATTTAGTTGACTTAACAACATGAATTTATTCCTCGTAACCCTGAAAAGTTAACTGCGAAACGAACTTGCTACTGTCATTTCGCGAACAATTTTTTCGACTTTAAAGACCCAATAGAAATGCTTTAAAGGTTTATCTGAGCGTGAAGAATAACGAGGTCTGAGACGATTAAAAAAGAATAGAATCTGCTTTGATATTCCATTTAGTTATTAATTTAGTATTTATCCAAAAAAAGCATGTTAAAAGCAAAAATTCCCAAATAAGAAACTTTTATTAATTAACATTATTGCAACATAAGCCAATTAGCCTATACTCGCTGTGTTCATTTTGAGAACAGCAAAAACTATTAAAATATAAAAAGGAAAATACAATGTCACACGGGACATGTAAAAAATATATGCTAGCCAGTAGCTTACTTTGTTTAGCAAGTTCAGCATTGGCAAATGTTAGTAACGCCGACTTCGAAAGCTGGTCAGCAAATACCCCTGCAAGCTGGAGCACTATTGATAGCGGTATTAGTCTTAGCGCTAATACTAATGTGGTTTACTCAGGTAATTACTCAGCACAAGTCGTGGTTAATACTGGCACCCAAAGTAATACCGATTTACAACAATTAGTAGAGGTAGTGGCGGGTGAAAGTTATGAGTTTTCTGCTTGGGTTTACCATACAGAAGGTGGCGTAAAAGCTCGCTTAGTAGTTGATGGCTATCAAGGTTATTCTAACTCAGCATTAACCAATCAATGGCAACAAATCAGTTATCAGTACACAGCCTCTGCGACCACATCAATTAATGTTGGCCTGCGCTTTTACGATGTAACTGGTTTTGATGGCAGCGAAGTCGTTTATGTAGATAACTTTGCACCAAACACAGACTCAACTCCACCACCTACGGGCAGCTGCGCCGATAACCAAGTGTCTTTAACCCTCACTACCGATAATTATGGGGAAGAAACCAGTTGGCAAATCACCAATAGCCAAGGTAGTGCAGTAGCATCAGGCGGCAGCTATGCAGCAAATACTCAATACAGTGAGCAAGCATGCTTAACTGATGGTGACTATACCTTTACTATTTTTGATAGCTATGGTGATGGCATATGCTGCTCTTACGGTAACGGTAGCTATAGCCTTTCGTTCGGTCAAACAGTACTTGCCAGTGGTGCAAGCTTCCAAAGCTCAGAAGCTACGCCGTTTAGTTTAGGTGATAGCTCAGGCGGCGGTGACGGGGGTGGTACAACCCCAACAGAGCCAACGGGATACTATGTTACAACGCAAGGCCTTAGTGGTTATGCACTGAAAACAGAGCTATACAACATTATCAAAGGTCACAACTCGCAGGGCTATTCTGCGATTTGGAGTTTTTATGATGTTGCTTCACGCGATAAGTATTTTGAAAACGACAACTCTATTTTAGACCGTTATTCAGAAAACCCTGCAGGCCAAGACAGCTACAACTATGTTGCAGTAAGCGATCAATGTGGTACATACAACAGCGAAGCAGATTGCTACAACCGTGAGCATTCTTTCCCGAAAAGTTGGTTTGGTGGAACAGTTGAGCCAATGAATTCAGACGTACATCACATTTTTGCCACTGATGGTTATGTCAATTCAAAACGCAGTAATTACCCATTTGGTGAAGTAGCTAGTGCAAGCTATACCTCTAGTAACGGCAGTAAATTAGGCAGCGCTGCTAGCACATTAAATTACTCAGGAACGGTTTTTGAACCTATCGATGAGTTTAAAGGTGACTTTGCAAGAGCCTATTTCTATATGGCAACACGCTATGAAAACGTGATTGGCTCATGGCAAAACAACACAACTTACAGTAACGCTGTACTGAATGGTTCATCTAATCAGGTTTTTGAGAGCTGGGTCGTTGCTATGTTATTAAAGTGGCATAACGAGGATCCCGTTAGCCAATTAGAGCTTGACCGTAACCAAGCCGCTTATGAACATCAAGGTAACCGCAACCCATTTGTGGATCACCCAGAATTTGTAGAAATGATTTGGTAACTTCGTTAAGCCAAGGCACTTAGTTTCGGCTAAGTGCCTTTTTATACGATAAAACATGACTTAAGCCTCATTAGGGTTTAACTGCTCAACAAGACGAATGTCATGTAACAAATGGTTATGCCTTACCGACAAAGTATTTTCTTCTGTTGGCTTTATTTTATAACCGAGCTGCTGTAAAACCAGCGTAAATAGGGCGGCATGTTGATAACTAAGAGGTTGTCCGCTTAATTCAAATTCTTCGATTACGCTATTTGCATAACTAGAACTATTTTGTAATGACTGCCAAATACGCATTTGTACTTGAGAAACCTGCATCACTGATGTGTGATAGCAATTGATTTGTAGGCTTAATAAATAGTTTTCTAGTGAGTTCATAGCGATATCCATTACAAAAAACGCTACTTTAAAAGCTCAAGTTAAGTTGAGGTAAAGTGTTTTGTTATTACTTTTTACTCCACTTATTCATTATTTCTTTAAATAGTTTTGCTTCTTTATCTTCACAGGGTCTGGGCGATCCACTTGGCACTCCAGATTTACCAAACACCGAATTAAAATCTATGCCGTAACACATGCCATTTAGCACCTCGATACGCTTGCTGCCATCGCCATTTTGCCAAACGACAGTTGCTTTATCAGAGACGGTTAATTGTGCAGGCACTGTAACCCTACCTGTAGGCGATTTATCATTAGCGGCTTCATCCTGCCCAAATAAAGACGCATTAGCAGAACCATTTTCAAAATTAAGCTGTGGGATTGGCGCATAAGGGTTGAGCTTTTTAAAAGGCTCTTCGGCTATTTTTGAATTCTCAGCTGTCTGAATAGGCTTTACTATCTCAGTGATAACTTTTTTCGTCCCATTTATTGTGGGATTAATTACTTTAGTATCACTTATCTGCTGAGAGCTATTATGCGAAGTTTCTTCTTTTTTCGGCAAAGACTTAGCCTCTTCAGGCATTCCTTCTGTTTGCTCAGGTGAAGGTTTTTCTTGGATTTTCTGCAAGCTAGGTAATGAAGTTAAATCAACACTCACATACGCGTTGATTACTTTTGGCGGTTCAGCGACAGCGGGGAGTTTCACAGACTTTCCATATCGAGTAAATAGCAATAAAAGCACAGCATGTAACGTAATTGAGATGATCCATGCTTTGTAATTCCTTTTTAACACCCAAGCGCCTCGTTTTATTTTTAAGAGTGCTAAATGAGTGAATTAGTTCATAGGAAAGTTGCGAGTTAGCGAGGGTAAAGGTTCTAGGTTCTAGGTTCTAGGTTCTAGGTTCTAGGTCAAGCATAACCTTGGGAGTGCTTTAATGTGGTTTGGGTTTACCAAAGAAAAGGTTTACATGGATTTGTTGGGTTTCGCTGCGCTCAAACCAACCTACCCGAAGAATGAACAGGGCAAATGCTGAGTGAGACACCACACTAAACAACCCCACCGATCGAATCTGACGTCTGAAAGCTGACAGCTGATGGCTTTTTTCACACATAAAAAAACCCGAGACTAAGCTCGGGTTTTTCTTAATGCTTGATGCATCACTATAGTTGATTACTCAACGATAGTTGCAACAACACCAGCACCAACTGTACGACCACCTTCACGGATAGCGAAGCGTAAACCTTCGTCCATCGCGATTGGGCAGATTAGTTCTACAGTCATCTTGATGTTATCACCAGGCATTACCATTTCAACGCCGTCTGGTAACTGTACGTCACCTGTTACGTCAGTTGTA